>JAPOUQ010000100.1 GCA_026708585.1 Gammaproteobacteria bacterium
TCTGGTGTCGTCCACTGAGCGCCGACTGGCGAGCGGCTTTGGGGGTGTGCCCACCCGAGGTCGTCAAACGGGATGTGGCCGCGGGTTTGGATCGGTGGAGTTGGAGCGAACAGGAATTTGGCGGTGCGCCGCTGGGAGATAAACGATTGAGTAAACGACTGGTCAAGAGTGCCCATATGATGGCGGAATCGCCAATGGATTCGTTTCCGGCGGCGGCCAAAGGAGACGCGGCGAGTGTGGCTGGTTTTTACCGGATGATCGAACATCCGGCCGAGTCGGAGGTGTCGGTTGAGAACATTCTGGCGGTGCATCGTGAGCGGACCATTGAGCGGATTGCGAACCAGTCTTCGGTGTTGCTGATCCAAGACGGAACGGATCTGAACTTTGCCACACACGGTGCCTGTGAAGGTCTGGGTCTGATTGGCAAGAACCAGTCTAGCGAAGGCAGTCTGGGGTTGCATCTGCACAGTACTCTGGCGGTGTCGACGAGTGGCGTGCCGTTGGGGGTGATGCATCTGGAGTTTGATGCTCCAAAGTCTCCGAAAGAGCCATCGGGAGAAGACGCAAAGAGCAAGACCCAGCGTTGGATTCGGGGTGTACAGGACAGCGCTCAAGCGGCACAACGGGTGCCGGATGTGTCCTGCATTGCGGTCATGGACCGGGAAGGAGATGCCTACGAGATCTTCCAACAATGCCGGCAGTTGGAGCATGTGGATTTGCTGGTTCGGGCGAGACATAATCGAGTGCTGGGTGCGCAGGGTGCCCGTCTATTTGACCAGGTCCGTCAGGCTCCAGCCCAGGCCCGAGTGGAAATTGAGGTGATGCGGAGTTCGGCCCGCCGGTCGGCCCGGGGACAGCGGGAGAAAGCGTTCCGGGAAGCCCGACTGGCGGAGTGCGAATTGCGTTGGCAGGCAGTGACGATCTTGGCCAACCCTTGCTCTTCCCGCTC
This sequence comes from Gammaproteobacteria bacterium, assembly GCA_026708585.1. Classification (GTDB taxonomy): domain Bacteria; phylum Pseudomonadota; class Gammaproteobacteria; order Arenicellales; family Poriferihabitantaceae; genus Poriferihabitans. The sequence continues at coordinate 950 of JAPOUQ010000100.1, forward strand.
GACCAGCGTGCCCTTGAACCTGGTGCATGTACAGGAGACCTCGGTTCCCCGTGATGGCAGTGATCCGCTGGAATGGTTTCTGCTGACCACGCTACCGGTCGAGCATGCTGAGGCTGCCGAGCAGCTACTGGAGTACTACCGCTTGCGCTGGCGGATTGAGGACTGGCACCGGATCCTGAAATCCGGATGCAAGGCCGAATTCCTGAATCTGCAAACGGCCGATCGACTGGAACGGGCGATTGCGATCAAGGCGGTGATTGCCTGGCGCCTGCATGCGATGGTGCTGTTGGGACGGGACACGCCGGAGTTGCCGGCTGAGGTGTTATTCTCCCATTTGGAAATCCGCATGCTGGAATTGGTTGCCCTCGACCGCAAACGCCCTGCGCCCTCGAATTTGGGTCGAGCGGTATTGACCATGGCCATGCTCGGCGGCTATCTGGCCCGGAAAAACGACCCACCGCCCGGTCACAAAGTGATCTGGACCGGATATATCGAACTCGGCGCCTACGGCCGAGCTTACGAACTGTTCAAGCGCTTGGATCCGGAATACCTATATCCGAATTTACGTCCAGACAAAACTTGTGGCTAATAGGCAGGCTGCGATCTTGCTCGGCTCGGCCATCTCATTTTCGGTTTCGGCGGTTGAGTAGCCAATCCATCCCGAAGTACTGTCCGAAAAACTCATGCCCACATAGCCTGCAACATGTTCCTGATCGGGCTGGGCAACCCCGGCACTATCTTCCGATTCATGTCTGCTCCATCCAAGTGCACCCCAGAACTGACCAAATGAAACCTTCCCGGAGATACCCGCTCGGTTATGTTCTAAACCATTCATGTCATCGGTTTCATCTAGGACCACAACAGCGGTTCCGGCTGCGTTGAGACCCGGCCTCGCTGGCAATCCTTTGGTAACCACCAGATCCGTCTGATCGTCCACATCAAATGCGGCTGCGACCGTGAAATTTTCTGTTGCGGCAACTCGGATACCAATACCACCGCCATTACCGGACAGACTGGCACCTTCACCACCCTCATCACCAAGACGCAAGTCTGCTTCTAGAGACAATGGGCCAACCGAGTTGGAATATTTAATGGTATTCGGAGATCGAAAAGGAGTCGGACTACCCACCGGCCCAATCGTCCAGGTCGGATCAAGGTCTACTCCGACCGAGTTATAGAAGGCACTCCACTGGTTGCCGACATCAACTCGTCCGAAGCCGCCAGAAATACCGGCTGTAGCAATCCGGGTAGACGTGATACCACCTGCACCGTCGTCGGTATTAGTACCGAATTCATAACGGCCATGAGCGGTCAGACCGTTGCCCAGATCAGAACTGGCTTTGACTCCAAACCGAGAGCCAACGCCCTGGATGTCAGCCGTTGAGTCATTCGAACCGCCCGTGTCCTCCAGGACAATTGCGTTGTTGATACGACCGTAAACAGTCGCCTCCGCCTGGGCTCCAAGCGGGATCATCACCGCGGCAGAAACGACCTCTGCAACTAATGATCTACCCCAATAACCGCGAGAAAAGTCCCATAAGATTTGTGAAGTTGAGTGCTTGGATGGGCAACTCCTAACTGGGAATTGACTGGATATGTTATTCCGGCAGAAAAAACAACTGAAAGATTCTGTGATGTGAAACTCCAGGACGGATTAGTACTAAAAATCAAATCTTCAGCGTTGGAGTTCGTTCGTATGAATGAACAATGGGATGATGAGGGACACCCAATTTATCTGATCAAATAAAATACTGTAATAGTAGTATCAGAATCTCCACAGCACCTTATGCGAAAGGCTCAGTAATATGCTGCAATCAAAATTAAGGGCTTATTCCAATTTTGAGAATCGCATCTCTCACCCTTATTTCTAATAGCATAGATTGGGTTAGTAGCGATCATAATTTTGGTATAGTCATATCTTCAAGCTAAAAATAGACGAGGGATTCACAGGTTGTTATTCGACATATATCTCGGATATTCATCAGTTCTACAAGACCACCGCTTAACAACTTGTAGTAGTTGAAATTATTATGCACTCCGAATGTTTTTCCGTTTGTTAAATCAATGGTACGAAGTAAAGAGGGATAACGTCATCTCAATCTGATATTGTCAATTGTTCTTCTTACAGAAAAATTATTGGTATGGGAATTGACGCACTCCCTCTGATTTTAAGTCAGTTGAAGTGTGAGGGTGATGATCCGGATCATTGGTTTGTTGCTCTAGAAGCGATAACAAATGAAGACTCAATACCGGCATCATCCCATGGAAATATGGTAGAAATGTCTAAAGCTTGGCTTTCTTGGGCCTCCAACAACAATGTTGGGCAGTTGGGAACCACATTTACTCCCAAAACTAAATTCAAGAAACCATCGCACCACCAGCCCTAAAATAGAAAGGTAAAATTGTATCGCTTAGGCAGCGGGGAGTAACGCTAAATTCTGGTAGCCAGAAAAATATTGCTATTGGCCAAAAGATGCACCCCGAGAAGTTGCCTTGGATGCGTTTATATCTGCGCTTGGAACACTTGGATATATCCAGTGTGAGTTTGGGGATTCGGAAGCTGGATATAAACAGCGTTATCTGCGATTCGTGAAAATAACATCGCTAGACCTAGCCATGCCACGAAACAGATGCGGATGGAAAATGGACAAGTAAATTGGGAAGGTTGGAGGACATTGTACATACAAATCCGCAAGACGTTGAATACCCATCTTACGGTGAAGTAGTGGTCGTATCAATCAGAGTCAAGGCTGATTTGGACTCAGGGATGGAAAAGCACCAAAGGGAAGCCTCCGAAAACCACTGCGCACAACCTGCACGAAGCATTTCAGAATTACGAAAATGAGATCTTGCGCTTTGCTCGCAACCCATTTTGTTCCTATCGGAACAACGCCGCGGAGAGATTTCACAGGATGAGCAAAGTCAAGCAGAAAATGTCCGGAACCTTCCGCTCCGTGAAGATGGCGCAAGCCTATTGTCGAGTCACCAGCTACCTGCAAACGATGAACCGGCTCGGATACAATCCACTGACTGCGATTGAATGGATGCGGAAAGGGGACGCAGTCAGAATACACGAAGAAAAACTGTAAAATACAGCAACACTTCAAACCTGTAGATAAACACTCAACCCACTACATCGGTTTATGGGGCGAGTAGTCACGTAAAATTAAACCTCATACAAAAACCTTGCTTCATGAGCAGAAACGAACTGTTACTCATAATATGCTAAAACAACTGAACAATCAGTTATTCCTTCAAGATAATTAGAGGATTATGTATTGCGTGATAGAAAGGAAAGTGATAAGGCTTACTTCAACTGCCTCTTATTGGATTGAATTAGTTGTCAAAATTGTGGCTATAAGTGCTGTTTCTTGCTTTGATGATGTGTCAAATAGATTCCTGGTGCAATCCCGAACTGCAACACACTGTCCATGACCGTAGATCATGATAGAAGGAGAATCGAAAATAGCAGTTGTTATTTTGCAAATCATATTTTGTACGACAGTAAGGTGATGTTATGAACGAATGGCAATTTTCCGGTGCAAGATGGTGGAAGTTTGATTTTCACACACATACACCTGCATCAACGGATTTTATAGACAGTGAAATGACTCCTGAATCCTGGTTGCGTGTATTCATGGAAAGCGGCATCGACTGTGTGGCAATCACAGATCATAACAGCGGTAAATGGATTGACGAACTTAAGTACACACTTAGCAAACTCAACCATAAACAATGGTATCGGGCAGTGCACTTATTTCCGGGAGTAGAAATTTCCGCCAATGGCGGCGTACATATCCTCGCAATATTCGATCCATCAAGAACCGCGAGCGATATAGACTCCCTGCTGGGAGCAGTCGACTATAGGGGAACGAAAGGATCAAACGATGGTGTGACAACAATGTCACCCACTGAAGTAATCAACCTGATTGCAAAATATGGGGGTATTGCTATTCCTGCTCATGTGGATAAGAGAAAAGGATTATTCAAGTCTTTGCAGGGATCATCACTGGCTCAGATATTGAACAATCCCAATATCTACGCAATGAAATTGTGCGATCAGGACTATTCCAGACCCGAGCTTTATGCCTCTGAGAAAGCGAACTGGACTCAAATTCTTGGTTCCGATTATCACGGGCACAAAGCATCAACTTTTGGTGTATTCACATGGGTAAAGATGGGTAAACCTTCTATTGAAGGACTTCGTCTTGCCTTGGTTGATGGAAGTGCCTCGGTCAATCGAGACATGGACGCAGAACCGAATCAGCATGCAGAACATGTCATTGAAAGTTTTGAAATCAAGGATGCCAAATACATGGGGCGTCGGAATGTCTTGACTTGCCAGTTTAGCCCTTTCCTGAATACCATCGTTGGCAGTCGTGGCAGCGGGAAGTCAACCTTGTTGGAATTCATGCGCCTGACCTTGAGACAGGAACGGCAACTACCTGATCGACTCAAAGAGGATTATCAACATTACTTTAATTCGAATGCAGACGGATTATTGACGAAAGACAGCCATCTGCAACTTTGTTATCGAAAAGGGAATACGCGCTATCGTCTCAACTGGGCCGAGAAACCGGACATTCCCTCATTGGAAAAACAGGATAAGGAAACAGAAGAATGGTATCAGGAAGAGGGAGAAATTACCTCCTTGTTCCCGGTCGCTATCTATAGCCAGAAGCAGATTTTTGAGTTGGCAAGTAATCCACAAGGATTGCTGGGAATCATTGACAGAGCATCTGAAGTAGGACATAAGGAATATCTTACCGCATTTCGGGATTGTAGCAACAGCTGCAAGCAACTCCACCAGCAGAGGATAGGACTGATCCAGAAAATATCCGAAGAAAATCAACTCAAGGGGCAATTAAATGATTTTGCCCGACAGATTAAACAGGTGGAGCAGTCGGGTCATCGAAACTTGCTACGGAAATACCGATTGCGGCAACAGCAGTTACGGGAGATTGACTATGCGGAACAGCATTGGCAGGATTTCCTGGACGTATTGCGCAGAGCATTTGACGAATTTGATATGGCGGCTATTGATGTGAATCTTTTTGATCAGCATCCTGATATACTGACTGCACTACAAGACAGACAGGCTAAGTGGCAACAAAATATTCAGCGAATTCTGAACATTATCGATAAGCAAGATGAAAGTCTGGGTCAGTGGAAGGCTGAGAAAGAGAAGCAGGAATGGATGAAAGAACTAAATCAGGACCTGCGACAACACAAGCAGTTAAATGTCCGTTTGGAGCGGCAAGAAATTGACCCAGATCTTTATCCTGATTTGCTGCAAAAATATTCATGGGTAGAGGAAGAGCTTCAACGAATAAAAGGCTACAGACAACAACGTGATGAATTATTAGAACAATATCAAAAGAAAGTTGAAGAGGCTGAACGCTATCGGACTGAATTAACCGACCGCCGAAGGCGTTTTCTTGAGAAGGTGCTGAAAGGCAGTGATTCAGTCAGGATAACGATTGATTCATTTGGGGAACCCTGGGTGACCGTAGAGAAGACAATAAGGGAAATACTTCAGGCGGGAGACCGTTTTCAAAGGGATCTCGATGAACTGGAATCCATCTATAATGAGAGTGGATGGAGGAAGGTAAAGCAACGAATACTGGATATTCGACAAAATAAGAAAGATGCCCACGACGAGCGCTTCAAGACTCACTTAAAGAACCTGCCCAACGAATCAATGATAGAGGTTCGACTATGGTTCCCCGAAGATGCCTTGCAGATTACCTACGGATCTGACAAGAAAAAATTACGTCAGGGTTCTCCGGGGCAAAAATCTGCTGCGCTACTGGCATTTATCCTTGCTCATGGGGATGAACCCCTGTTGCTTGATCAACCCGAAGATGATTTGGATAACAATCTGATTTACAGCCTGATCGTACAGGCGATCAAGTCCATTAAAACAAAACGCCAGATTATTGTGGTTACCCATAACGCCAACATTGTGGTCAACGGTGACTCCGAAATGGTGCACTGTCTGGAGACGGCAGCTGGGCAATCGCATCTGGAATCAGACAGTCTCCAGACCCGAATCATCAGGAAGCGTATATGCGATATCATGGAAGGTGGAAGCAAGGCTTTTCAGCAGCGCTTCAGACGTATTCATCTGGAGAGTTAATCATGCACACCGCATCACAGGTCATGGAAATGGTTCACACGAGTGAAAACTCGGGTGTTGAATTCAAGGAGGTCCGTATCGTCGGCAAGAGAGTCGAGGAGCCACACCGTGATAGCCTTTCGGACGAACTAGCGGCCTTTGCTAATCAATCCGGCGGCACGGTTATTTTCGGCGTTGCGGACCATACACGTCAGATAACTGGTATTACCACTTCAAATATCAGTACTTTGGTCAGTTATATCAGTGAAATTTGCCACGACTCTGTTGATCCTCCTCTTGTGGATTTTTATGTCGGCGACGTTCTAGTGAAAGATGAGTTCGGTGATGAAAGATATTTGGTTTATGTGCAGGTTGAAAAAAGTCTTTGGCTACACAAAAGCAGCAACGGTTATTTCTACAGACACGGAAATAGCAAAAGAGAAATGACTACTGAACATCTGCTCCGAGTTGGTCAAAGTCGTTCTCAGGTGCGCATTATTTCTTTCGACGAACAGGCTGTACCAAATACCAATCAGGATAACCTGCAAAAGGATTTGTACATGCAGTTCGTAGCCAATGACAATCAATCATCACTGACTCAGCGTCGATTATTGATAACCCATAACGATAGTCTCCACGCGACTGTTTCTGGGATTTTGATGTGTAATCCAGTGCCTGACCAATATATTCAAAACAGTTACATTCAGGCAGTCTTTTACAGAGGCAAGCATAGGGATGCCAACTATCAGATTGATGCAAAGGATTGCCGTGGACCGTTGAACGAACAAATCATCTGTGCCTATAACTTTGTTAGCCAATACAATCGGCTTTCCGCCATAAAAGAGGTTGGCAGGGAAGAGAAACCACAATACAGTATGAGAGCCGTTTTTGAAGCATTGGTTAATGCCATCGTCCACCGGGATTATTCTATATACGGTTCCAAAATTCGTCTTTTCATGTTTTCTGACCGACTTGAAATCCATTCTCCGGGAGCACTTGCAAACACGCTTACGGTTGAAAATCTGGCTGACAACCAGTTTACACGTAATGAATTACTGTCCCGTCTGCTTTCTGAACTATCCCTAAATGATGGATTAGGACAAACAGTGAGACGAAGATATTTTCTGGAACGGCGAGGTGAAGGTGTGGGAATCATCTTGCGTGAAAGTGAAAGTCTGAGTGGTAGAAGGCCCATCTATCATATGGCTGATGGACAATTGAAACTTACTATTCACGCAGCAGAATCTTTACAGGGCTCGACTGGCAACATTCCCAACTGTAATAATGGTTAATCGAGTATCGGATGATTGATGCTGATCATTGTAAAATGGGGATACCATGACTATTTGGAAAAAGAAACCAAAACTACCCTACACAATCTGGGACAAACTGTCCCATTCCTTTCAATTTAATCTGGGAATCGAGTTCTGACTTATTGCGGAAAATAACACTTCATGCAGCATCAGGATGAAGGTATGGAAGAGCGTGCTGTGTCGATAGCCTCGATTGCTGCCCGGGGTGGGCATCTGTTGATCCACGATGCTTCCGAGCCCGAGGCGTTCAAGTAGGGTTGTGGGGACCATCAGTCCGCTACGGGCGGTGATTTTTCGATTGCTTTTCGCGGTTTTGTAGGGTAGAATTTTGATCATCCTTGTGAAAGTTAGAGTGGTTAATTTTTTCACCCAATGGGTGATTTCTCGGAACGCTTATTTACCACTAATACTCTATTTTCACAAGGATTTTTCTATTTATACCGATTTCTAATTGTCGATTAGGGTGCAGTAAAACCATGATTGAGTGAAGAGTATCGCTCTAATAGGGTTTCCATGCGATAATGCCGCAAATCCTATTTCGGGTATATCTTAATCAAGCAGTTGCTTTTTTAGGCAATCTATAAGAGAAATGATCGATTCGTGTAATGGCATACTCAAGCCGAAATCCTGTTATCAGATTATCATTCTCAGCATCTTGAGCCCACTCTGAAATTACATGAATTGCTCTGCAACAGATGACTATCCAATAACTTAATCTCCTTCAAAACCCTCTTATGGCAGAGACTACCTCTGCAACTAATGATCTATCCCAATAACCGCGAGAAAAGTCCCATAGGATTTACGAATTGAATGGTTTGGATGGACAACTCTTAACTGGGAATTGACTGGATATGTTATTCCGGTAGAAGAAGCAACTGAAAGATTCTGTGATGTGAAATTCCAGGACGGATCAGTACTAAAAATCAAGTCGTCGGCATTGGAGGCTATTCGTATGCAAGAACAATGGGATGATGAGGAATTCACAGGTTGTTATACGACATATATCTCTATTGATCATGTGATCCGACATAAGTTTGCAGTATCAAAAAATACTATAATAGTAAACATGATATAATAGAAATACAAATATTATTTGTATTTTAATACAGTTTCATGATGGAGACTCCATCAAAAAGACAGCAACGCCTAGCGGCGGTTTTTCGTGAAACATCCGATACGATCCGCATTGCCGATACGATGCGTGTACTGGGGATAGATCGACCGCATGCATCTCAATTGTTGGCGGGATGGCATAAGCAAGGAGTGATTCGACGAGTTGCGCATGGCCTTTATGTGCCGGTTGCACCCTCTGCGTTGGGGCAAACACAGGTACTTGAAGACCCTTGGGTACTCATTCCAGAGTTGTATGAACCTGGTTATATTGGAGGCTGGAGTGCATTGGAATACTGGGGTCTGACGGATCAGCTGTTCCGATCGGTATGTGTACTTACACGCAAGCGTATCGCCTATGGTGATGTAGTTCACCAAGGAGTGGGGTTTTTTATCAGACACGCTTCAAAAAACCATATGTTCGGTACGAGAACCGTTTGGCGCAAAACCGTAAAAATACAAATTTCTGACCCCTATAAAACGCTTATTGACTGCATTGATGACCTGCATCTGGGTGCAGGATTGCTGCATATAACCGACTGTCTGCTTAAATTTATGCGAATATTCAATGATCCAGCAGATCTGAATACGTTGCTGGACTATGCCATTCAAATCAACAATGGCGCACTTTTCAAAAAACTGGGTTATCTGACTGAAACTCTCGGGTTCAAGCCTTACTTTGTCGAGGAATGCCGCAAACACCTAACTTCAGGCTATGCCACCCTAGACAGGAATGCTGAGGAATGCAGACTGATCACGCGCTGGAACCTGTGGGTTCCGGGAAAAAGGACTACATGATCAGCAAAAAGGAAATAATGACCGTAGCCGGTCAGGTAAGTCTAATTCCTAATATCGTGGACAAGGACTATGTGCTGGGCTGGTTGCTGGCCGCTATCAGCAGTAACTCTGCTTTATTTCAATCGTGGGCATTCAAAGGAGGCACTTGCCTAAAGAAATGCTATTTTGAAACCTATCGTTTCTCAGAAGATCTGGACTTTACGCTAAAAGACGAAAATCATCTTCAAGAAGAGTTTTTGATTGATCAATTCACTTCGATTGCAGGTTGGGTATATGAAGAAGCAGGCATAGAAATTCTCGTTGACAGGTTGAAATTCGACATTTACATGAATTCAAGAGGCCACCGCTCTTGTCAAGGTCGCGTATACCATGACAGCTACTTTGCACAGGGAAAACGTGATATTCCAAAAATAAGGCTTGATTTGTCCGCAGATGAAGTGCTGGTTCTGCCAACTTCAAGGCAAACCGTATTTCATCTTTGCCCGTTATCTGCCGTATTGGGCATAGTTGTATTTAAGAGTTTGCCGAAAAATGATAGTTTTTGTGTATATCATGGTGCAGATTGAGCAAGAAACACAACAGCATTCAAACAATCGAAGCACTAAAGTGATATCTTGAAACCATATTTGATCTAATCGACAATTAGAAATCGGTATTCACCTCCAGAAATCAACCTTAGATGGAGGCGTTTTTTAGGGCCCTCTGAATATCTCTAATAAGCCGACCTAAATTAGGAAAATCCATAAGCTATGGGATTAGCTCAACCATTCCTGCATCCAAATTAGACTTCCTATAGCAGAGTAGCACAAGCAAAACTGTTGTGGCAGAGGTCGTTTCTGCCGCGGTGATGTTGCCCATCGGGGCACAGGCGGAGGCGACCGTTTACGGGCGTGTTGTTAACGCAATCGACTTCGATGACACCGGCAAAGCGGGCGAGGACTCGACGACCGATGTTTCAACTGTTGGATCACGATTCGGTCTCAAGGGCAGTGCTGATATTGGCAATGGCCTGACCGGACGTGGTCATTTTGAGTTCGGATTGGCTACCGACAAAAAAGCAAACGGTCTCAGTAACCGAATTGCTTCAGTTGGTGTTGCCGGTGGTTTCGGCAGTATTGACATTGGCAACCAGTGGAGTGCCTTTTATAACTCAACTGGTGTAGACATGGATCCGAGCTGGACTCAGGGCGGAATTGGTGGTACTCCTTTTCGAGCTTCCAACACCATTAAGTATGGCAACTCAGTGGGTCCGTTGAATCTGGAGTTGGATCTGCGCCTGAACGGTGGCGGTGATGAAGAGGGTACCGAGGGACTTGCTGGAGAAGGCGGTGCCATTGGGGTACGAGTTGCGGTTACCGATAACCTTACCCTCGGCTTTGCCTACGATACCGAAGACCGGTCGGACCATATCACCCCGGCAGTGTATGGGAATAGATACATGGTTCCTGACCTTACTGACGCGCAAGCGAAAGTTTTGGGAACGAAAAGAACCAAGGCGGCAAGCGACACAGGAACAGCCCGTAACGGCCCCTATTCCGGTTATACCTATGATGGAGACAAGGAAACCTATGATGGAGTATATTGCTTAAGCGATGCAATGAGGGAGGCAGATAACGCAAAATTCACCGCCAATAATGCTAAAGCAACGACTCCAGTAGGTGCACCCACCTTGACTCGCAACCCCGGTAAAAGTCTCGGGGCTTGTACCGTTACCAAAGCCAAGACCGGAGCGGAAACCGAGCGCATGGGTGTCTCTGCCAAGTTGTCGCTGGGGCAGTTCTATGGAATTCTTGCTTACAGCACCAAGAACGTCACCGACAATGGCAAGGAAACGGAAACCGAATATACGCAATTGTGGGGCGGCGTACAGCTCGCTGACAGCACATCCGCATTGCTTGGTTTTGGTCAGAGCGAGACCGAAGGAAGCGACGCAAATCCGTCAGCAGTAACCCTGGGTCTATACCACAACATGGGTGGTGGTCTGCAAGTGTTCTATGAAGGACAAAGCAATGATCCAGATACAGCGGGTATGGATAACAGCGTCAACCACAAAGCCGGTATCCGGTTTGATTTCTAACCCGATATGGAATTTATGAGGTAAATAAACAATGAAACAAAATATTTTACTATCCGCCCTGCTTGCGGCCATGCTGGTAATAGCAGGTTGTGGGGGCGGTAATTCAAGCACGCCACCAGCGGGAGCAGTGGTGGAAGGAACTAACGGGTCGAATAACGGTGATGACAATACCAATAATGGTGGAGTACCTTGCAAGGAAGGTCAAACCGTTACGGGCGGTGTATGCGTAGATCCAAAGCCAGCCCCAACGCCCGATCCGAAGTTTCCAACCGGAGTCACGGCGAAAACGCTAGTTGGGACTGATGGGGAGATAAGAAGCGGCACGGTTGTCTCTACCCGACTAATGCCGAGTCAGATAGAAAATGCCGATGCTTATGGCAATTCAACGTCTGGTAGCCCTTGGTACGAAGTGCTTACCGTCGTCAATAAGGACATTACTGGGAATGGTATTAAACAGCGTGTAGTTTCGGCAGATGGCGCAAAAACATCGGAGACAATACCAGCAAATAATGGAAATATAACAGGCCCTTACAAAGGTATCCCTGGCATGTTTCGTTGCGATCAAAGCGAAGGCGTTAAATGTTCGGGACAGAGTAGCAGTAGCGGGAGCACTTTGGGATCTGGTTGGTACTTCATTCCGACGGTAACTTCAGCAACCCCAGAATTCTGGAAACTTGGTGACGATGGCAACTACGAACAAACCAATGGAGGCGAAGTATTATGGGCAGAATGGGGTTACTGGGTAACACATAATTCTGCATCTGGCCAATCAACCGTTAACCGACGAGCTGGAGTTATAGGGACTAATAACATTGACGCTGCATCTCTCGGTGCTGCGGCTGAACTCGCTTCCGAAAACAACACGGCCACCTATACGGGTAAGGCACATGGTGTTTCCGTGATGGATGATAACGCAGGTGATTTCACGGCGGATGCCTCCCTTACGGCTACCTTCAAAAGTGAAAATGATACAGCTGGCATGGGTACAACACTTGAGGGCATGATCTCAGGGTTTACCGGACAGGCCGTCAATTCGGCATGGGAACTGAAGCTTGAAGAAGCGACAGTTGATCATAGTGGAGATGTTGGAAGGCTTGTAGGTTCTGACGACGCTACTAGAGTTGGTAGCACATCCGGCGGCGATAACATTAAAGAAGGAGAATGGACTGCAGAACTTTATACCAGCACAGCCGGAAATCGACCAACGGGAGTAGTTGGCCTGTTTGACGGCTTCTTTAGCGACGGACAAGTTAAAGGCGTCTATCACGCTGATACAAAATAACCAACCCTATACAAACCGGGGCGTAACAACCCCGGTTTTCTTTTGAGGGAAAATACCGCATTCACTTCGATTCGGTCAAAAGGGAATTTGAAAACCGCGTTTAGGTTAGTCCCTTGGTGACATATCTCCAATGCGAAATGAATGTGTTTCAGTATGAACATCCGATCGAATAGTCATGATACTGGAATGATCAATTCATGCAATGAAATACTTTATTATCAAAACATATCAGGAGTCGTTTTCGACCTTAGTCCGAGGTAATAATTTCTGATTCGTCTCAATAGCGTTTTGAATATGTTCTTCAATCCTCGTTGTATCTATCACTGCGTTATCTTCCAAAGCTCCAAAGAACGACCTTACATTTTGGTCCTGCTTTTTTCAGGAAGTCAGTAGTCACCTTTTGGTCAATGTCTGCGATTGTCTGAGATACAAGTTGAAGCAGTTGAAAGGATAAGATTTCTTGATTCTTTGATTTAAGGATTGCAATAATGCTACGAAGCGTATTTTTCTGAAAGGAAATTAATTGATCGTTCTTGAATATCTTCGGAAAAATTTTGTGCCCTGCATATACAGACACTAATGTTTGCACACCGATCAACACGATATGAAACCATTGCTGTTCCTTTGTGTATGCTGTCGTCTGAAAAAACGCCAGTATTGTGATTACTATCAAAAACACAAAGGCGTCAAAAATCACAGATCCATTTACTCTCACTCTCCACCATCGGTTTTGATTGTTTCGAGATATTCCAGCGTCTATCTGTGATATGTCTTCTTTTGATTTCTTCATGTTTGACTTTGCCTTGTGATAATGATTGATGATTTATCCGATATTGTGGAAAAAACCCCACCTACAGAAATACTGTTTCTCAGGCAAATTCAGCAACTGCCACTGATACTAATCCCAGTGATCTTTTTTGGCGCACCCGTAATATTGGCCAGCTTCAACCAGGACGAAACAAGTCAGTAGCTGTATCCACTATGCGTCAATTATTTCATGGTAGACGGGGGTGATTGGCAGACCGAATAATGACCGTTTCTTACATTTTTCTATACTCAAACGACCTTCTTGCGCGAATACCGAAGAAGGCAAAATAAAAATGATCACTAAAGAAAGAGTTAAACAGGTTCGAAAAAAGCTAGACAATGATTAAAGACCTTAGATGCTCAGTACTCTGGTTATGATCCAACTCAGACATAGTGAATAAATTATTTATTAAATTCTGGATTGTGTTCTTCGTTGTATATTGGTTGTGTTTGCTCAATCCAATACTTTTCAAGTTCTTTCCTGCGTCCACAAGAGGTATTGCAAGTAGCCGAAGAAACCATGAAATCACACAATAAGTTATCAACATCTTCCTTGTTATAAAGGCGATGGAAATCTTCAACTTTGACAATATTTGTTCTAAGAGTACTAACAGAATTATTTATTTGATTTCCTATTCTTTCAGCAAGATCTCCGCTTTCGCCTATGTATACGACCTCGTTATTATGAAAAAATGCATAAAAACCAGCCGTATTATCAAATGTCTTATTTGCCCAATTTGGTTCCACTTGAACGGCATGTCTATTTTCCTCATCGAAAAGCAAGGAATATATTGGTGCTACAGAATCCGACATAAAAGATAACCGGGGTTGTTACGCCCCGGTATATTGATTGATTATGGAGCAGGACAGCTTGCACCCGTACAAGCCCCGAATGCACCCTTGTATCGCTCGTAGTTATTCACAGTACCAGGATCGACATTTGCTGAAGGGCCATTCGGTTCCCAGTCATAGTCACCGACAATCCATGAACCATCGTGAACGAATTTCGCTTCCCATGTTCCGGTATTTGCACCCGTTCCTATTACGCCGTTGCTAACACCATTGCTAGTGATAGTGGCTGGGCTACTTTGTGAATTAAGCATTATATCTGATGAGTGAATACCAGATATGGTTCCATGAAGTGTATTTGCCCCGCTAGCAAAGGTAGCTGTCAATGTCACACTCCCTGAACCCCCGGACAAACCGGTATAACTGGGGATATAAGCACCATCGGCATCAGCGTCCTGTTCAAGAATGCCTACTGCTCGACCGCTATATGTTGCCGTGCCTGCTGCTTTGTTACTTACGTACCTAGTGTCAGAAAGTCTCGGGTACTTTTGATATGTCTGTATTCCGTGGTTAGGCATCCCGGCGGATATTGACTCATCAACCCAGGCACCGAAGATTAACGATTGACTTGGATCCGGCATCGCATCTTGGTCTGCCATTGCTTCAGGGACATGGACATAGGATTCCAACTGGTACTTAAATTTGTTAGTATTAATATTAATATCTACCTCATCACTTCGTGAATCCCAAAATGAACCGCTGGTAAAGCTGGATCCCAAATTGAACCGCCTGTTAGTACTTCCATATTTCGTATCGATTTGCCAATTACCATTAACATTCTTAATTTCTACAGTTACGAGACTGTTGTTGGGAATGGCTACGAGATTTGTTGATTGTGTCATTCTGGGGGCCAACATCATTCCCTCTATAAGAGGGAAACTAGCCAAATAATCACGGTTAACCATGTTAGCCGTCTCGCGATTCCCTGGATTGCTCTCGACCATAAACAACATATTGAAAGCCTCGTACGCGGCTTTAATTTTATCAATAAACCGCTGATCGGGGGGATTTGTCCTGTCTCTCCATTCTTGCAATGTGTTTGCTAGTGTTTCGCGTGCATTATCTAGCGGCGTGTTTTCAGCTGGGGGATCAGTTCTTGTGTCAGTATTGCCGCCAGTACTTGTACTGGTCGTTCCAGGACTGGTACTAGTTGCGGCCATTTGCTTATTTTCAATTGCTGCGAGACGCTCGGTATAACTCATAATCGTCCCATCTCCATCTAGCAACTTTTGAGCGTCATCGGTATTTACCCCGGTAGCCACTTCCTTGATAGCCTTGTCAAGTTTCTCTTTCGCTGTTTCAATGTCCATAATCTGCTCATCCGTGGGGGTTGTTGCATCTTCGGCGGCCTTCAATGCGGCCTTCAATTCCGTGACCGCCATAGCTAACTCATCCATGGTCGTTCCGGTTATTATCACGGGGCCGCCCCCCCCCTCCACAGCCTGCTATTACCAGCATGGCCGCAAGTAGAACGGATAGGTAAATATTCTGTTTCATTGTGTATGGTCTCTAACTCTGAAATTTCAGTCATATAGAAAAACCGAGGCTTTTCGGCCTCGGTATATATTGATTGATGATTACAACGGACCTGTCTGTGCGCCGAATACGCCAAACATGGACTCACTGGTTCCGTCATTGTCCCTACTGCCATTGAATACGCCCGCCGTTTCCTCTGCATTGGGGCCGTAGAAATCACCG
>JAPOUQ010000019.1 GCA_026708585.1 Gammaproteobacteria bacterium
TTTACATGCGGCTTCGTACGCTCAAATTTTTCTTTCGCCATGTTATTGATTTCTCCTGAGTTTCGGCAAATATATTGGATTATTTTGAGTAGCTATGCTGCATTCCTGATCGTGCAAGCAACACTCTCAGGGACTTGTGTATATCGTTTAAATTCCATGGAATAACTAGCGCGACCTTGAGTCGCTGACCGGAGTGCAGTTGCATAGCCAAATAATTCGGATAACGGAACTTCTGCACGAATTGTTTTACCGCTTGGAGCATCCTCCATTTCCAAAATCAAACCGCGGCGCGCACTCAAATCACCATTTACATTGCCCATGTAGTCTTCCGGTGTAACCACCTCAACAGCCATAATTGGTTCTAACAACTGTGGGTCTGCTTTGCGAGATGCCTCTCGAAAAGCCATTGATGCCGCTGCCTTGAAAGCGTGCTCTGAGGAATCGACATCATGATAGGAACCAAAGAACAAAATCACTCTGACATCAATCACTGGATATCCGGCTACGACTCCAGCTTGCATACTCGCTTTGATGCCTTTATCGACTGATGGAATGTATTCCTTGGGAATAACACCGCCTTTAATCTCATCAACGAATTCATAGCCTGACCCAGGTTGACCCGGTTCCAAACGAATACAAACATGACCATACTGACCACGTCCACCAGTCTGCTTAATATATTTATATTCCTGCTCAGTGATTTTCTTGATGGTCTCTCGATAGGCTACTTGCGGGCGTCCGATGTTTGCATCAACATTAAACTCTCTCTTCAATCGGTCAACGATAATATCAAGATGCAATTCACCCATTCCTGAAATGATGGTCTGGCCAGACTCTTCGTCAGAACTGACCCGAAATGATGGGTCCTCTTTTGCTAATTTTACCAGTGCCAAGCCCAATTTTTCTTGGTCAGAACGTGTTCGGGGTTCTACTGCTTGGGATATAACCGGCTCGGGAAAGTCGATTTGTTCAAGAACCACGGGCTGAGCAGAATCACACAGAGTATCACCGGTCGTTACGCTTTTGAGACCCACTGTCGCAACAATATCACCCGTGGACACGGTATCAATATCCTGTCTATCATTGGAATGCATTTGCAGGATACGTCCGATTCGTTCCTTCTTTCCTTTCAGGGGATTGAAAACCATCGTTCCGGTTTTCAAGGTTCCAGAATACACACGCATATAGACCAACTGACCAAAAAATGGATCCGACATCAGTTTGAATGCCAAAGCTGCGAAAGGCTCTTTATCACTAGCCTTACGAATCACTTGGTTATCTCCATCAATATCGGTACCTTCGATGGCCGGAATATCTAGAGGATTAGGCAGATAATCGATAATCCCATCAAGCAGGGCTTGTACGCCCTTGTTTCGAAAAGCGGATCCACAAAATACCGGAATAATTTCATTTCTCAGAGTCAGCTCGCGCAATCCTTCACGAATCTCGGATTCACTCATGTCTCCATTATCCAGATATTTCTCCATTAGATCATCGTTACCTTCTGCAGCATATTCGACTAGAACGTTTCTCGCTTCCTGACACTCAGCTAGTAGATATGATGGAATCTCAGCATACTCAAACTCGATGCCCATATTTTCGGCCTTCCAGTAGATTGCTTTCATCTTGACTAGATCGACCACTCCCCTGAAATCATCTTCCGCACCTATATTTACTTGCATTAATACAGGGCGGCCTTTCAAGCGATGCTTAATTTGGTCGACAACTCTCCCAAGATCAGCCCCAGTCCGATCCATTTTGTTCACAAAAGCCAATCTCGGCACCTGATATTTATCCGCCTGACGCCAAACTGTCTCAGATTGGGGTTCGACTCCACCAACTGCACAAAAAACCGCTATCGCTCCATCCAAAACTCGCAATGATCGTTCAACTTCAATTGTGAAATCAACATGGCCGGGGGTATCAATGATATTGATTCGATGTTGCTCACGGTTACCGTCCATACCTGACCAAAAACAGGTGGTTGCTGCCGAAGTGATCGTAATACCTCGCTCCTGTTCCTGCTCCATCCAGTCCATCACAGCATTACCATCATGCACTTCACCGATTTTGTGTGAAATACCGGTATAAAACAACACTCGCTCAGTCGTTGTGGTCTTACCCGCATCAATATGAGCCATAATGCCAATATTTCTATAACGATCTAGCGGTGTGGTTTGTTGTGCCATTTTGACGGATCTGGGATTAAAACCGATAATGAGAAAAGGCTTTATTTGCTTCAGCCATTTTGTGAGTATCGACCCGCTTTTTGACAGCATTACCACGCTCTTCTGAAGCGTCTAGCAACTCTCCTGCCAATCGAACCGTCATCGACTGTTCATTTCGCTGCCTAGCTGCAGTGACTAACCAGCGCATGGCCAGCGCCATTTGCCGATTGGGACGAACTTCTACAGGGATCTGATATGTTGCTCCTCCCACACGTCGACTCTTGACCTCAACGGTTGGACTAACGTTTTCCAAAGCAGAATTGAAAACCTCAACCGGGTCTTCATTACCTTTCTTTCGTATGATGTCCAATGCGCCATACATGATTCGTTCAGCCACAGACTTCTTCCCATCATGCATCATGATGTTTATAAATTTCGCGACCGTCACATTCTTGTACTTGGGATCGGGCAGTACTTTTCGCGTTGGAACTTCTCTACGTCTTGGCATTTCAAATACCGGTTATTTTTTCTTTTTTCTCGTTTGAATCATGATGAATTACTCACTTACCTCAAAGGATTCGCCTATCATCAACCTCAAAAACTCCTCTGGCTTAGGCCATTAGCCCAAATTAGGACTGTCAATTCCTGACCTATTTCGTAATCAATTGGATGTGGCATATTAAGATGAATCAAGACAATCTCAAAACATCTTTGAGTACTAGGCCTATTCAGGATTTTGGTTTTTTCGCTCCATACTTTGAGCGTCCCTGACGCCGATCAGAAACGCCTGATGTATCCAATGCTCCACGAACTGTGTGGTATCGAACACCAGGCAAATCCTTTACTCTTCCACCACGCAATAAAATAACAGAGTGCTCCTGCAAGTTATGCCCTTCTCCGCCGATATATGTTGTAACTTCGTACCCATTGGTCAAACGTACACGCGCAACTTTCCTGAGCGCAGAATTGGGTTTTTTGGGTGTAGTGGTGTAAACACGAGTACACACCCCGCGTTTTTGCGGGCAAGCTTGCAAGGCCGGTACATTCGTCTTCTTAATTTGACGACGACGCGGCGATCGAACCAATTGGTTTAATGTCGGCATATTTCTGTTATTTTAATCCGATCTATATGAATCCGTTGGCTTCATGCAAGCAATAAACTTGAGTAAACAGAGTTCAGTCACTTAGCATCAGCTTCCGAAAATTTGAGGCGCAGATTCTATGTGATGAATCGATTCTTGTCAAGGATTATCCCTAATTTTTTTGGGCCTTCATCATATTTAGAGAATCGTGGGGTTTTTGAAGAAAAATCGCCATGGGAAAATAGAACCAGAAAAGTAATTGCTCAGGCAGCTGCTGCCCCTCGCCACCTCGGCGCAAACACCAATGATCGGGGTTAAAGAGCGATCTCAGCAAGTGGTGGAGAATTCGCAACCAAATGAGAATATTAAATGCATGACCAAGGCGGAAGGTCATCTCAAACTTATCTCCAATGCAAACATTCCATCTGGAACGGAAGTCACGTATTTGGGGGAAACTGTAGAAGGGCATGACATGTTCCGTAATCATGGCGTCCAAGCATGGCTGGCCTCAGGAAGTTCACTTTCAGAATTGCCAGGCAATGTCATAACCGAGACAACCTCCGGGTCTGGCACAGAAGTGTATTTACCAAATTTATGCTGGGCCGATAACCTTATTGACGGTAGTAGACCACCTCGATACTACTCTGTTATCGAAATTTAATTGATCAGTGTCAGTGACTTTTCGATAGAGTTTTCTTCGAGTACTGCACGTTACATTATTGCTGACAACGATATATGCGTCTGTACCACAAAGAGCATGATCGTTCGGGGAGGCATCGACCAAGGCGGGACTGGAATCCTACGCCACGACGGCCTTGAACTGGCGCACCGATTCCACAAACTATTGTCCGGATTCGCCCTATCAAAGACCGGGTAATTAACCAAACCCAACAAACCCACAAGGGCGGCATTGACCGCCCTTGTTCTTTGAGTTCTCTCTTGAATTTCTAGAGCTATTCTCGTAACTACTCAAACAATTTTAAGAATCGGTATGGATAACATCTATTCCACTCGGCTCAGTTGAACTGGTATCTTGCAAAGGCAATAGATCGGTTTCATCCTCTTCTAGAACATTCATCTCAGGAAACAACTGTGAAAATTCATTTTCAGCATCAAGACCGCTCAATTTCGCACGCTTTCTTGCCTCATGATGCTCCATCCCAGTACCAGCAGGAATTAGACGACCAACGATGACGTTTTCCTTGAGACCTCGCAAATTATCGACCTTTCCATTGATAGATGCATTCGTTAGCACCCGAGTAGTTTCTTGGAACGATGCCGCAGAAATAAATGATTCAGTGGTTAAAGAAGCTTTGGTAATTCCCAATAACTCTGGAGCAAAAGTCGCAGGCTGCTTCCCTTCTTCCTCTAATCTCTCATTCTCTCCCAAAATTGATGATTTTTCGACCTGTTCATCGCGCAAGTATTGGCTATCTCCGGGATCCACGATGCGAACTTTTCTCAACATTTGCCGGACAATTACCTCAATATGCTTGTCATTGATTGTTACCCCTTGCAACTGATAGACATCCTGTACTTCATTCACAATATAATCCGTCAAAACCTTCACACCACGATGTTCCAGAATATCAGCGGCAAGTGGTGGACCCTCAACAACAACATCCCCTTTTTTTACAGTCTCCCCTTCAAACACTTCAATTCTTCGTGTTTTTGGAATCAGCATAGAATCAACTTCATCTTCTCCAGATATCAGCAATCTATACTTGCTTTTGGTTTCCTTTCCAAACGAAATCACACCATCACGACTGGCCATAATGGCTGGTTCCTTCGGTTTGCGCGCTTCAAATAACTCAGCTACCCGAGGCAGTCCCCCAGTAATATCTTGAGTCTTGGAAGATTCCTGCGGAATCCTCGCAATCACATCCCCCGTATGTATTTGTTGTCCATCTTCTACCATCACAATTGAATCGGAAGGCAAATGATAACTTGCATCAACATCAGTGCCGGGTATCTTGATTGGCTGATTATCATCATCCACCAAAGAAATGATCGGCTTGATATCAACAGCACTACCTCGGCGGCGCTGCGGATCAATAACTACATAAGTACTCTTGCCAGTTAGGTCATCCGTTTGTTTGATGACAGTCACATCTTCTTCTAGACCCGAAAATACGACTCTTCCATCGACTTCAGTCACAATTGGATGCGTATGTGGGTCCCATGTTGCCACGATCTCACCAGCATTCACTTCAGATCCTTCATTTACACTCAACACTGCCCCGTAAGGCAATTTGTGGCGCTCCAGATCTCGCCCAAGTTTGTCTTGCACAATCAACTCAGCAGAACGAATAACCACAACTTGATTGCCATCCGTATTCTCGACAAGCTTTTCACCTTTAAGGTGAACTTGTCCTGAATTCTTCAAGATAATGTTACTCACTACAGAAGAACCAGATGCAGCACCACCAATATGGAAGGTTCTCATTGTAAGCTGTGTACCTGGTTCACCAATCGATTGCGCTGCAATCACGCCAACCGCCTCTCCAACATTGATGAGATGTCCACGACCTAGATCTCGTCCATAGCACATAGAGCAAACCCCATAACGTGTTTCACAAGTTACTGCAGAGCGCACTCTAACCTCATGCAGGTTCGCGTCCTCTATGCGTCCAATCGCCTGTTCATCAATCATTTCATCTTTGGCAACTAATACTTCACCTGTTTCTGGATGAATTAGATCTTCTGTAGGCAAGCGTCCAAGAATTCGATCCGCCAAAGGTACGACTACATCGCCACCTTGAACCTGGGCTTCTCGTAATAGACCGTTTGAAGTACCACAGTCATGTTCAACGATTACCAAATCCTGACAAACGTCAACCAAGCGGCGAGTCAGATAACCTGAGTTTGCGGTCTTTAATGCAGTATCCGCCAAGCCCTTACGTGCACCATGAGTAGAAATAAAATACTGAAATACATTCAACCCTTCTCGAAAGTTTGCGGTAATCGGTGTTTCCATAATCGACCCATCAGGTTTGGCCATCAATCCACGCATTCCTGCCAATTGGCGAATCTGTGCCTGTGAACCCCGTGCTCCAGAGTCTGCCATCATATATATTGAATTAAACGAGTCCTGCTCAACCTCTTCCCCATCCTGATTGGTGACTCGGTTGATACCAATCTCTTGCATCATGGAATTTCCAACCTGCTCACTGGTACGAGTCCAAATATCAACCACTTTGTTATAGCGTTCCCCATCGGTTAACAGACCATCATCATACTGCTGCTTGATCTCTACTACTTCGGCTACGGCATTATCCAAAATTCCAGATTTACTTCCAGGAATAACCATGTCGTCAACACCAATCGATATTCCAGAATAGGCCGCCATTCGGAAACCTTCATACATCAACTGATCGGCAAATATAACAGTCTCTTTCAAGCCAACCTGCCGATAGGAGGTGTTGATCAAACCCGAAATGGTTTTTTTCTTCATTGGCTTGTCAATCAAGTCAAAACTTAATTTGCGCGGTAATATTTCAAACAGCATCGCTCGACCAATAGTGGTTTCTACCGTCTTCGACTGACCAGTTTCCATACCTTCTTCGTCATACACTGGCAATCGGACTTTGATACGAGCATGCAAGTGAGCTTGACCAGTTTCAAAAGCGCGTCTTACCTCGTTAACATCCGCAAAATAACTTCCCGTACCTTTCGCCTGAATATCCTCCCGTGTCATGTAATAAAGACCAAGCACAATATCCTGTGATGGCACAATAATCGGTTCACCATTGGCCGGTGAGAGGATGTTGTTGGTGGACATCATCAAACTTCTGGCTTCAAGTTGTGCCTCAATCGACAGAGGCACATGGACCGCCATCTGATCACCATCGAAATCGGCATTGTAAGGAGCGCAAACGAGCGGATGCAACTGAATCGCCTTACCTTCGATCAGAATCGGTTCAAAAGCCTGAATGCCGAGTCTATGCAAGGTTGGTGCACGATTCAGCAAAACTGGATGTTCACGAATGACTTCTTCGAGAATATCCCAGATTTCCGGGCTTTCATTCTCAACCATCTTCTTTGACTGCTTAATATTCGAGGTCAATCCCCGACCTTCGAGCTTGCTGAAAATAAATGGCTTGAATAACTCCAATGCCATCTTCTTGGGCAATCCACACTGGTGTAACTTCAGTGTCGGCCCTACTACAATGACTGAACGACCCGAGTAGTCCACTCGCTTTCCAAGCAGATTCTGGCGAAAACGACCCTGCTTACCCTTGATCATGTCTGAAATCGATTTCAACTGACGTTTGTTTGGGCCCGTAATCGCTTTGCCACGACGACCATTGTCAAGCATTGCATCGACTGCTTCCTGAAGCATGCGTTTTTCATTCCGCACTATCAAATCTGGTGCATTGAGATCTAGCAAGCGTTTCAACCGATTGTTTCGATTGATAACACGTCGGTACAGATCATTGAGATCGGAAGTAGCAAATCGACCGCCCTCCAATGGAACCAGTGGTCGGAGATCGGGAGGGAGAACCGGCAACACGTCCATAATCATCCAACTAGGATTATTTCCCGAATTCAAAAACGCTTCGATTACTTTCAATCGACTGGTGAGTTTCTTTTGTTTTGTTTCGGACTTGGTTAGTTCGAGCTCTTCACGCAAGAGTTCTGCTTCCTCTTCAAGATCAATTTCCTTGAGCAATACGCGAATAGCCTCAGCACCCATAGCGGCTTCAAAATCACTTCCATAATTGGTTATTGCTTCATGATAACTCTCTTCGTTCAAAAGTTGACCACGCTCAAGATCCGACAAACCCGGATCAATGACCACATAAGCTTCGAAATACAGAATTCGCTCCATATCCCGAACCGTCATGTCCAACAACAATCCAAGCCTAGATGGTAATGACTTTAAAAACCATATGTGAGCACACGGGGCTGCTAGTTCAATATGACCCATTCGCTCCCTGCGAACTTTTGAAAGAGTCACCTCAACCCCACATTTCTCACAAATCACCCCTCGGTGCTTGAGACGCTTATATTTACCACACAGACATTCATAGTCATTAATGGGGCCAAAAAGTTTGGCACAAAATAAACCATCTCGTTCTGGCCGAAAAGTTCTGTAATTGATCGTTTCCGGCTTTTTCACCTCGCCATATGACCAGGACCGAACTTTTTCCGGAGAAGCAATACCGACTCGAATTGAGTCGAATTCCTCGCTAACTTGCGCCTGCTTGAACAAATTGAAGATATCTTTCATTTACTGCCTCTTTTTTCCATCAATTGTCTCGGATAATACCGAAAGAACCTGTTTTCGTTTGCAACCTACCAATTCACCATAAATCAATAATCGAACAATGAATTACCTTAATCTATCCTCACGGAAATCAAGACTGAGTCCTAATGCTCGAATCTCTTTAACTAGGACATTAAAGGACTCCGGCATGCCTGCATAAATTCCTTGATCACCCCGTACGATGCTCTCATAAATCGAGGATCGACCAGATACGTCATCAGATTTCACCGTTAACATTTCCTGAAGGGTGTAAGCCGCTCCATAGGCCTCTAAAGCCCAAACTTCCATTTCACCGAATCGTTGCCCACCAAATTGTGCCTTGCCCCCCAGTGGTTGCTGGGTAATTAGGCTGTAAGGACCTGTTGATCGGGCATGCATCTTGTCATCAACTAAGTGATTGAGTTTTAGAATATACATATAACCACAGGTTACTTTACGATCAAACGGCTCACCCGTCCTACCATCGTATAAGGTGGTCTGACCACTCTCTGGTAAGTCCGCGAGTTTGAGCATTTTCTTTATTTCAACCTCCTGTGCCCCATCAAATACCGGAGTCGCCATGGGTACACCATCGACCAAATTTCTAGCCAACTCAAACAGTTCTTCTTCCGTAAATTCATTTAGCGTCTCTTTCTTTCCAGAAGAGTTATAAATTTTTTCCAACATCTTTCGAAGCTGTGTTTTTGTCGGTCTCCGTTTACGCTTAAGTGCATGATTAATTTGCTCTCCAAGCTTCTTACCAGCCCAGCCAAGATGGGTTTCAAGCACCTGACCTACGTTCATTCTTGAAGGAACCCCTAGTGGATTCAAACAAATATCAATAGCAGTACCATCGGCCATGTATGGCATATCTTCAACTGGAACAATCTTAGAGATAACACCCTTGTTTCCATGGCGTCCAGCCATCTTGTCACCAGGTTGAAGATGACGCTTAACTGCTACAAAAATTTTGACAATCTTGAGTACCGTGGGTGCTAAATCATCCCCTGCTTCAATTTTTTCACGCTTCTCATCGAACCTCCGCTCAAAGTCCATTCTCTGTTCCTTCATCTGAGTTCGTATTTTTTCTACGGACTTATTGACACGTTCATCCTCGGCCGAAATCTTGAACCATTTTTTCCGCTCTATGCTGGCAAGAATCTCCTCGGTAATCTTGGTCCCTGCTTCGAGATTAGGTCCAGTTTTCACTGCTTGACCTACCAATAAACTACTGATTCGAACATAAGCATCCTTTTCCATGATGCGCTGTTGATCTTCTAGATCCTTACGTACGGCTTCAACTTCAGATTTGTCGTTTGACTTGGCTCGTTCGTCTTTTTCTGTTCCATCTCTAGTGAATACCTGAACATCAATTACCGTACCCTTCATACCGGATGGCATACGCAAGGACGTATCCTTGACATCGGAAGCCTTTTCACCAAAAATTGCTCTCAATAATTTTTCTTCTGGCGAGAGTTGGGTTTCCCCCTTAGGAGTAATTTTGCCTACCAGAATATTTCCCGGATGAACTTCTGCACCAATATAGACAATACCAGACTCGTCTAGTTTTGAGAGTGCATGTTCACCAACATTCGGTATGTCTCGACCAATCTCCTCTGAACCTAGCTTTGTTTCCCGTGCTGTACAAACCAATTCTTCAATATGAATGGATGTGTATATTTCGTCCTTGACCAGCCGCTCGGAAATCAGGATTGAATCCTCAAAGTTGTAACCATGCCACGGCATAAATGCAACAAGGACATTGCGGCCAAGTGCGAGTTCTCCTAAATCGGTTGAGGGTCCATCTGCCAGCACATCACCCTTGTTGACCGTATCACCCGGTACCACAAGCGGCTTCTGGTTGATATTGGTATTCTGGTTAGAACGTCGAAATTTGATTAGATTGTAGATATCAATACCTGGCTCGCCTTCGATATGTTCTTCATCGTTCGCTCGAACCACGATTCGACTGGCATCTACAAAATCCACAACCCCACCACGCTGAGCGGTTACTGTTACTCCCGAATCAACCGCTACAGGTCTCTCCATTCCAGTGCCGACCAATGGCTTTTCGCTTCTTAGAACCGGCACAGCCTGACGTTGCATATTGGCACCCATTAATGCTCGGTTTGCATCATCATGCTCTAGAAATGGCACCAATGAAGCGGCTACAGAGACAATTTGCTGAGGAGCAATATCGATGTAGTCAACTTGATCAGGACTTGATAAGGAATACTCATTTTTATGCCGGCAAGAAATCAACTGGTCAACAAACCGCCCATTCTTATCCAGAGTAGCATTGGCTTGAGCAATCACAAATTTATGTTCGTCTATCGCTGAGAGGTATTCGACTTGGTCAGTAACCTTACGATCAACTACCCTCCGATACGGAGTCTCAAGAAAACCATATTCGTTCGTTTTTGCAAAGCAGGACATCGAGTTAATGAGTCCGATATTAGGCCCTTCCGGTGTCTCAATTGGGCACACCCGCCCATAATGAGTCGGATGGACATCGCGTACTTCAAATCCAGCTCTTTCCCGTGCCAGACCACCGGGACCCAATGCCGAAACTCGACGCTTGTGGGTCACTTCGGAAAGTGGATTGGTCTGATCCATAAACTGAGAAAGCTGACTCGATCCAAAAAACTCCCGGACAACTGCAGATACTGGTTTAGCATTGATCAAATCCTGAGGGGTCAGGTTTTCACTCTCCACTTGACTCAATCTTTCCTTGACAGCGCGTTCAACACGTACCAAACCGATTCTGAATTGGTTTTCTACTAATTCACCAACCGAGCGAACTCGCCTATTGCCAAGATTATCAATATCATCAACTTCTCCTTTGCCATTCTTTAATGCTACGATTTTTCGAATGACATCGACAATATCCTGTTTGTTTAGAGTGCCCGGACCTTCTTCAGTGTCGCGCCCCAAACGGCGATTCAACTTCATTCGCCCGACTGCAGATAGGTCATATCTTTCAGAATTGAAAAATAAATTGGTAAACAACGAGGAGAAGGCCTCCTTGGTCGGCGGTTCTCCTGGCCGCATCATACGGTAGATTTCAGCCTGTGCCTCATCGGCATTGGTGGTCGAATCAACACGAAGCGTCTCCGATATGAAAGGCCCACAATCAATGTCATTGGTATATATCGTTTCGAATTCCCGGATGTTCTCTTTCTCAATCTTTTCGATCATGTCTTCAGTGACCGCCTGATTTGCCTCGAATAGAACCTCTCCGGTCTCTTCGTTAATGATCGCCTTTGCGAGAGCATTGCCAAAAATATAGGTTTTTGGCACCTTAATCTGGCGAAGTCGTGATTTTGAGATCTCTTTGATATGTCGGGCGGTGATCCGTTTTCCGGCTTCAACGAGAACAGTACCTCTTGAAGTTGCAATATCAAAATCGAGCCTGAGACCTCGTAACCGTTCAGGAACTAAATCCATCATTACCGATTCTTCATCTTTCAGCACAAATCGATCATTCTCGAAAAACATTGAGAGTATTTCTTCCGTGGTATAACCTAGTGCTCTTAAAAGAATGGTGGCCGGCATCTTGCGACGGCGGTCTATACGCATATAGAGAAGATCCTTCGGGTCAAACTCCAGATCTAACCAAGAACCTCGATAAGGTATGATTCTTGAAGAAAACAACAACTTGCCGGATGCGTGAGTCTTGCCTCCATCATCATCAAAAATCACCCCCGGTGATCGATGCAACTGGGAAACAATAACCCGTTCAGTACCGTTAATGATGAACGTACCGTTATCGGTCATTAGTGGCATATCACCCAAATATACCTCCTGATCCATCATGCTCTTAATTTTCTTACTGGTGCCTGTTTTGTTGAAAATTACCAGCTTTAGTGTCACACGCATGGGACAGGAATAGATATGACCACCTTGCTGACACTCTAGGACATCAAAACGTGGTTTTTCCAGACGATATTCGACGAAATCAAGCATCACGCTTCCGTTATAGCTTTCAATCGGAAACACCGACTTAAAAGCCGCTTGAATTCCTTGGTCGATACGTTGCTCAGGTGGCGTATCTGCTTGCAAATACTTTCTGTATGACTCTAATTGCGTTTCCAATAGATATGGCAACTCAAAATCGTCAGTTCGCTTGCTAAAACTCTTTCGGATACGTTTCTTTTCGGTAAATGAATGACCCATTCTGACCTCTTAACGAAATAACTAGAAAAAAAATCTTGAACAATTATCGAAGCCTTACTCAACACAGAAAGCTTTCCGATAACAAACACTCACAATACGATTACGTGAGATCGACCGTTGCCCCCGATTCTTCCAGTTGCTTCTTCAACTCTTCTGCATCAGCTTTTGGGATACCTTCCTTCACTGGACTCGGTACTCCTTCAACTAGTTCTTTCGCCTCTTTCAAGCCGAGACCTGTTGCAGCTCGGACCACCTTGATTACAGCAACTTTCTTCTCGCCAAAACCGGTCAGAACTACATTCACTTCATCTTTCTCTTCGGCTTGATCGGCACTGCCTCCAGCATCACCACCAGTTCCGGCTGGGGCGACGGCAACAGCGGCTGACGCTGAAACACCGAATTTTTCTTCCATATCCTTAATTAAATCAGACAGATCCAAAACAGACATTTCAGAGATTGCATCTAGGATTTCTTGTTTACTTAAAGCCATTTTTCATTACTCCTGAAAGTTAGACAATGTTAATAGATAGAAAGGGTAAATGGGTCTACTAGCGGAGACCTATTCCCGGGATGCCGCGACCGCAGCAAGAGTGCGTACAAACTTTGCGGGGATTTCATTTAGCGTTGTTACCAGCTTAGCGGTGGGTGCTTTCATCCCACCGATAAGCTTCGCCAGAAGCTCTTCACGCGAAGGGGTCTTAGAGAGGCGAACGAAGGTTTCATGATCAATCAGAGAACCACTCATAGCTCCTATCGAGACCTTGAATTCCTTGTTGTCTTTCTCAAATTTGATAACAACTTTAGCTAGCGATACTGGATCTTTCGATAGAGAAAACAATACCGGCCCAACAAAATAGTCTGTCAGACACTCAAATTCGGAATCCTTGATAGCACGCTTTGCAAGATTGTTCTTGACTACTTTTATCCACACGCCTTCATCATGCGCAATTCGTCGCAGATTGGTCATCTGCTGAACAGTCATTCCACGATACTCAGCCAAAACGCCAGTACTGGATTTGCCGATTGATTCGACGACCTCACTAACCTGTGCTTTTTTCTGCTCTAGACTTAGACTCATAGTTACAATCTCCCATCTTTTGGTAACCGGAATCAGGCCTTAACCCAATTCGACCACCGTCTGCGCAGGATGTGCTTCGCTCGCACCGAAGAGCAAACCGAACCACGCCATTAAGGGCATTCCACCCACCTGCGGTCTTTGACAACATGTCTGGCAGTTTTTGCTCTACCGGACACTTTCATTCCAATTATTTCAATTAGTGAATCGCAGAAATACTCTGTCGGTCCACTCTTACGCCTGGGCCCATAGTACTAGACACCGAGACTCGTTTAATATACTGACCTTTTGCCGATGCCGGCTTTGCCTTGATCAAAGCTGAGATCAACGCATTCACATTTTCTTGCAGACTTTCCGTTGAAAATGAGGCTTTGCCTACCGAACAGTGAATCACCCCACCGCGATCAATTCTGAAACTGACTTGGCCAGACTTTGCATTCTTTACAGCCGTTGCTGGGTCTGCAGTTACGGTACCAACTTTTGGATTTGGCATCATTCCACGCGGACCCAAAATCTGACCTAATTGACCTACCATGGGCATCGTATCTGGCGTAGCTATACATAAGTCAAATTCAATTTTCCCATCCTTAACACTCTGTGCCAAATCCTCAAGACCGACAATATCAGCACCCGCCTCTTCGGCTGCTTTTGCATTGTCTCCAGCCGCGAACACTGCCACACGCAAATCTTTACCCGTTCCATTTGGAAGTAAGGTTGCACCACGTACATTCTGATCGGATTTACGCGAGTTGACTCCCAGATTTACTGCAATATCTACGCTTTCATCAAATTTGACGCTGGCATGCTCCTTCACCATGCTTAACGCATCGCTTAATGTATACAATGCTTCAGAATCAACCTGCTCACGATAGGAACGTACTCTTTTGCTACGCTTTCCCATTTATGCTTCCTCCACTTCTAGTCCCATACTCCGGGCACTGCCTGCAATGATTCGCACGGCATGCTCGGTATCGTATGCATTCAGATCCGGTTGCTTAATACGGGCAATTTCTTCCAACTGACTACGCGTCACATGCCCGACCTTATCGCGATTGGGTACTCCGCTGCCCGTTGTAATTCCAGCTGCCTTCTTCAACAGAACCGTGGCCGGTGGCGTTTTCTGAATAAAAGAAAAACTCTTGTCAGCGTAAACCGTAATCACAACCGGTATCGGCATGCCCTTTTCCATGTCTTGGGTCTGAGCGTTAAAAGCCTTACAAAATTCCATGATATTGATACCCTGCTGACCCAGCGCCGGCCCAACGGGCGGACTAGGCTTGGCATCCCCTGCAGGAATTTGTAGTTTGACATATGCTTGTATTTTTTTTGCCATTTTTCTATTCGAAAATTGTTATGAGTTCGAAAATACCTGGTATTTGAAACTTCCCTTCGATTTCCTAACCCTTCTCAACTTGAGTGAAATCCAACTCTACTGGTGTTGCACGTCCAAAGATCGTGACCGAAACCTTCAACTTTGCCTTATCGAAATTGGTCTCTTCAACGATGCCGTTAAAATCCTGAAATGGTCCGTCGGTAATGCGTACGATCTCTCCTGGAGCAAACGTAAAACGCATTTTCGGCTTATCTACACTATCGGACATTTGCTGGATGATTTCATCTGCCTCTTGATCGGAAATCGGAACCGGTTTTCGATCGTCCCCTTTTTCATCGACACCGCTGATAAATCCAGAAACCTTAGGCACACCTCTTACCAGATGTTGGGTTTCATTAGTCATTTTCATGTGAATCAATACATACCCCGGGAAGAATTTCCGCTCACTCGTTCTTCTTTGACCACTTTTCATTTCAACCACTTCTTCGGTCGGCACCAGTATTTTTCCAAAATACTGTTCCATACCCATGCGCTTGATATGTACATCAAGTAAACTTTGAACTCGCTTCTCAAACCCGGAGTGAACCTGCAAGACATACCATTGCATAGGAGTTTGCTCCTCTTTATTGGTGGTCATGTCCTCTCTTTGCGTATCAATACTCTCGTTCATCATCGATCAATTACCCACTTTCAGAATCAGATCATAGATTGCCCAAAATGAAAGAGCATCAAACATCCACATCATCAGGCCGAGTATGACGACCAGAATCAGCACCATGATTGTTACCTGTAGTGCTTCCTGGCGGCCAGGCCATACTACTTTCTGACGCTCGACATTTGCTTCTTTCATGAACGACCATGCCGATTGCCCAACCTCAGTAGTCAAAGCCAATCCAATTGCAACAACGGAAGCGACCACTACAATTGCTACCCGCCCGATCTGAATTAAATCAGCCAGGTAATAATAGGCACCGATTGACGCAACAATAACCAGTACTGCTGCGACAATTTTGATATTATCTGTTGCTAACATGCCGGTATCCTCTTTCTAGATTATTCAGTCAGTTGGCAGGCCAGGAGGGAATCGAACCCCCAACCTGCGGTTTTGGAGACCGCCGCTCTGCCAATTGAGCTACTGGCCTAATAACCTGATCTGATCAATTAGTGGTGAATACTACTTTAGAATCTTCGTCACAACGCCAGCGCCGACGGTTCGGCCGCCTTCGCGAATCG
>JAPOUQ010000097.1 GCA_026708585.1 Gammaproteobacteria bacterium
TCCACCGAAAATCGGTGGATGAATGCACTTGTAGTGCCACTCGATTTTTTTAATTACAAATTATCAATAGGTTGGAACACTACATGTTAAACTTCGGCTATAGTGAGTATGGATTGGGGATGGTTCAATGCGGCATTGCTAGGAGAGTTGATGAAATATATCAGGGACAGTATGATTGTGTTTCAGATTATCTGACTCAGGTTTTTGATTCATGCTGCGTTTCTTTGCCGATGAACCTCTAGATGCTGGGGTAGATACATTCAAGCACAATCATCCTACATTGAAGATTGTGCTGGAAATTACCTTGTCCGTCTTAACCTTGAACTTTGTGTCTGGAGCGTGGAACAAGGCTTTTGCAGATACGATAACGATTCTGTATACCTACCCATTCCTGCTGACGAGAATTGCAGTGATGTATCTGGGAGAGAGGGTTCGGTTGAGTGGCTGAATTTCGGTGGTGGGTGGATCCATTGGAGTTCTATTGGCGATTCGTCGACAGTTTGATTATCAGGATATTGGTGTGCTTTGGATGTTTTTATGTGTGGTGATTGTCTCTTCGCAAATGGTAATCAACCGCGAATTGGGATTGTTATCTCATCCGATAGTCAGCACATTACTAGGTGGTCTGGTGCCAGCGATGTATCCGGCATTTGTAGCTGGGCGCTTTTCATTAGATAAACTAGGTTTCGGCACCCTTACATATGATTCCAAAATTCAAGAATCGTAAATATTTTCATGGATATCACTTAAACAAGATGTCAAATTATGCTATGACTTGTTCAATAATCCTCCACAAGGACATCAAACTTTTTTAAGACTCTCTTTAACATGAGCAAAGTATAGGATCGCTAATCAAGCCAGTGATTCTCTCTTCACCAATGCGTCAGATGACTTCTAGCCATGTTGTCATGCCTCCTGATTGATGCTCCAACATATGACAATGAATGAGCCACTTCCCAGGATTGTCAGCAACAAACCGTGCCTGAACACTTTTCCCAGCTGGCACAAGGATGGTATCTCTCAAAATTGGGCCCTCTCCATCAGTTTGAAAACCAGCCATTTTATGGGACACTTCCAGATGATGTCCATGCAAGTGCATTGCATGTGGCCATGCTGTTTGATTTTCAAAAATAATTTCCTGGGTGCTACCATGAGGAATGGTTAGTATAGGAGTATCCGGCTTATCGACAACTTCGTTTAACGACCAGACTTTTCCCATTTTCGCTAATGTCTGGATATTATGAACTTCCCCTCGGAGTTTGGCTTCGGTCATATTACCCATCGCTCCACCCTTCATGATCATCAAGTAACTGTCGTCAGGAACTGGCGAAGCTGGAGAAATAGGATTTTTCGGTAGAGCATTAGGAGGTTTCTGACGAATTTGTCTTGCTTCCGCCTTTGAATAAGGGAAATACACAAGGGGTATAGAGAAATCGCGCTGTAGGAAATTTATCGACGCCACAGTATCAGATATAGAAGATACATCAACGATCAGATCTGCACGTTGTCCTGGAGCCAGACTGATTTCAGACTCAATCCTTAATGGTTTTTGCAAGGGCATGCCATCCAAGGCGATAACCCAAGCAACCCAGTCTGGCAATGCCAGCGGCATAACTAAAGAGTTGGCAGTATTCGCCAGTCGAAGCCGAATTCGATCACCTTTTCTAACCCGAACTGTTTCGCTTCCGCGACCATTTACAGTCAACCAGTTTCCAATTCGTCCCGCGTGGGCTATGTCATGCAAATTATTAAATGATGGCTCAATAAGCCCTTGCTGGTTGAGGCGCCAATCATCAAATACGAATAAAATATCCTGATCGACATCGGGAGATAAGGGTTCGTCCACGATGAGAATGCCGTAGAGCCCACGACCTACCTGTTCTGATGATCGCTGATGGGCATGGTACCAGAATGTACCCGCATCCGGAACGACAAACTGATAATGGAAATTCTCTCCTGGTAATACACTTTCCTGTGTTAGGCCTACAGTTCCATCCATAGCATTGTCGATTCTGATCCCATGCCAATGTATAGCGCTTCCTTCCTCTAGCTCGTTTCGGAAATCTACGGATAGAATTTCTGATTGTTTCAGACGAATCAAAGGCCCTGGTACTTGCCCGTTATAGCACCATGTTTCAGTCTTTGCGGGCAGTTTCGGATCGAGCAGTTGGTTACCCCAACCGGCAACCAAAGAATAGCGAAGATGATCATCGGGTTTGGCTGCCAACACCTTTGCAGGACAGAGCATTCCGACACCAGCTAAAGCCATGAATTCACGTCGTGAAAGTTTAGGAGTAACCATTGTTAATTAATCAAATTTGCAATCTTTAAAATTCTAAAAGTCAAATCCAAGAATTGTTTGGCTTTTTCCATTGATTCTTACAAGATATTTTGTAACAGTGTATTGGAAAATCACAGCTTGGTTTTTTCTCAAGCCGATTTACGTAGACCAGCATGATAACCAACATACTTTGCGAACAAATAATACCTCGGACAATTGATTATATTCCGAATTTCACTCCATATAGTTCGATACAGATAATTCATCATTATCGAAATTTTTGGTAGTGGCTCAGTTTGAAATATCTGATTTCTTTTTGTAGGTTTTAGGGCGGATTGGAGCGGGCTGAGCATCTTCAGCCAACTTGACAATATCGCTAACATCCCAAAGCCGATTAGTTACTCCTGCTTCCATGGCTGGGGTTACTTTTAATGTTTGGTGAATCCTGCAGAAATTATAATACATAAAATGCAACGCTACAGCATGAGCATGATTCTCTATTTTCTTTGAAAAGGCGTTAGTAAGCCGTGTAAACCTGCGCATGGACATGCGCATTGTCAGGTTTTGGCGTTCAACATAAGATGTAGAGATATTATCTGGATTCGGATTGCCTTCAATTACATTACGAAGAAGACCATTGCATTTTCCCGGACTGTATCTGGATTCTGATTTCAGGTCTGCACTTCCCCCGTAAATCTTTACAAGCTGCGCATAATCAACATAACCCCCAAATGCACCTTCAACGGCTTCCAAATAAGCCTTGTGGCCATCGCTCGTCAGTTGTACTCGGTTATCCAGTCTTGACCTTAGATCGTCCATAAACTCAATAGCAGTAGCACTTGTGCGATCACCCAACCTCCATGACGGGACTAACTTGGTATCAGCACAAATAGCAGTCCATGTCCAGACATCGCCTGCCTGACGAGGCGGGTTCTTGGCGGTCGGAACATTCTTATTTTTGGTATATATGAAGCTCCAGATTTCATCAACCTCAATTCGAGTGCAGTTAAGATTGCGCAATGCCTTGTCCTGATAGTCGGAACAGACCTTGCCAGCGTCAACCAGAAGCTTGGTTACAGTGTTGCGGGAGACATCAGCAATGCGTGATGTCGAGCGGATGCTCATGCCTTCAACGAGGCATTTTATTATGAGCGTTTTCGTTTTTGTTGGTAGTGTATTCATAATGAACATTATACTTGCAAATAATATAAAATGCAAGCAGAATGTTCAATTTATTTTGGGAATTTTGCTAAAAATATGCAGGGCGGTCATTGTGCCACCCTTGTTTTGTTGGATGTGGTTGGTTAGCTGCTGGATGGTCTGCGATTATTCTTTTGCTCCCATTCTTGATTCATTTTCTCAAGCAAATCTAAATCATCATCCGTTAAATGCCTTGACTTTTCATTTTCACATATTTCAAGGTTTTCTATTCTTAACTGTCTCATTATGTTCTTGCACTTTCCTCTTGATAGCCCTGTGATATTGCGGTGACATTTATCGCCTGTTTTTGATGGCTTTTTAACCAATATGCAATTGTCCGGCAAAGTTCCGGGTTTGATTCTCCAAAATATGTAGGGGTCAACAGTGATTCCTCTGTAATGTTCATGGATATGTTGGCATTCGTTTCTGTTACCTTGAGTAGCACATTCGGAGCTAATGGCGGAGACTCCAGAACCATCGCTGGAAGGTTGGAAAGCCTCACTTGTATATCGTTGCTTTCGCCTGCTGAAATGCCTGGGATGTAGTATCCGAATAAGCTCTTCTTTTTGTTCCAATTCAATTTCTCCAAATATGTTCTAACGTTATTCAATCTCAATCCCTGCTTTTCGTTTTTTAGAACATTATTAACCTCATGGTCAATTTCCATTGTCCCATCTGGTCTGCATGAAACATCCAGCGATTCATTATCGAAATATCCAGAAATCAATATCCCTCCGTCAATCGCTGGAAATGCTTCTATTTCTTCAGCGCCATTTTTAATCATTAAATCGTAGACATCATGAGCGGCTTTTACAGCAGTGTCACTAGCTCCTACGCCTTCCCCAAAATGCCAACCATCCTGGAGATCTATAAAGGAAACAATCTGCTTCTTAATTGTATCAGTCATCTTCAATATCGCCGGCTTTGATAATCTTTGTTGCCATATTGCATTCAAAGTTATACATATCTTGACCTTTGTCGTTTTTCTGATCCATTAGTATTACTTCAAAAATTGATTGTTTTATTCTGACCAGCGTGCCATTTTCCAGTTTAAGCCGAATAATTGGCTCGCTGGATTCAATTATATCCAATACAGTTCCGGTCTCTTCCTTTCCAGTCTGTTGGTTGATGATGGTTTTTCTATACGACATAAGAAAATTCCCAAAGGTTTGAAATGTTTTTGTTTGAAAAGTGGAATAAATCAAGCCGCATAACCTTGTAAAGGAAGATATGGCCTTTTACCTTCAATTAAATTTTCAATGCTTAATCCTTGAATAAAATTGAAATCTCGACTCATTTCTTTGATTAATTTCTTTTCTCTATTGTTTTCTACTGTGTTCATGTATTTTTCAAAGCAAATCATGATTCCACATTTTCCTCCTGATTCCCGAACAGTAGTGGACAATGCTTTAACCGAATCTGGCGTTACTTTACCGCCTTTTACCTGAACAACCGCAAATGTTTTTTCTGGAGGTTTCCCGTCAAATAAATCTTTACTGTAGTGAAATGGAATAACCCCATCTACTCCTCCATCTCGACCTCTGTCTCCGGGGTTATGAAAAAGACCTTGTGCACCAACTTCACCACAAGCCCATTTTTCAAATTCAAATGGATCATTTCTTGCCAAATCTTGAGCATCAACTAATCTCAAAGGACATCCAATTATATTAATATCTGTTCGACTAAATTGTTTATGCTCAAAACTATTTATTATTCTATTTCTAACTAGACCCGCAGAAAACTGCGATATATCAATTCCTATCCATTTTCTATTTATCAACTCAGCAGCATGGACAGTTGTTCCGCATCCGCAGAACGGGTCTAGGACAATGTCTCCTTCGTTACTAGAAGACTTGATAATGCGTTCCAGCAGGGCGTTTGGCTTTTGTGTTGGATAACCCAACCTTTCCTTGGCCATATTATTCAGAGACGGTATGTCTGTCCATGTGTCTAGCATCCCCTTCATTTTTCCCTGCAACATCTGACTGGTTGCCGGCACTTGCGGCTTGTCAAAATAATAATTGCCTGACTTTGAGTAAAACAATATAACATCATGTTTTTTTGAAAAGCGGGATTTTGAGCTGCCGCCCAATCCATATACCCAGATTATTTCATTCCTAAAATTATCATTTCCAAAAACAATATCCATTATCATTTTAAGATAATGACTTGCAGTAGGATCACAATGTAGATAAATGCTGCCGGTATCCTTTAAGATTCGTCTCATATGTTTGAGACGAATAGCCATATTTAAAAGATAGGCAGAAGTGCTTATTTTATCGTTTGGCTTTTCTTTAAATACACGCTTTGAAAGTTCAACTATATCTGCAAGTAATTGATCCTGTTGCCCCCCCCCCCCTCAATTCTGATAAGTTTTCATTCTCTGATTCAGACCATGACCAAGTATCCTTAAAAGCCATTACCGGCTTGGCATCTTTCTTATATTTACCTTTGAAGGGTAGATTATAGTTGCTCTTGGAGTTGAACGGAGGGTCAAGATATATTAAATCAATACTATTATCAGGTATAGAGCCATCAGTTAATACATCCAAACAATCTTTAGCATATATTGTTCGGTTTGATAATCCGTTTGACATTGTCAAGAACCCCAGCGAGCAGCGGCTGCGGTTCGGGCTATTTCCTGACGGCGTTCAGAAGATACAGACCTTGCCCTGGCATGACCACCATTGGCTCTTTTTGGCGTTGTTTTTGGTTTTGTGTCCTCTGCTTGACCAGTAGCTATATCAACTACCGCTTTTGCTAGTTTGTTCGTGTCTCTTGGACGTTTCATTGATTGTCTCCTGTATTGTATAGTTCATTGTGTTGTTTGATTTTTTATTTTCAGTATAACATCCGTTACAATCGTATATACAATATTTTTCAAACTGAGCCACTACCGAAATTTTTTGCTTAACGTAAACAAACAATACGCTAGAGAGTTGGCCAGTAAATTGGAGATCAATTTTTCACGGTAAATTGTCTGAGCTAGGATGACCCCAAGCTAACGAAATTCCTTAGAATTTGATCGTTATTCACCCAATGTGAAAAATAATATGACTCATTGTGTCAATTCTCTCTATGGAGTTTCAAATATCGAACTTTACTCCCATTCTACTGTTGCAGGTGGTTTTCCAGAAATATCATAGGTTACCCTACTGATTCCTCGTACCTCATTGATAATTCGGTTGGAAACACGGTCCAGAAGTTCATAGGGCAAGCGCTTCCAATTTGCAGTCATGAAATCGATTGTCTCTACTGCACGCAGTGCAATCACATACTCATACGCACGATTATCACCTACCACCCCGACAGACTTAATTGGTAAAAAAACTGCAAAGGCCTGACTAGTCTCATCATAGAGATTGTGGTTTCTCAACTCTTCAATAAAAATCGCATCTGCCAACCTCAATTGCTCTGCATAATCTTGCCTAACTTCTCCCAAAATTCTGACTCCCAGCCCAGGTCCAGGAAAAGGATGACGATTGATCATCACTTCAGGCAAACCTAACTCATGACCAATTTTTCTGACCTCATCTTTAAACAACTCTCTCAATGGCTCGAGAAGTGTAAGTTTCATTCGTTGAGGTAAACCGCCCACATTATGGTGTGACTTGATCACCTTCGCTGTTCCATACTTGCCTCCAGCTGACTCAATAACATCGGGATAAATGGTTCCTTGGGCTAGCCAATTTGCTCCTTCAATCTTTTCCGCCTCACGTTCAAAAATTTCGACAAACAGATTTCCAATAATCTTGCGTTTTGCTTCTGGTTCATAGACACCTTTCAACTTTGCAAAAAATTCTTCCGCCGCGTTAATCCGCAAAACTTGAATTCCCATATGCTCAGAAAACACCTGCATGACTTCATCGCCTTCATTCACTCTCAACAAACCCGTATCAACAAAAATACAAATCAACTGCTCTCCGATCGCTTGATGGAGTAAGACTGCCACAACGGATGAATCTACACCACCTGACAAACCAAGTATGACCTTTTGGGTGCCAACCTGTTTGCGAATTTGCTCAATTTGGTTGTGGATGATATTGGTAGCTGTCCAATTATTTTCGCATCCACATATATCTATAGAAAAGCGGGCAAGCAGGTCTCGTCCCTGAGTCGTATGACTAACTTCCGGATGGAACTGCACTCCATAAAAGTGCCGCTTTGAATCTGCAATAATCGCAAAAGGGCAGTTTTTCGTTTGACCAACTACCTGAAATCCACTAGGCAAAGATTTGACTCTATCGCCATGACTCATCCATACTTCCAAACTAGAACTAGATGAATCGATTAATCGGCTCTTTCTTACTAAATCTACTTCGGTGTATCCATATTCCCTTTGCGACGCACATTCAACCTCACCCCCCAACTGCGAGACCATGGTTTGCATTCCATAACATATCCCCAACACTGGGATATCCATTGAAAATACACATTCTGGACAACGAATATCATGATCCTCGTAAGCCGAGGCATGACTTCCGGATAGGATGATACCCTGATAACCGAATTCTTCAATTTGAGTAGGCTCAATGTGGTATGGCAGTATCTCGCAATAGACTCCAAGTTCACGTACAGTTCTTGCAATGAGTTGCGTGTATTGAGCACCAAAATCCAGTATCAAGAGACCTCGTTGATTGGATAAGTTGGCCTGAGACATGAAATCTGGAAGGTTAATGAAAAGTCAAAAAAGCGTTATCGAGTCAATACGAAAATTGCGTAGACATTCCAAATTGCTGATCAGAGTCTTTCTTGCACTGGAAATCTCTAGCTACGGTTAGTTTGACCGAT
Organism: Gammaproteobacteria bacterium; assembly: GCA_026708585.1. GTDB lineage: Bacteria > Pseudomonadota > Gammaproteobacteria > Arenicellales > Poriferihabitantaceae > Poriferihabitans. Next base: position 8,273 of record JAPOUQ010000097.1, read on the forward strand.
AGTTTGGAGCTTCTTTGACAATCGAAACATCGTGAACATGGCTTTCAACCATTCCGGCATTGGTTATTCTGACAAATTTCGTATGTTCCTGCATGTGAGAAATATTGGGACTGCCTGTATATCCCATGCTAGCCCGAAGGCCACCCATCAACTGATGAATAATGTTGAATGCGGGTCCTTTGTATGGAACCCGACCTTCTATACCTTCTGGAACTAATTTATCCGCACTATCAACCTTTTCTTGAAAATATCGATCTTTAGAACCTTTCTGCATCGCCCCAATTGAACCCATTCCTCGAAATGATTTATAAGGTCGGCCCTGAAACATTTCGATCTCGCCGGGTGCTTCATCAGCTCCAGCTAGTATGCTACCCACCATGATTGAGTCAACCCCATTTGCGATACATTTGGCAATATCACCCGAATAACGAACTCCACCATCAGCTATCACTCCGATATCGCTCCCTTTTAACAATGTAGTAACCTGGTGAATAGCATATATTTGTGGAACACCAACTCCTGCAACCACACGAGTAGTGCAAATCGAACCTGGGCCAATTCCAATTTTGACCGCATCCGCACCTGCGTCAACTAAATCACGAGCTGCCTCAGCTGTAGCAATATTTCCGCCAACAACTTCCATTTTATAGTGTTTCTTTATGGTTCTGACTCTCTCAATAACGCTTGAAGAATGACCATGTGCAGTATCGACAACAATTGCATCGACCCCGGCATTAACTAACATTTCAACACGTTCGTCAGAATCAGGTCCGACGCCAACTGCTGCTGCAACCAATAAACGTCCACTAGTATCGCGGCATGCATGAGGAAAGTCTCGTGATTTCTGTATATCCTTCACGGTGATCATTCCCCTTAATTCGAAATCATCCCCTACCACTAAAACCTTTTCGATTCGATGTTTGTGAAGCAAGCTCTTGACCTGATCCATTGAGGTATTTTTCTTCACAGTCACCAATCGTTCTTGAGGTGTCATCAATTCAGAGATAGGGGTCTGGCGATCTTCTTCAAATCGCAAGTCTCGGCTGGTGATAATTCCGATTACTCGAGTATCTTCAACGACTGGCACACCAGAAATATTATGCTCTCGCATCAGATTGATGACATCTTCAACCCGCGATGAAATTCCCACCGTTAATGGGTCAGTGATAATACCGCTTTCGAATTTCTTAACCTTCAGAACCTGATTGGCTTGTTCGGAGGGAGACAGATTACGATGAATCACTCCGACACCTCCGGCCTGAGCTATAGTAATAGCCATATTCGCATCGGTGACGGTATCCATCGCAGCTGAAATCAAGGGGATATTCAGCTGTAAATTTCGAGTAAATCTTGTCTCAAGAGATACATCTTTCGGTAAAACTGAGGATTTTGCGGGTACGAGAAGGATATCGTCGAAAGTTAGTGCTAATTCAGTTTCTTTCATTTCTTGATTTTACGAACTCTAGCTTTGTCTTGGTATAATTTTTATTGCATTAATGGTTGACGGTTTATATTGAGAGTGATCACTCAATTCCACCAATCTGCCTTTATGGATAATCATGAGGATAATCGTCAACTCAGTGCCCAAATGTTCAAGCGTAGAGATAATTCGGACTCTATCCTTGGCCCTTCAATCGAATGGATTTGATAGTTTACAACACAAAAAATAAAGTTTCATTGTTGTCGTATAAACCGACCAAAACCTTGAATATCGCTAGTTCACTATTCATCAATTGTATCCTCTGAAACCATTCCAAAGGGCCTCGCAGTTACAAAAACTAAATAATTTGACATTAATACAAAACCTACTTAGATTTATCATATGCATTAATAGATGAATCAATTTCTTAGTCGGATAGATGGGGTCAATGGGAAGCTATATCACCTTGAGGAACAACCGCCTGATAGTGTTGGAGAGTGAGATAAACGATAAAGTAACCTTCAAGTGGATGAATCATGCATGTTTAACGCTGCCGGAAGTACAACATCGCTAGAAGATGCTCGAAACTTTACTTCAATCACGAAAAATCCCAATATTGAAAAAGACAGGATGTGAGATGATAAAAGTCAGGTTTTTATAGAGCTGAAAATTCGATTTGCAAACCAGTCATCATAAGCAACCATTGTTAATATCCTCTAAGGAAAACGATCCTACCCTTCAAAGAATTACGAATAGATTTTGGCACACTGTTCAAGAGCATATTATGAAGTGAAAGTGCGATGAGACGGAACAGAAGATCAAGGCGAACTCCTGACCAAGACGCGCGGCGTCAATCTAAGTCAGTCGCAACAACTCCCTATATCAAACGCAAAATACCCTACTATGAATTTCTAAGTGATGAGGGGTTGACTGCACTGGAAGAACAAGCCGAGTGGCTACTTCAGGAAATTGGCATTGAATTTCGCGAAAATCCGCATGCTTTACAAATGTGGAAACAAGCCGGTGCTGATGTGCAAGATACCCGAGTAAGAATTCCACGAGGTATGGCCCGTGAGTTGTGCAAGTCGATTCCTCAAGAGTTTGTCCAAAGGGCACGAAATCCATCAAGGGACGTTATGCTTGGTGGAAATAATCATGTATTCGCATGTGTATTTGGGCCGCCGTTTGTACAAGATTTACAGGGCGGACGGCGTTACGGTTCTATCCAAGATTTGGAAAATCTGGTCAAAATTGCCTATTCACTTCCTTCAATCCACCACACCGGTTTGGTAATTTGCGAACCTTGCGATATTCCAGTATCCAAACGTCATCTGGATATGCTTTATCTGCATATACGTTATAGTGATAAACCTTTTCTTGGAGCAATCACCGAAAAATCCAGAGCTCAGGATAGTGTTGATATGGTTCGAATTCTGTTTGGCGATGATTTCGTGGATGAAAATTGTGTAATCATGGGCAATGTAAACACCAATTCCCCCCTATTGGTCGATAAGGTTGTCACCGAGGCAGCAGAGGTATATTGTGGCGCAGGCCAGGCACTAATCGCCGTACCGTTCATTTTAAGCGGAGCCATGGGGCCTGCTACCACTGCGGCATCCATAGCTCAGGCACTAGCAGAAGGTATGGCAGTAGGAGCGTATACCCAGCTAATCCGAAAAGGCGCACCATTCATTCTCGGAAATTTCCTGTCTTCCATGAGTTTAAAAAGTGGAGCACCCACATTTGGCATGCCCGAACCTGTTATGTCTAATTTTGTTGTTGGACAACTGGCCCGACGCCTGAACATCCCTTTTCGTTGTGGGGGCTCCCTAACTTCTTCCAAACTACCTGATGCACAAGCTGCTGCCGAAAGTGCCGATTCAATGTTATCGACAATCCTCGGAGGAGCCAATTTTATATTGCATGCAGCTGGATGGTTGGAAGGTGGACTCGTCACCGGATATGAAAAACTGATACAGGATGCTGATCGCCTTGCTGCTTATCAGGTTATGCTATCAGGTATGCCCATTGATCAAAATGCATTAGCCCGAGATGCTTACCACGAAGTTGAACCCGCTGGACATTTCCTAGGCTCTCAACATACCTTTCAAAATTTTGAAACAGCTTTTTTCGAATCCCGTATTTCTGATAATGACAGTTTTGAACAATGGCAGGAAAATGGTTCTCTTGATTCAAGACAACGTTCCTATGAACGATGGAATGAAATCTTGAAGAACTACCAAATCCCACCTATGGATAAAGGAAAAAATGAGGAACTCCTCGAATTTATCAATAAACGAAAATCTGAAATACCAGACCAATGGTACTAACGTATAGAAATCCAACCTCACTTGCAGATCAAATCCCAAGTATTATGTCGAAATCAACATCCAGACCCGTTGCCGTACCGACGATTCAGATCCAGAATGATCAAATAATCGTAACTCGTTGGAGTTTCGCTCCTGGCGCCGAAACCGGTTGGCACAAGCACGCTCACGACTACCTTGTAGTGCCTTTGAATTCAGGACAATTGCTGGCTGATTCCGAAAAGGACTCTACTACTCTAGACCTAACTACTGGCGTATCTTATTCTCGCCCTGCCGGAGTTGAACACAATGTAGTCAATATCAACGATTATGAATTTCAGTTTATCGAAATCGAAATCCTGAACCAGAATGAGGGGTGAACAAATACTATGCAAAATCACGCAAAAGTTGTTGTCATCGGCGGTGGTGTTGTTGGATGCTCAATCCTCTTTCATCTTGCAAAATTTGGTTGGAAAGACTGCGTACTGCTTGAGAGAAATGAGCTAACTTCAGGTTCATCGTGGCATGCGGCAGGACAGATTCATACCATCTCATCCGATCCAAATATTTCCAGACTTCAAGGCTACACAATCAAGCTCTATCGGGAGTTGGAAGAACTATCCGGACAATCCGTAGGCTTACACAGTACGGGAGGTTTTTACCTAGCCTCCAATCAGGACTGGTATGACTACCTAAAGCGTGAGAGATCCAAAGCCAGGTATATGGGTTTGGATCAGGAATTCATTTCCCTGGATGAACTCGCTAAGTTACATCCACTAATCGATGCCAAACGGTATTGTGCTGCTCTTTGGGATCCACTTGATGGAGATATCGACCCATCAGGAGTGACATATGCTTACGCCAAATCCGCACAAATACTTGGAGCACAATATCACACCCATACACCGGTGATCGAGACCATCCAAAGAGCGGATAAAACCTGGGATGTTGTAACCAAAAAAGGCACTATCAACGCTGAATTAGTGGTCAATGCAGGGGGACTATGGGCACGTGAAGTTGGACATATGGCTGGACTAAATCTGCCTGTGCAACCTATGGAACATCATTATCTCTTAACCGAAGATATCCCCGAGATTATCGAACGTGGAGAGCGACTACCAGCAGGAATCGACTATGAGGGCAATATTTACTTTCGTCAGGAACAAAATGGAATGCTTCTCGGAACCTATGAGTCAAGATCTGAACCATGGTCAGTATCTGGAACCCCACAGAATTTTGGACATGATTTACTTGACCCTTGTCTTGCACGTATTGAAGAGAAACTGGCAATCGGATTCGAAAGAATTCCCGCTCTGCAACGCGTCGGCATACGTAAAGTTATAAATGGTCCCTTTACATTTGGGCCCGATGGCAATCCGATGATTGGTCCAGTACCCGGCATGAAAAATTACTGGGTTGCAGTGGGAGTGATGGCTGGCTTTTGCCAAGCTGGCGGAGTAGGTCTTTGTATAGCCGAATGGATGATTGATGGTGAACCATCTATCGATGTATGGGCTATGGATATTGCTCGGTTTGGTGATTTTGCTTCACCCCATTACGGAACGCTTAAATCCAAGGAAAATTATGAAAGGCGATTCATTTTAACCTTCCCAAACGAAACTTTGCCGGCAGCGAGACATCAATGTACCACGTCAATCTATGATCGATTGATCGCGAAAGGAGCAGTAATGGACGCAAGTTTTGGGCTGGAACATTCACTCTGGTTTGCAGATGGTCCAGAAGATGCATTCGAAGAACCTACCTTTGCTCGCTCACGTGCACATCAATATGTAGCGAGGGAAGTCAAGACAGTTCGTGAGGCAGTCGGTGCGATTGAAATCGCTAACTTTGCTAAACATCTTATAACTGGGCCCGATGCACGAGCATTTTTGGACTCAACATTTGCGGGTTATATTCCAAAACCTGGACGCATAACCTTGACTCCACTACTCACACCCAACGGTCGACTTTATGGTGACTTGACTGTCGCATGTCTCGATGAGAATCGATTTATGATATTCGGCTCGGGTGCTTTTCAAAACGCACATCGTCGATATTTTGAAAGTCTTCTTGAACACAAAACTTACAATGTACACTATCAGAATGTCTCAAACCGCTATCATGGTATCGCGTTCTCAGGACCGCTTTCCAGAAACTTGCTGGAAAAGATTTGCCGTGATGATGTTGACACCAAAAGCTTGAAGTTTCGCGATATTCGTGAAACCTTTGTGGGTGGCGTTCCTGCTACCTTACTGCGATTATCGTTCTCTGGAGAATTAGGATATGAAATCTATGTTCATCCGGAGTATCAACTCAAACTGTTTGAGGAAATTGAAACCGCGGGGTCGGATCTAGACCTTCGCTGGTATGGTGCCCGGGCACTCATGAGCCTCAGACTTGAAAAAGGTTGGGGAGTTTGGGGACTTGATTATAGGCCTGATTTTACTGCCTCGGAATCCGGTCTTGATGTTTATATCAATTGGGAAAAAGATTTCATTGGCAAGGCGTCTGCGTTTCAGGAATTTCACAGCGGACCTGAGAAGAAGTTGATTGCCATGTCGATTGACAGTCAAATCGATGTTAGCAATGACGAGGCAATATGCAAAGATGGAAAATGTATTGGATACATAACATCGGGAGGCTATGCTCACCATGTTAACCTTTCGATGGCGCTTGGGTATATTCCGACTCATCTTGTAAACGAAGGGGAATTACTTGAAGTTGAGATCAACGGAAAAATGGTATCCGCACAAGTACATGTAAAAGCACTCTACGATCCGACAGGAAAACTTCTGAAATCATAAATGTATGAGCTTGTTATGTGGTATCTATCAACACAAAGACAGTCATATTAATCCATAACTACTCTTTCCCATTGTAGTAGGATAACCAAATAATGAGTATACCAGTGCAGACAGAACGCCTTACACTACCGATCGGCTCTCAGTCTTTTTCCAATCTTCGAAATGAGGTTTGCTACTATGTCGATAAGACACCCTTGATTCGGGAGATGGTCAAACAGGGACGGTTCTACTTTCTCTCACGTCCCCACCGTTTTGGCAAGAGTCTTCCAATCAGTACACTGAAGGAACTGTTTGAAGGGAACGAGCCGCTGTTCCAAGGTCTGGATATTCATCCACACTGGGACTAGTCGGTGAAATATCCCGTCGTTCGCTTGAGTTTCGGTGAAGACATTAATACAACTGATCTTCTGGAAGATAATGTATTAAGCCAACTCTAGAGTATTGAGCAGGCTTTCAAACTGAAACTCCCGCCTGTAAAGTCCGCTTCCGAGCGTCCTCGTCATACCCTCTATTAACTGCATCAAATCATTGGACAGCAGGCAGTCGTGTTAGTTGATGAGTATGACCGTCCAGTCCTGAATGTGTTGGAGAATCGTGAGAAAGCCCAAGCAAATCGGGATAAACTTCGAAATCTATATAGCATTCTAAAGGATGCTGAAGACCATATCCGTTTTGTGTTTGTGATCGGCATCACAATGTTTTCCAAGACCAGCTTTCTTCCGGCCTCAACAATCTCGATGATATCAGTCTGTAACCTCCCTTGGCATCGATTTGCGGATATACCGATCATGATCTTGATACGGTATTTGCTCCGGAGTTGGAAGGACTAGATCAGGACAAGATTCGTACCTGGTACAACGGCTACCACTGGCTCGGTACCGGGAAACTGTACAATCCTCATGACATACTTCATCTGTTTGATATGCGAGAATTTCGGGCCCACTGGTTCAAGTCTGGACAGCCCGGCTATTAATATCGGCTATTGGAGGATAACCAAGTCAGTCCGATGCAACTGGAAAACCGCTTAGTGGATGCAGATTTTGTGACGAATTTCGAACTCGGTAAATTTAGTCATGAGACCTTGCTATTTCAGTCTGGATATCGAACCATCAAAGAAAAGGAAGTAAAAGGAGATAACGTTCTGTACCATCTGGATTATCCCAATTATGAGGTCCAGAGCAGTTTCAATGCGGGTTTAGCCGAGCATTTGACCAAGCGTGGTCAGGAAGTAGCAGCGACCGCAGAAGATCTGATCCAGGCTCTGGGGGAGAATAACTTTTCTGTGTTCATGGAAAAGATCCAGGACTTGCTTGCAGAATTTCCTCATACTTGGTATGACACGGCCAATCTGGGTGATTATGAATCCTGGTATGCGAGTTTGCTGT
>JAPOUQ010000088.1 GCA_026708585.1 Gammaproteobacteria bacterium
ACAAATGTTGCAATTCGAACCGCACATCATCGATCAAGAACACCTTCCTATACAGGAACCGCCTGATTGAAATCATGCAATTTGAACTCCGAAACTTGAGAAGCCACTTTCTCTAAATACACTTAAACTCTATCGAACAGGGTTAAATAATAGATGGAGGCAATTTGGAATGACTTCACCAGCATCAGATAATGCTGTCGATGAAGTTTTCAGAGTAATAGCACGAGTACGAGGGGATAAACCTCGTCAAGTAAAGGCCTTACGGGAATACCAAATTCTTGCTATGTTGGAACAGTGTGGAACTGGACTTCACGGACTACGGGATGCATCTATGTTGTCCTTGGGGTTTGCTGCTGCGCTCCGGCGATCTGAATTATGCTATTTACGTGTTGGGGATGTTGAAAAAAAAGTGATGAAGGATTCCTACTTCACATACGAAAATCAAAGACTGATAGATATGGAAAAGGACAAAAAATAGCGGTACTCACGGGAAACTCAATCAAACCCATTGAACATTTATATAAATGGCTACAAACATCAAAAATCAAGGATGGATATATCTTTCAAACTCTTGAGCGCGGGGGTCATGCTTCTGGTCGTCCGCTACATCACGGGGACATAGCTCGCATAGTAAAACGCTATACTGAACAAATCGGGCTTGACCCCTCAGAATTTTCTGGACATTCACTACGAGCTGGTTTTGTAACGAGTGCAGCCGCAAATCATGCAAGGATAGATAAAATCATGGAGATTACAAGACATAAATCTGCTGATATGGTAATGAAATATATTCGAGACGAAGAGTCGTTTGTGGATCACGCGGGAGCTTCGTTTCTATAAATTTATCCTATACTACCATCCGATAATCACATGATCTCAACGTAAATACTATTTTCTTGGCTAGACAGTTGAAACATTATGAATGACCCAAGTTAACCTTCAATCAAAGGCTCTAAACTAAAGATAATTCTATTTTTGAATGAAGATGAAGCTTCAATATGTGTCAATCATGAATGATTTTTCAACAATAAAATCCTTTATAATTATTTAATTAGTTAGAATTAACCCGAATTAACCCGAATTAACCCGAATTAACCCGAATTAACCCGAATTAACCCGAATACGATAGTATGAATCAATATCAAGAACTAAATTAACTTCCAAAGTGCACCTCGACCCACCCCCGAAAGCTTAACCAATCCCTTCCTCTTTAAGAAAACGAGATCTTTACCTATCCTCCGTTCATCTATTTGAGAACCTAACGTTGTTCGAATATGCCGAAGAGCCATAGCATCACCAGACTGCTTAAGAATTTTTATTATTGCCTTCTGTTGCTCAGTTAGGAAATAGTCATCGCATTTTAGTGTCCCATTTTCTGAGTTCCAAAAACGTACAGTCACACAATCATGGTATTCTTCAATTTCAGGATGTGGCAACCCTGCAGAGGTTGCTAATTCTGCTATTTTGATTGTCCCTCTCCCCCACTGTTCAATAATACCACGAGTATAAAAAACACGAGCAATGATTGGGTTCCATGGACGTGACTCGTGAGGTTTAAAGAGTTCATTTGGAGTTATGCCAAAGTGCAAAGCACCGATTGAAGTTACCTCCAGTCGATCATCGTAAATTGCAAGCCCAATCGACCCACCGCCGATAGAATAATCCCGATGGCATAGAGCATTTGCTAATGCCTCTCGTACAGCCAAAGGTGGATAAAGCGGCTTGTCAATGCGCTCGATACGCCCAGATTCAAAAGAGCTCGCTATGGGGATTGTATTTAGCAAAAACTGCATAGCATTCTCAAGAAGTACGAAAGCATTTCCAATAAACTGGCGGTTATCAAGAAACTCGGAGCGATCAGTTCCCCGGAACCTAGCTACTCGTAATAGGCATTGAGGCATCATAGCTTTAAGAAATTCTACTTTCCCGAACAAGACCGCAGCAGCCCTTAAAATATTATCTCCTTGGATTAACCCTAATCCTCGCAACAAATCCATGTTACTCATGCTACCAGGATCAGTAAGTCTGCCATTTTCTATCGCATCTGCGACCGTTTTACGTATTTCACCGATATCTAGATGGTCTAATGTCCAACCATTTGCAGGCTGATTTTCCCAGCGTTGCTCACCATGCATGCGCTCCAGTAATAGACGGTTTTGTTGCTCGAAAGTCATCTTCATGGTTGTGTTACCAACTCGGAGATATGAAGTACCTTGATACTGATACGGCTGAGATGTGCCAGGCAACACCCTAACTGATATTAGTTCCATATTTTCAGTTACTAGAATACGGTTAATCTCTGGAAATGCAGGCGGATCTATTCTCAATATTTCAGCACTTAAGCGCTCAATGGTGCTATCACTGACCTGTTGACCTAAGACTTTGCAGTCCGGCGTTACACCAAAAATTACATACCCGCCACGTTTATTAAGCATGGCACAAACAGTTTTTGCAGCCTCTTTTCGCATTCCAGTGCTAGTTTTAAATTCCAGCATCTCGGTCTCGCCCTTTGAAACCATACTAAGAATATCATCTAATGTCAAAGATACATCTCCCTTAGAAATTTCGTAAAGATTTTCTTGAAATCTGATTTATAACTCTATCAATTCTACCAACTATTCAACTTCACAACTTTAGTCTAATGTTTTGAGTTGAATTATTGATCAGTTCATGATCTGTATAGACTTTCTCAATCCTACTTAAATCTGTATAGGGAACGTAAAGAATTTCAATTCTTACGACTATAGTCAAGTCAAAACAGAGAATTGACACTCTACTTTGAAAGCGATTTGTTTCGACTGACTCCCGATACAACATCCAAACATTGCTGCATGCTGTTAAATTAACTCGACGCAAATTCATCCCGAACTAAAAACCACAGGATAGAGTGATCCGGCAAGCAAACAACCCGTGATAATGTTGAATCGTCGAAGTCGAATAGGGTCTTCCAGAAAGCGTCCCAATTGAACACCCAAGAGAGTCCAAACAATCAAAGAAGGCACGCATACTAGGATAAAAATCAATACGATCAGAAAAAGTCCGATAATTGGTTCGATTGGAGGCATGTACGCAGTCATTGCCGTCAACCCCATGGTCCATGCCTTTGGATTAACCCATTGAAAACAAGTGGCCTGAAAAAACGAAAGAGGTTTATGACGGCCCTTACCGTGTTTGTCTTTCTTAATGTTTTTTGGAACTGTTGTGGCGATTTTCCAAGACAGAAAAAGCAGATAACAGACCGATAAGATCTTAAGTGACAGGTATACGAATGGATATGTTTCAAAGACCTGAACAATCCCGATTCCAACCACAATGAGTAAGATCGTAAAGCCGATGCCTATACCCACCATATGGGGAACTGTCCGGTAAAAACCATAATTGATGCCTGAGAATAATAGCATCAGATTATTGGGGCCGGGTGTTGCAGAGGCTATCGTTGAAAAAAGCAAAATAGCCAAAATATGCTCGACCGTCATAAAGCAGATGTACTCATGTCTCAACCACGAGATTCACTTTTTGTTAGCAACATTCACCAAGTCGGAAAAAATTGAATTTTAATGACCAAGAAAAAAGATCAGATCAATCATCACATAAAGCTAACATTCCGGCGTAATCACAATTCAACTGGACTGGGATTTTAGAGACTGCTTAATACTTCTGATCTCTTCTATGATTTGGTTTTGCTTAGCCAACATCTCCTCTCGCTCTTCGGTCGCATGACCCTCATGCTCCGCTTGCATAGCTGAAACAATAATTCCAATGAAGAGATTCAGAACCGTAAATGAAGTACACAGAATAAATACCACAAAGAATATCCATGCATATGGAAAATCCACCATGACCGGTCTGACAATTCCCATAGACCAACTTTCCAAAGTCATGATTTGAAACAACGAATAGGCGGATGCTCCTATTGAACCAAACCATTCAGGAAAAAGCGCTCCATAAAGCTTGGTGGCCATAACTGAAAACACATAAAACACAAGCAGCATCAACATCACAATTGATCCCATTCCGGGTAAAGCCGCTACCAGTCCACCGACCACCTTACGCAGTGAGGGAAATGCGCTAACCAGCCTCAACACTCGAAGCACGCGCAGAGCTCGTAAAACGGACAAATTACCCGTTGCAGGTATAAGAGAAATCGAAACCACTACAAAATCAAATATCCGCCACGGACTCTGAAAAAAAGCCAATCGATAAACCCAAAGCTTAACTAGCACCTCGATTGTAAATATTGCCAGTATGATACGATCAATCATAATTAATGCTGGACCAGCAGCATCCATGACTTCTTTCTCGGTCTCAAGCCCAAGAGTGATTGCATTGATCATAATCAACACAATGATGAATGACTCAAATCTCTTGCTTTCGATAAACTCTTTTATTTTCATGACATAGTTCAGTCAATAAGGTATGGTACAGAATGGAAAGTGAATGCGGGTTATAGCGAGAGGTTGATTTCGCTAATCTGCGAAGTTACACAAGGTCGATCGATCATTAGAAGACACGTTTCTCAGAAATCGAATGTACAAGTGAGTTCAAACATGACATTACTTTTATCCAAACTCATCTAGTTGAATCAGAATTTGTGCAACAAATCAATCCCCAAAATTTCGCTTCAGAAGTCCGAAATTATACGAGAACGGATCATTCAAGATAATCGATTTCACGACATTTTATTGATCGCATTGCGAACCGTACTGATGATCATCGCCAAAAGATTAATATGAAATTTAGTCGACTCTTCAACATCTAATTTTTCCCTGAAAGAAATCTGATTATCTTGCTCTTGATGTTCGAATGTTAACCATTTAACAGAAAATTCAATAAATAGACTTTTTGCCTCAATAACATAGTTACGAATACAAAGCATCCGGATTGTTCATTTTTTCTTGATCCAAACCATTATTGTAAAAACTAGGATATTATTACAAGGCACAGTTCATGAGTCTGTTTTTTGATACCGATCTAAGGCAAGAAACGGACCGTCTAGGGCAATCGGCTCCAAGATGAATCTACTGATTACAGATGTGTACTGTCTCAAAATTAGTATTCCTACAAAAATCTAAATACCCAAATTGTTCCTCTGCAGGCTGAAATTATTCGTGACTCCATTATTCAAAAATTCGATTCTATGGAAAGTTCTATTGCTCTTATTCATGAACGTAGTTCCGGCTGTAGTTCATTCGGGACAGGAAGTCGAGATCGCGGGTAATCACTTTACAGTTTCACACCCATCTGATTATGTTTTTGAAGTTGTTAATCTCGATTTGAATGAACCCCGGATGTTGTATTTTCATGGAGATGAAATTCTGGTCGGATCAAGGGATGATCGGATCTATCGTCTATATCCACCCTATGATCAGGTACAGACACTCGCACATCTACCGCTATATCCACATAGTATGCTAATACGAGATGATGAAATAATCATCGCTAGAACTCATGGTGTTTTCAAAGCCAAATACTCAAGTGACCCCAACTGGAGACTTTTTGAGCGTGACTTGGAATTGCTTGTGCCTCTGGAGCCATCTCGAAGTCATAGCAGTCGAACAATCGGTTTAGGACCGGATGATCGTCTTTATGTTAGCATCGGGATGCCAGGTAACTGCGACAACTATTACTTGGACGAATCCTATCCTGAAACGTTTCGCAGAGGAGGATTGTTTGTAATTGATGAAAATTCACAGCCGGCCAGACTGATCCCTTATGTCTCAGGACTTCGTAATCCGGTCGGCTTTGACTGGCAACCTGATTCAAACACGCTATATATCACCAATAATGGACCTGATCATTTAGGATATGAACAGCCACTTGAATACTTTGCACGCGGAGATGAAGGATCATTTCATGGTATGCCTTGGTATCAATTCGATGGAAACCAGCTATTTGAGGACCCTTGTGCAAGCGAGTTTCAAGAACCTCTTTCAATACAGTCAGTTCCCATTCCTGCTGCTACCTTTGAAGCAAGGAGTGCACCATTAGGGATGTCCTTTGTTACCGATCAAGCCAACGCAACAGAATTCTATGGTGATGCGATCGTTGCAATTCATGGATCGTGGGCAACCTCTACAGGTAGTTTTTATGGAGAAGCCCAAACTCGAAGAGAACCTAAATTGGTTCGGGTAGATTTTGAAGACAGTGAAATTGTTGGGGTTGTCGATCTCTTGACAGGGTTTCAACTGGAAAACGGGAAACGTTGGGCTCGCCCTGCTGGAGTTGCGATTGGAAGCGATGGAGATATCTACTTCACGAGTGATGATGCAATCGAGGGACTCTATCGACTCAGAAAACGAAAGTAGAGAGTCGATATGGATTGAACGAATCTCTGTGTATGAATTAGAAAAGTTGCTACACCAAATATGTTATTCAACCAGCATCGAAGTATATGTACTATAATTTAGTAAGGGATAAATGGTAGGGATCCTAGAATATCCTTATCTCGATTCTCACCGAATCATTTTAAATGAGATAGGCGCTTTGACTGAAGACTGGAAAATTTCAAAAACCGCGAAGTTTCGTCTTGGTGAGGTTGTCAAACATCGGCATCATGACTTTCGAGGTGTTATTTTTGATGTCGATCCAGAATTTAACCATACTGACGAATGGTATGAATCAATTCCAGAGGATATCAGACCTCGTAAAGACCAGCCATTTTATCACCTATTTGCTGTAAGTAGCGATCATCAATACATTGCCTATGTCTCTGAACAGAATCTTGTTCAGGATGTAAGCGGTACACCAGTTCAACACCCAGGTATAGAAAAGCATTTCTTTATTGGAGATCAGGGCCAATACTTAACTCGACCCAATATGGCTCACTGAACATCGCCATTTAACGACAAGAACGCATCAGAAGAAAGCTTCGATAACAAAGACTAACCGCAAGTAAACAATACGCCAAAGCAAGGTGAAACGGTAATCCGTCAGGCCCAAAATGGATCATCACCCAGCCTCCCGACATCGCTCCAACAAGTGCGCCCACTCCCCAAGATGAAGCAAATGCAGACGCGCCATTGACTAGTTCTCTACCTTCAAATCGACTTCCAAGCATAGCCAAAGAAACAGTATAGATTCCATAACTAAAGGTACCTATAAGAATCAATACTGGCCACATTAGAATTGTAGCCATGGTAAATGGCAACAACATCAACATAACTGTAGCCATAACTGCACATCCGGTCAAAATAAGTCGATGTGGAAATTTATCTGCTAAATAGCCAATCGGAAACTGAAATACTGTATTTCCCAAGATCATGGCAGTCAAAGTAAGGGCCGAAGTGGAAATATCCAATCCGTAACGAATTCCATATACTGGCAACAATGAGAGAGTTGCAGCGTCAAATAAAGAAAAGACCAGGACACATCCGATAAGCAAAGGAGCTTTTTGTGAAAATTCAATAATGCCGAAAATCGATTGCTCTTGTAGCTTTTCAGTCCTTTCATTATTGATCATGAATAATGGAAAAACCCCGGCCAAGAGCATGGTTGCTCCCATCGCAAATGGCAACCACCCCTCAATACCAATCCAGCTGATTAAAGCTGACCCAGTCCCAAAACTTAACGAGAGAATACTTCCATAGATTGCAACGACCTTACCTCTGTGTTTGTCGCCCGCATATCGAACAATCCAAACCTCACTCAACACAAATAGAGTTGAAATCATCATGCCTTGAAATAGTCGGAGCAGAAACCAGGCTTTAAGAGAATCAAAAACATAATAAGACAACATGATCAACGCTGTGATTAAGGCTGCAAATATTGCCATGTTCCTACTACCCATGCGTCCCGAAATAGCAGGAATCATCGGCGAAAACACTAATATTCCAATCGGCATCATAGCTGCATTGATACCAATCACTGATTCGGGAATACCTCGAGATTCCAAAATCAGTGATAACAAAGGAAATGTCATGCCAAAAGAAAGACCAAAAACTGTGATTCCCGCACATGCAGGCACTAGATTCTTCAGGTCAAGACTTTGTGTGGTTGTTTTCATTTAGTATGTTTTGAACAATCAATGGAAATCACTGATTTCTCAAATGGGATGAGAAACGAAAACGCTTCTTTTGTTCTGCCAACCAGATTCCTGAGCAAACTAGAAATAAAGAGACAGCATGGAACCACTGAAAAGACTCTTGTAGCACGAAAATTGCCAAAAATGAAGCAAATACCGGTACCAGGTTAACAAATACACCCGCTCTGCCAGGACCAATATCAGCCACTCCTTGTATAAACAATAATTGTGCAATGAACGATGGCAATAAAGTAATCAATACAATAATTATCCAACCCTTTGGTGTAGGTATTTGAAAATTTCCCATTTGATACTCAACCAGAGTTAATGGTAATGATGTGACTAGTGCAGCCACACAAATTACAGCAAATAATGGTAACTTCGGGATACCTTCCAGCTTTTTCAGATTAAGCGCATAACCCGCATACATCAAACACGCTAGAACCATAAGATAATCACCTTGGTTAATTGATATGTCTTGGAGTCTGTGAATTTCTCCAGATGTTGCAACCAGACATACGCCAGCAATTGTCAAGGTAACCCCGATCACTTGGAGAATAGATATACGAGTACCATACAGAAATAAACCGCCTAAAAGCACATAAATTGGGATAGCGCCTTGAAGAATTCCAATATTCAATGCTGTCGTGGTGTGTGCAGAAATATAGAACAAAGCATTGAACACCGTCATCCCAAGCGCCCCCATCAAAAACAGTCTTGGAAGATGCGGGCGAAGAACAATCCAGCTCCTTACCAGTTGACGATATGTTATGACCATCATAAGAAACACCACTCCAATCCACCTCAAAGTAACAATTAGCATTGGTGACACTTCGCCAACAGACATGCGAGCGAAAATAGCATTGCAACCCCAACAAAATGCTGTGATGATCAAACAAGCGTACGCGCGAAGATAGGGATTGTCAGAGAGATATTTGATCACGACTACCTTAGCAGGAAAGGTTTTTGGGAATCAGAATATAGCAGAATGTCCAAGACAGAGACACTTTGATCACAAACTTACTAGGAGCTTGTAAAGAATAAATCGGCAGAAAAACCCTGCAAGAAGACTGGAATTGCGGATTATTTGCTGGCCTTCAACGAAACGGACAAAGCCAAAGCAGAAATGAGAGATAACTTATAAATATACCGGATTGAAACGATGTTCAGGCAACCGATCGTTTCCTCAAATAAGCAGTCAAATGCTCACAAACCTCACGAGCATCATCTTCAGCCCCATGAATATATGTTGATTTACGTCTTGTCATAAAGGTTGCACCAAGCAAATAGAGACCCGGCCAGGCAGCAACCCCGGCTTGATGACGAATTCGACCCTTGCGATCCAGAATCGGCAGGTTTAACCATCTATAATCAGGCGCAAATCCGGTAGCCCAAATCACTGACTGGATATTTTCTTTTTGCAAATCAAGAGTAAGAGGAGGGCTCTTCTCAACCCTAGTTTCAGCAAATCGTTCCGGTTCATCGAACTTGGCTTCTAGGCCCTTTTCATTAATCCACTCATCGATTGTCTTTAACAGTCGATTCATCTTCAGATCTGCCAATTCACAATGGTTTTTTAGAGAACCCGAAAACAAAACCTCATTACCTCGAATCTCCATTAGTTGCCCTCTTATTTGGACACCCATATCAGACAATGTATTTAGGTCAATAGTCTTGCGATCAGGAGTTCCCATCAATTGAGGTGATGGAATACTCCGAGCTCTGACCAGATCATCAATCTCATCATAACGCTCATCAAGTATGCCAACTGTCTCCATCAACCAAAGTATGTCTTTACTTCTGTAAACTCTAGGTAGCCTAACATGTTCGGCAACACTCAGAATAACAGGCTTTCCTGATGTGTGAATTTCATGTGCCAGTTGAACACCAGTAGCTGATGCTCCAACTACTAAGACCTTACCGGGCGGAAGTTGCTCGGGATTTCGATATTCAAGTGGATGAATACTCGGTATTGATTCTGGTAACTTCTCTGCACATGGTGGAAAACTTGGCAGATTGCAAGCACCGCTCGCTACTACTAGGGAAGGAGTGATATATTCATCATTGTTCGTAACTATAGAAAACCCTAAAGGGTTTGAGTCCACGGATAGAACTTCCTGATTACATAGAACAGGCGCGTTAATGAATTGTGCGTATTCTTCTATGAATTTCACGGTTTCAGCAACCGTAAGATAACCGTCTGGATTATCGCCAGAATAGCGAAATCCGGGCAAACGAACCTGATGGTTTGGGGTGAGGAGGCGCATCGAATCCCACCGCTCATTTTTCCATGAATGAGCAATCTCACCACGCTCTAGTATGATATGCTCTATCCCAGATTCCTGCAGGAAATAACTTGCTGCTAACCCAGAATGGCCAGCACCAACAATAACACAATCAATAGTTCTCAACGCGAACGCCGTTCCTGATCAATTAACCTCTACAGTGACCTGAGTGGGATTCGTTACAATATCAAAAACGGCCGAACGTTTCTGAGATTGTGCAACCAATGCACGAATATCGTCGGATGAAGCATCGGCATCAATTTCAAAATGGACATGAATGCCATCGAAGCCGTTTCGAATATCGCTATCAATGCCCAAAATTCCTGCCAAGTCCATACTACCCTTGAGGGTAGATTTTACAGATTTTAACTGGATATCCCGGCGCTGTGCCACTGCAGCTACGCCAGCAGTCAAACAACTAGCCAAGCCAACCAAAACCAACTCAACTGGAGTAGCTCCGTTGTCTTCAGCTGCAAGAACTTCTGGATGATCTGATTCGAAAGTGAATTCCTGCTTATGAGACTGTTTTTCACCTAATCCATAAAATGCTTCACAAGTTGAGCGACTATGAGTGCCATTGATCCACTTACAACTCGCCTCCCAAGTAAATTTACCAGCTTCCGGTGCACTTGTTAGTGCTTCTCGCGCATCAAGCAGAGCACCTACATTAACTCCATTATCGATAATGGTATCAGTCATGATAAATATCCTCTACACTACAACATAAACGATGATAATACTGATTTTTTCACTTTATCGCAACGTATTTTTGTGCATTGCACACAAATTATTTTCCCTATTGAATAGATTAATTGCGATAACTAGAATCTTTTCTGTCCATCAACCGAGTTACCGCTTCCCATGACAACTCAGCAAAGGAAGATGGTTTGTCTGGTGGAGGCATGCCGTAATCACTAATCATCGCGATGGTATCTTTATCCGGCCTGATTGGCTCCTGACCCATTGCAACTACATCAACTTGCACCTTACAGGCATTTTCCAACATATACATGAAGTAGAATGCTTCACCTATGGTTCTGCCTACAGTAAGCAAACCGTGATTCTCCAGTATTAAGGCCCACTTATCCGTAATACTCTTGCCAAGGGCTACACATTCATTCTCATCACCGGTTACTAGACCATATTTGTGATTACCTACCAACCTCAACATTTCATTCGCCTGTTGGGTAATTGGAAGCAATCCACAGGGCATGCAAGATACCGCCATTCCTGCCCGAGTGTGACTGTGTAGAACAGCATTAATATCTGACCTCGCATCAAGCACAGCAGAATGAATTAGATGCCCAGCTTCATTGGGTGGATAATCACCCGAAATCAAATTACCTCTAAAGTCCACCTTGATCAGATTACTGGCAGTTATTTCATCAAATAACAAACCATATGGATTGATTAAATACTGGTCTGAGTGCCCGGGAACACGTGCACTGATGTGTGTGAATATAAGATCAGTCCAACCATAATGAACAAATGCTCGATAACAACATGCTAAATCCTGCCGAACCTGCCACTCCTTCTTGTCCATTTCGCTCGGGGAATTTTTACTTAATTCTATAGTCATCCTCAATGCACTCTAAATTCAAGGTGAACAAATGTTTAAGATGGTTGAATCTATCGTAATGCCAAGATCAAATTGAATAAGAAGGTTATAACTACACAGTAGAGTTGATCATCGATACCCGATATCAAGCTGCGTTTCGCTCCCGCGTGATCCGAATCACTTCATCTGCAACGGTCTTCGGACAGGCTGAATAATGGGAAAACTCCATTGAAAACTGACCGCGACCAGAAGTCATGGTTCGAAGATCTCCGATATACCCAAACATCTCAGCTAAAGGCACATCACCCTGTATTCGAACCCCAGTTGTAGATGATTCTTGTGACTTGATCATTCCTCGACGTCGATTCAAATCACCAATCACATCGCCAACATGTGATTCTGGTGTAAATACATCGACTTTCATTATCGGTTCCAGTAATTGTGGATTGGTCTTCAGCATCGATTGGCGATAAGCAGCCTTGGCGGCTAATTCAAAAGCAACTGCTGAAGAGTCAACGGCATGGTACGCACCGTCTAGCAGAGTGACTTTAACATCAATACAAGGATACCCGGCTAAAACACCTTCTGCCATACAGTCACGAAACCCCTTGTCAATAGCAGGCCAGTACTCACGTGGAACATTACCACCGGTTACCTTGGATGCAAAGCAATACCCAGAACCTAGCTCGCCAGGCTCAATAATGTAGTCAATTCGACCAAACTGACCCGCTCCCCCCGTTTGCTTCTTATGGGTGTAGGTATCCTCAATACTCTGAGTAATCGTCTCACGATAGGCAACCTGAGGTTCTCCTACTTCAACATCAACATTGTGAGTTCGTCGTAATAAATCGACCTTGATGTCAAGATGCAATTCACCCATGCCTTGAAGAATGACTTCACCACTTTCAGGGTCAGTATTTACATAAAAGGATGGGTCCTCAGCTACCATCTTGCCAAGAGCAATGCCTAACTTCTCAGAAGCCCCTTTATCTTTTGGCGCTACCGACATCGAAATTACTGGATCTGGAAATATCATAGGTTCCAAAGTTGCCGGATGATTTTGATCACTCAATGTATGACCTGTTTTCACATTTTTCATGCCAAGTACGGCTACGATATCACCCGCCTGTGCTGTATCAAGCTCTTGACGAGAATCTGCATGCATTTCTACAATTCGACCAATCCTTTCAGTCTTACCACTTGCTGTATTCAATACCGTAGAACCTTTTCTCATGGTTCCAGAATAAATGCGCAAGAAAGTCAAAGCACCATAACGGTCATCCATGATTTTGAATGCAAGTGCACGCAACGGCTTGTCAGGATCAACTGTCGCAAACTCACCGGTTTCATTGCCTTCTGGATCAACTTCGGGTTGTGGGTTCACTTCCGTCGGATCAGGAAGGTAATCCACCACAGCATTTAGTACTGGCTGAATACCCTTGTTCTTGAATGCAGAGCCACAGTAGGTTGGAAAGAAATCCAAAGCTATTGTACCTTTTCGAACACAATCCTTGATTGTATCAATATCGGGTTCTTCACCTTCTAGATATCGTTCCATTGCATCATCATCATGCTCCAGAGCATTCTCTATCAGTTCTTCTCGATACTTTTCGACCTGTTCGACCATATCTGAGGGTACTGCTTCAATCTTATAACTCTGTGGATCATTCGAACCGTCCCAAACCCATGCTTCGCGGGTAAGAACATCAACCACACCTTTAAAATCATCTTCAACACCTATTGGCAAAGTCATAACGATCGGCTTAGCTCCTAAAACACTTCGAACTTGCTCAATAACCCGATAGAAGTCTGAACCAACTCGGTCTAGCTTATTTACGAAAATAATTCTTGCTACCTTGGAGTCATTGGCATAACGCCAGTTGGTCTCTGACTGTGGTTCAACACCACCGGAACCACAAAAGACACCAATTCCACCATCCAAAACCTTCAAAGATCGGTAGACTTCAATTGTGAAATCAACGTGTCCTGGTGTGTCGATAATATTGAGGCGATAGTCGTTCCAAAATGTACTAGTCGCAGCAGATTGAATGGTGATTCCACGCTCACGTTCTTGATCCATGAAATCTGTTGTGGCTTCACCATCGTGCACCTCGCCGATTTTATGAATTTTCCCAGTCAGATTGAGAACACGTTCAGTTGTTGTCGTTTTACCGGCATCAACGTGGGCAAATATCCCTATATTTCGATATTTAGTTAGGTCTGTCATGGAAGTACATTACTATTTTGGTCGATTTCATAAGCATTTTACCGAACAGAATTCCGGAAAAATCTAAAAGCGCCGAATTATACAAAAATCAAATGAATAGTGATAGTTATTTTTTGAATCCTGCTTACGAAACCCCGTTTTACAATATCAACCTCTTTCATTACTACCCGTTAACCAAATTAACAAAGTAAGATACGCTGAAAATATGAGGAGCCGTTCAAGTAAGCGTAAAACTGAACTCGCTTAGTTCAACCGGCCACAAGCACCCTAACCGTCCATTTACCCTTGCTATCCAGGCTCGTGTTCGCATCTGTATGCAAATCACCTGCCCCTAAAGGTTCCTGAACCATAATCAGAACATGTAAGCCATTCGCAACATCCAGGGTTAATACCATGACTGGAGTAACGAAGATGGCTGATGTAAATGGAATACCATCGAGGCATAATCTCAGATCAACGAGTTCTATTTTCGCTGGAAAACTAGGCAGCCGTCAAATTGGATTACCCAATCGAAGTATTTTTCCTAGAAGCTCAGTTCTCACCATGAAGAGAAATTTGACTCAAAATTAAGTTTTGATAGGTTGGAGGTAACCTAGTCCAACTCGCCAGTCCTATTGTGGCCATAACTGATGAGAGTCCAGGAGTGAGCAACCGGATAATCAAAACTATTATGACGAATGAAGCGGGGAAAACGTTATCTATCGTAGGAATTGTTGCCCCTGTGTATATCTGTTAGATAATCACGTGCCAACGAGCTAAAAATCAATTTCCGGAAACTTTTCCCTAATCTGAATAACCAGAATTCGCACATGATCGAAAAAGAGGCAATACTTTTGACATTGTGATTAATTGGGTAGTTCAATGGTGACATTTATAGCACTGAAATCACCGTCTATCCATGTTGAGCCTGAATGGTTTTCCATGCGGTTCTTATTTCATGGGTTTTCTGATTAGCAATCCGTACCATTTCCTCCGGCAATCCTTTCGAGACCAATTTATCGGGATGATGCTGACTCATTAATCTCCGATAGGCTTTTTTTATCTCATGCAATGGCGTATCTCTGGTCACACCCAAAACCATATAGGGATCTGACTCGTGCTCTTTGGAACTATTAGAACGAACTCTCGAGTAACCGCTTTGCATACCCGAAACCCTATCAAAGATTCCGCGATATTCGCGATCAGTAATGCCAAGTTTTGAAGCGATATCCAGTAAAACCGACTCTTCTTTATTGTGAAGCTGTCCATCTGCGAGAGCTGATTCGATCTGAATTTCTAAAAAAAGTTGAATAAGTGTAGTTCGTCGGTGGCATTCATAACGAAACTGTTGCAATATTGCATCTGCATCAAAACTCGGTTCTTTCCCTTGCTGAAACAATAATTTTGCTAGTTCACGCTGACTTGCATCCAATGACATTTCTGTCATAACAGTTCTAGCTAAATCAATTTCTTCAGGGGTAACTTTACCGTCAGCTTTGGACACATAGCCCATAATCGAGAAAGTAGCAGCAAAAAAAGCGGCTTGAACCCGCTCCTGATCCCCTGGAATTTGACCTGCACCACGAGTCTTCTTTTTGTCAAAAGAATGACCAAATGCAGTTCCTATAAGAGCCCCTAAAGGTCCACCGAGCATAAGCCCGATCGTTCCTCCTACAACTTTTCCCCACCAACTCATAAATTACCGTACCGTTTGAAGTTGAAAGACTTAGAATGATTACCAAGAGTAAATTCTAACCAATAACTTGAATTTTGAATGATCCGTATTGTTTCATAAAATAGCTGTGGACAAGATGTCTTGAAACATGATTTCGGCATAACACGAGACTTACTCAGCATTTGAATAATCAGAGGTTCTGTCTGATCGGTCATCGGTTAGGCACGATCTCAGGCCTCAAGAATTATCGTTACCGAATATCTTTACTAAATTGATAGTGAAAATGCCTAGACTTCAAATCCAAATATACTAAATGCTTATCCCTAGTTTTTCAGATATCTCAACTGAAACATAACGTTAGATCGATTGATTAATCTTGTGGCCACTGCAGTAATAAGCCTATTTGAATCAGGCATCAAACAAATGTATTTCCTTTATTGTCTGAATGGACTTACCCGAAATATCAGAGAAAATCGATAACCGATTGTTAAATATCTTGATTTAGCATGATTGGGATTTAGGGATTGGACTTGTCGAAATTTGCGTTTTTTATCTTAACACCAAGCACTTCTGATAAAGAACTATCCGTTCGACAGAATTATCCCAGTACAGTCCATGCTATCAGTTTGAATACTAATACCTAGATCATCGTTAGGCAAAAACTGCAAGGTCAAACCTTGAAGATATGCATCAACATCTTGCTGTTCATGATTATCAGTATTTACTACATTTCCATTTTCAATATTTCTATTCCGTATAGGGCCCCAACCTACGATGGTCAAGCGAGGTGCAGTTTCACCCAAGTTTAAATCTGGAATCAGTGATGTTATCGACTGATTTGTTTCTTTGTCATGAACTTGAACGCTCAGTTGTGCATAACAACTCCCTGATGAACACCGTACGCTGAGATATGGCTCACGAAATACAAAATATTCATTTTCTTTGATTGTGCATTTAGAATCGATATCTCCAAGCCAATTACCATCAGGAATTCCTAGCTGTTCGGCTTGTCCTTGTCCAGCAAGCAATCCAAAAGCTAAACCGAAGGCTACATAAATTCTGAATTTCATAATTACTACCACTATCAATAATTCACATAGTAACTATTATAACGGCAAATTAAGTTATTGTTTTAACTTCACCATCGTGTTTGAACTCTTTAGCAGAAGAATGAAGATTGACTATTGGCCCGATGTCTCATGCTGTTATCTTTCGCGTTCATGATGATTTCCAGTAACCATATACCTCTGATTACAGGTGAATTTCAAATATATACAGACACCCATCGTTGGACCCTTGGAAACTTGATCCTCTGAGATACTTGGTCTCTTACTTATAAAATCTTGTGCAGATAGCATACAAAACTTACATAAGGTTTTGCTCTATCTATTTTGAAGGGTTAAAACATTGACGAAACTGTTTTAACCCTTGCTAAAAGATCTTGGAGGAAAAATGAGTACTGTTGTTCGCAAAATAACATGAGGAGACTTTTCTAACGTTCGAAGAACGGAAAACCAAACGTCCCAATGATCGTTTTCGGAATGAGATCTAAGTCTGGAAAGAAATCTGTAGCAGAGAAGGTCAAGATGAATAATCATCCAGTTCCTACTGATTCTCCGGAAATTCTTCAGTGGATGCGTATTTGTTCCTAACTAAATGCCATTGCTATCCACTACCTACCCAAGAGATGGTTGTTAAATAGATTCGCAACCACAAAAGAAAATCATTCTTACTCGGCACACTCGAATTTATAATAACCCACATCATGAGTCGATATCCTGATTTCATGATATTCTTGAGCAAGTATTTCACATGAAGAGTAATTCACGCAGTATCCTAATCACGGGTGGAACCGGCTTGATCGGCCAAGCATTGATTCCCATATTAGAGAACTATGGTCACCGAATTTCAGTACTAACACGCCAACCGAATCGCTACCCCTCGACACATAATCAACCTAATCTTTTTTCTTCATTCGATGATATCCCGGATAGTCATCCAGTCGACACGATTATCAATCTTGCAGGCGCCCAAATTATTGGTCCGCGCTGGACCAAACAACGAAAACATGTCCTTCGGGATAGTCGAATCAAACTCACCAAAAATCTTGTACACTGGATAACCAAACGTCAAACACCCATTTCAACATTAATCAGCGGATCTGCGGTTGGATACTACGGTAACCGAAATGACGACCTGCTTGATGAGACCGAACCGCCCGGAGATGACTTTGGAGCATATTTATGCCGAGATTGGGAAAATGAATCTCTAGCTCTTCAGAATCTGGGAGTCCGGGTCGCAAATATCCGCACCGGACTTGTACTAAGTAAGTCTGGAGGTATGCTACCTCCAATGCTGTTTAGCTATAAAATTAGTCTCGGAGCAAAAATTGGTAGTGGCCGACAATGGATGAGTTGGATTCACATTGAGGATCAAGTGAAGGCCATCTGCCACCTGGTGCATAATTCTTCTTCAACCGGAGCGTATAACCTAGCGGCTCCTGCTCCAGTTTCGAATGCGGAATTTTGTGATACTCTGGCTCGGGTCTTGAATCGGCCAAGACTATTTTCTTTTCCGGCACCGCTTCTGAAACTCATGCTCGGTGAGGCTGCAGGTTTGGTGCTTGGTGGTCAACGTGCAATTCCTCATAGACTTCAACAAGAAGGATATCAATTCCGTTTTCAGAACCTTGAAACAGCATTCATAGATATTGCCAATTCTTGATTAACGATTAAAAAAATGAATTTCATTAAAGTGTATCTCCTCCAAAAGTATAATCGGCCAAATATTCGTATATGAAGCGTTGAACAGCAGAAAATTTGATCTCCATAATTGAAGCCATAAATAAAATTCACAATTAGCAGTCATTCACTAATCAAAAAAGAAACAACAACTCCTGAATAATGGCAAATCAAAGTCCTAAACCCCAGCAAGCAACATCGACAGCAAAAACATCATCCATAGCGTTACTAAGTACTCTATCCGCGGTTGTCATCGATACAGAAACTACTGGCCTTGATACAACCAAGGACAGAATTATACAAATCGGTGGAGTCCACATAAAAAGTGGTGTGCTTGATGAAACAGATAACTGTAATCAGTTGCTAAATCCAGAGAGATTAATCCCCGATATTTCGCGAAATATTCATGGAATTTCAGATCAGGATGTATGCAATTCCCCAACCTTTTCTGAATTTCGGTCTGAATTTAAGAACTGGCTAGGAGAATCAGTAGTGATTGGACACTCGATTGGCTTTGATCTTGCAATGTTCAAAAGAGAGCATGAGTTATCCAAGTCGAAGTGGGTAGCACCCAGAACTATCGACATTCGGCATATGGTTGATATATTGTCTCCAAACCTACCGAATTTCTCACTCGAAACTTTAGCAAGTTGGCAGAAAATTCAGGTGCATGATCGTCATGATGCTTTGGCGGATGCTGTGATGACTGCTAAGGTATTCCTTGCACTAGTACCCTTGCTACGAGAAAAAGGCATACGAACACTCGCTGAACTTGAAAATGCATGCAGAAAAATAGACAACCGATCCGTTGATGAAATTAAATCAGGCTGGTATGACTTCCTCTATCAACCAAACAATGGTCCACTGCACTACTCCCCGGCTCGGATTGATAGCTATCCTTACCAGCACCTTGTTTCAGAAATCATGTCTTCTCCCATATGCTTTGCAAAGTCGAAGGATACCGTAGCCTACGTGTTGAACGTTTTGATGGATAAGAAAATAAGCAGTATCGTGATAAAACCACTTGAATCTGGATCAAAATATGGAATCGTCACGGAAAGGGATATCCTAAGAGCGATTAATACGAGCGGTATGGCCGCTTTAGAGATGCCGATTCAAAATCTAGCGACTTTTCCCCTAAAGACTGTGAAATATAACGAATATCTATTTCGTGCGATTGGCATGATGGATCGGCTTAGATTCAGGCATCTTGGCGTTGAAGGTTCAAATAAGGAAATCATTGGCATGCTAACTTCGCGTGATCTCATCCGTCAAAAATCAACAGATGCCGTCAACATTGGAGATGCAGTTTTACATGCAGAAACAGAACAGGATCTTGCTAGTGCTTGGTCAAATCTCTCTCAGGTGGCTATTGGCCTTGATCGAGAAAACGTGGATGTACGTAATATAGCTACGATTATTTCTGAAGAATTGAGAGCGATAACCCGTCAAGCATGTATTATGGCTGAAAAAGAAATGATCGATAACGGCTTAGGCCCTGCCCCTGTACCCTACTGCATGCTAGTGCTTGGTTCGGGAGGAAGAGGCGAAAGTCTTCTGGCTATGGATCAGGATAATGCAATTGTTTACCATGAAGGTGAACCTGGTTCAGAAACAGATCGATGGTTCGAAAAAATCGGTCAACGCACATCGGAGCTTCTCAATATTGCCGGCGTACCCTATTGCAAGGGAAATATCATGGCCAGCAATCCTGAATGGCGGATGGGCATATCACAGTGGAAATCCATGATTGAATCCTGGATTTCGCGAACCCGTCCTGATGATTTGCTCAAGACAGATATTTTTTTTGATGCAATAGCTGTTCACGGAGATCAATCTCTAATGGGAGAGATTACACAACATGCTTACGAACTTGGATCGGCATCAAGAAGCTTTCTCTCACTAATGGCCACCAATGCCTCAAATGTACATTCTCCGCTTACCATGTTCAAACGTTTTAAGCTTATCGATGGTCGTATAGATGTAAAAATGGGAGGAATATTGCCAATCTTTTCAGCCGCGCGTGTGGAGTCGATTCGCAACAAAATATTCTTGAAATCAACACCAGAGCGACTGAATGCACTAATTGAGAAAGGCAAACCTGTGGAATTAATCGACAATCTCACAGAAGCGCACCGGATCATTTTGACAGCAATATTGAAACAACAACTATTCGATCTCGAGAACGGAATTCTCCTGTCAAACAGGATTGCACCAGACAAGATGAAGCCCGGTCTTCGAAATAATCTACGCTGGGCTCTTGAGCAGGTTCCTTCGGTAACAGACTTGCTTGGGGTGCCTGCCAAGTAGCGTACAATGCAATATATGATTTGTATCTACCTGAAGAAAACACCATGAACAAAATAAATGGCCTTTTGATCCTTATCTTGCTCTGCATGGGACTGATTGCTCATGCATCAACTAAAACGTTGTCTGATACACAAAAAGAACAACGTTGGGCAGACCAGATTATCGACACACTCTTTGATGGAGAGCCGATTTGGCTCGAAGTAGATAACCTTAAATTTTTAGCGATTGAAATGCAGGCTTCGGCGGGTAATACGGGACGTGCTGCAATTGTGGTACATGGTATTGGGATACATCCGAACTGGGAGCAGGTGGTACGCCCTCTTCGTGTTGGACTAACAGAACACGGCTGGAATACTCTTTCAATTCAGATGCCAATTCTACTGAATGATGCAGATTCGTTCGATTACGCTCCACTACTTGATGAGGTATCTGTTCGAATCGATGCTGCTATCGATTATCTCAAGGAACAAGGACAGAAAGAACTCGTCATCATTGCCCACAGTATGGGTGCCACGATGACCATGCGTTATACAGAAGATAATCTTAACACAGCAATACAGAGCCTCGTGTTAATTGGCATGCAAGGAGGCGATCAGACGGTCTATGACAATGCCGAGGCACTAAAGAATATCCAGATGCCAGTCCTGGATCTTTACGGAAGTGAAGATTTACCGGGAGTCATTGATTTCTCGGAACGCAAATCGCAGGCAGCAATCAATAATCCGAAGTTTCAACAAATCGAGGTTTATGGCGCCAATCACTTTTTTGATGGTTTCGAGAATGAATTGGTTGATATAGTCGGAAAGTGGTTGGACAATAATCGTTCCTGACTATTGATTTTTTATTCTGGTGACCACTCATATAGGATATACCTAGATCAGGGAAGCATACCTTCATTGGAAGAACGATTAGTAAAATGTTTAATACGATTTTCCATCCCATACATTTTCCAGCCATTCTACCCCCAATCAGTTTTGCATGACATTGGACGTCAATTCCAATCATCCAGTACTACCGAATAAGAACCCAACGATCTTATCTCTGGCAATAAGCCAAACTTTAAACTGGGCAGGGTTTTTTTATGTTTTTCCAGCCTTGTTGATATTTTGGGAGGCAGATCTAGGTTGGTCTAGAGTAGAAATCACCGGCGCTCTGACTTTAGCAATCACTATGTCGGGGTTGGGATCGCCAATCTGTGGGAAATTAATTGACCTTGGTCATGGACCACTCATGATGACTTCCTGCATCCTACTTGGCTCGCTTGGTCTTTTCGGTCTATCAATCGTTGACAGCATCTTTGGCTTTTATTTTCTCTGGGCAATTATCGGCATCAGTTTGTCGGGTTGTCTTTATGACCCCTGCTTTGCTCTGATTACAAGGAGTCAGGGGCGTGATGCAAAACAGAGTATTACCCTGATTACCATTATTGCTGGTTTTGCCAGCACACTCAGTTTCCCCAGCGCATATTTTCTTGCAGAAGCATTGGGATGGCGAGATGCTTTACGGATATTTGCCCTCTTCATTCCGATCACATCTGCACCACTCGCTTGGATAACCATAAAGAAACTCGAAAAATATCGACGCAAAGATAGCCCTACTGAGCATCCAGTGAAAAGAACTCGAAGTGGTTTTTTGAGCCCAGTATTTCTTTCTCTCGGTTTTGGTTTTGCTTTTTTGGCAATTGTACATGGAGCTACAATTAATCATTTTCTGCCATTGATCAAAGAAAGCGGTATTCCGGCTGGTACTGCTGTGTTCGCAGCATCCTTGATTGGGCCAATGCAGGTTGCTGGAAGACTAATCTTGTCAATTCTTAAAAACCGGATTACCCATCATGCGATCTCAATAAGCTGTTTTGTGACTATGGGAGCGTCAATGACTATATTACTCGGGGTTTCATCAAACTCAGAGCTAGTTTTTCTGTTTGTTATGATGTTTGGAGGCGGATATGGACTGGTTAGCATCATACGTCCAGTGATTGCCCGAGATATTCTGGGCGAAACAAAATTTGGAGTGAATTATGGAGTGATTACCATGATATACAGCATGGGGGCCGCAATCTCACCATTTATGGGTTCACTAATCTGGGAATTCGGCGGATATGATCTGCTATTGTATTGCTTAATGGGCATTGCTCTTTTTGGATGCTTTTTATACCTTTTCTCCTATTCAATTGCCAGACGTTAACATCCATTATTCCAATGACTACCATTATCACTCATGAATCATTATGAAAAGCCTACTCATCATTTTACTAATCACACTCTGTTATTCGGGATATAACCTGCTCATCAAGGTTTCAATGTCTCATGCTGAATCCACCTCAATCTCACCAATTTTTGCTACGATCGGTTTGCAAATTTCCGCTTTGATGGTATCAATCGTGTATCTGATAACTACCGCCAGAACTTCCGTCTCGTTTTCTGATTTACCATTTGGAGCTTACACTTGGGCGATCGCTGCTGGGATATGTATTGGTATTGCAGAAATTCTCTATTTTTATCTGTTTCGTGGATTCTCTGGAGAGACACCCATTCAAGCAAGTACAGCAATTCCAATGGTGATTGGCGGCACGATCCTGATCACGATCCTGATCTCAGTCTTTCTATTCCGGGAATCACTAACCAACGCTCAGTGGCTTGGTGTAGCATTGGCCTTTGTTGGAATGACTGTTCTAGCATTCAATTCAAATTGATCCGAGATGTCTGACAAAAATATATTGCCCGAAGTCCCTGTTCAATGACAGAGCCAAAGCCCTCGATTTTGTAATACAAATTCAGTCTGAGGCAATTCTTTTAAGTTATCAATATATTTGGGGATACCCGCATCAACTTCGATCACATACCAGTTTGTGAACGCAGTCTCACGGACACTGTTTATTCCCGACTGGGATAACAGAAAATCGTGACCCGAAAAATTCGACCCAACTATATCAAGACCGATAACGTATTCGGCTAACCCTTGCTGATTTACAAAGGCTGTCGCATTCAGTTTGATCAGTTCCGCTTCTGTATAGGACTTGAAAAACACAATCAGTAACTTGCCCACCGGTTCCAGCATGCCACTAAATCCCACAAAAAACATACCGATAGCAAAAACAGTATAGATCATGTATCTTTTGATAGATGCGTGCATACCGAATTGAGTCAACAAAAAGCGTACTTCCTATCAGTTGTTATAAAACCAAAAATAACAGGAAATAATGAAATCTCATTTTTCGAAACTCAACTCTTCCTCTGTTCCGTGTACTCGGATGTTATCACTAGTAAAGTTGATTCCATCCAAAGAGTGAGGAATTCGTACAATCCCCCCATGTCTGACTCATCCTAAATTATTCATAATTTTCTAAATTTCAATATTCCTGATTGATATTCCTTCGAGTTGGAGAAAAACTTATCATTTCGTCGAATAGTATTGGCGATTTTAGACCAAGTTTCATTGTGATTTGATGGTATAGTTTCAAGACTCCGTGCTCGGAAGATATTTGCAGTGTAACGCATCAATTTGTTGTTAGCTGAAAGAGAGGCATTTTTGATATTGGATTTTCGCTCGGTATGCTGAGACCTTAAGTCCGATCACGGTTTTGGTGTTGCGCAAGTGGTTGAGTTACACCTCATAACTTCTAAGAGATACACCATCCCACTGCTTAGATATTTCACTGAACGGGCGTGGTTCAATCGGATTCCACTTGGATACCCCAGCCGGATAATGGGCGACCGTCACCATATAATGGCATTGCTCAAGCACAGATAGGTGTTCCATTACTTAAGGATCTCCGAGATTAGTGGTTGAAATTCTACGATTATGTCGACTTGCAGGTATTCACGATCGTCTTTTGATATGGTCGGTGTCGAGATTCTGAATGCCAGTTGAAATATCGGTATTGGCCAAGTGGAATCCGTTGAACACCGCCTGTTCAGCGAAATATCCAAGCAGTGGACAGGAGTACCTTTGAGAAGTTATGAGGTGGTACTCAACCACTTGCGAAACAAGATCACCGTAACCGGTCTCAAGATCACTGCCTCCCGAGCGAAAGTCCAGTATGAGAAAGGACTCTCGTTTAGTAAGCAACAAATCGATTCGCTACACTGTAAATATCTTCTGGGAATGGAAGCTTGGAACTATACAATCAAACCACAGACAAATTTGGTTTAAAATCACGAATCTATTCACCAAAATGATCAGTTATTTTCTTGTCAGCCCTTAGTCATTAAATGGACAACGTTTTCATGACCACTCAAACTACAAATAAATCTCTTTCTAGTAGCATGTTGTGCCGAACAAGTCTTACTGTAAAGGATGGAAAGATGATGACTTTTGGACAGACAGATTCTATATTAATTGTCCAGAAGCAGGTATGTCTTAGGAGTGAATATCGAGTTGGTATGTAGCAGTGACAATATGCATGTGATGAGTGCTAGACCGTATTGAATCGATCCTTTTTCCAAGTCGACTTGACGAAATTTTGATACAAAAAATATACGATGTGTTTAACCATCCATACAAGGCTTGATTTTACCCAACCCTGTATCGCTGATGGATAACCAGTTATGAATGAATTTCACAGGGTTTTCAAAATTACCTTGTTCAAGATGTCTATTTTTGAGAAAATGAAATCTTACTTCAAACAAGAACCATTCATTCAATGAATCGAGCAAAAGAACAACTAGAAACCGTCAAGAACTCAACTGGTTTCATCGCCGCATTAGATCAAAGCGGAGGTAGCACACCGAAAGCATTACGCCTATACGGTGTTGATGAAGATCAATACTCATCCGAACAGGAAATGTTCGAGAAAGTCCATGATATGCGAACTCGTATCATGACCAATGAACACTTCACGAACAATAACATCATGGCCGCTATCCTGTTTGAAAACACCATGGACAGAACCGTTCAAAACAAACCAACCACACGCTATCTGTGGGAAGACAAAGGTATTCTACCCATTCTCAAAATCGACAAAGGGCTTGCCGATATTGAAAGCAATGTGCAAATCATGAAACCCATACCTAACTTGGATGCCCTGCTTGACAAAGCCATCGACAATGAAGTTTTTGGGACGAAGATGCGATCTGTCATCAAGAACAATAACCAAAATGGGATCAAAGATGTCGTGGCTCAGCAGTTTGATATTGGCAGCCAAATTCTAAACAAGGGACTAGTTCCGATCATAGAACCTGAAGTCGATATTCATTCTCCTAACAAACAAGCTGCAGAAGAAACGTTGCGCAAACAGCTCCTGTCCCATCTTGATTTGCTCCCTGAAGGTCAACAAGTCATTTTCAAATTGACACTCCCCGAAACCGCAAATTTCTACATGGAGTGCATCGAACATCCGAATATTCTAAAAGTTGTCGCTCTTTCGGGAGGCTACTCACGTGAAGAAGCAAATCGACGTTTGAGTGAAAATTTCGGTATGCGAGCAAGTTTTTCTCGAGCCCTGACTGAAGGATTGGACGTTACACAGACCGATGCGGAATTCAGTCAGGTAATTCGCCAATCGATTGAATCAATCGTAGCAGCATCTCGAACCTGACTAATCAAACCCATTCGTAAAATGAAGTGATTCATTACAGTTCTTGAGAACCAGACAGAAACAGGCATCCAGAGCAATAGGTTCAGGCTCAGCACATTCTATTTTTCGTTTTCCAGTTGGTTTTTTTAGCGAAGTCTATCCAATAGCCACAAATTCAACCTGTGGATAACTTTGAGGATAATTTTTTATCAAAGATGAATTCTGATGCATAGAACCATACTTTTTCGATATCCTCAATTCTCTTTTTTATTCATAATTATTATTCTATATCATATAGATATATCCTTATTTATTTTGTGAAAAGCAACTATCTTTGATAAATATTGCACCAAAAATTCTGTTTATATAACCTGTGAATTAAATTTACTGTAAAACAAAAAGTTATTTCTCATCATGAATTCGGATTCACAATATTACCAGTTAAATTCAGAACAATTTGAACCCTGCTCATTGATGAGGAGAGTAGCTTCGATGGTCTATGATTTCATCCTGCTCGCATGTATTTTGTTTATCGCATGGCTACCAATACCACTCATTTCTAATCTTCTCAATCCTACTGTCGATCAAGTGATTCGTTCGATCTATTTACTGATGGTTTGTTTTTTTTATTTCGCTTTACCTTGGTGTCGTGGCGGGCAGACTCTAGGCATGCGCTCATGGCATATACGTCTAATTAATGACAAGAATCCTGAGTGCTCTATCTCACTGAAACAAGCCTGGTTCCGATTTCTGGGATCCATACTTTCCTGGGTAGCACTAGGCGTCGGTTTTCTTGCCGTTAGTTTTCACCCTCAAAAACTCGCATGGCATGATTTGATGTCTGGTACACGAATTATTCGGTTAAGCGATGGCTTTCGAAACTCGCGATCGTTTAATCCACAATAGAAGAATCGCTGAAGCAGCGATAATCAGAGTTGGTATGGTTGTTAGATTAAGAACAATCCAGCCAATTTGAAAATGCAAATAACCGGATATAGCTGCCGTCGTTGCTACCACTGAAAAAACGAGAAAGTCATTAAGGCCTTGAACCATGCCTTTTTCGGATGGTCGATGAACTTCTGTTAAAAGTGTAGTACCGCCTACAAACAAAAAATTCCATCCAACACCAAGAGCAACAAGACCAATCAGATAATTCCAGTATGTATCTCCAGATACTCCTGAACCAATGCTGATTAATAACGCAAAAACACCCAATAACATGATCTTCAACACTCCAAATCGGTGAATCAGGTGTCCGGTAAAGAAAGATGGAGCAAACATACCAACGATATGCCACTGGATTACCAAAGCGATCTGATCGAATGTTAGGTCCGAAGCCTGCATCGCAAGAGGAGTTGACACCATCAATAAGTTCATGGTTCCATAAGCAATCATCGCACAAAGCGCAGCCACTGCAAATCCAGGCAATATAACGATGTGAGTTAAAGGTCGCTTGTCTTTGACTTCAGTACTCTGCATGGGATTCGGAAGGGAAGAAAATGGTAGTATGATAAATATCAAGGCACACATTGCTATGATGCTTCCAAAAGCTACCGTGAATGGAGGCAAAGATGAGAATTCGTTGGTAAATCTGGCGATAGATGGGCCTAGAAATGCTGCAACCAAACCCCCCGCTAACACCCAAGATATGGCACGACTTCGATATTCCGGTTCAACAACCTCAGCCGCTGCAAACCTTAGAAATTGCGCGCTCGCCATAGATAATCCTTGTAGTATTCCGGCTAAAGAAAAGAGGAGGAAACTACCGGTATAAATACCAATTGCTGATAAAGTTCCGCCTAATAGACCACATGCTGCACCGATATAGAAGCCCAGTTTCCTACCATATTTTTGCATGAATAAAGATAATGGAATCAGCCCTGCCATTACCGACATGTAGGTAATGCCAAGTGGTACTGTTGAGTAAATGCTCTCGGAAGCGAGTGCAAGTCCTACCAATGCCGAGCTAGTCATTGTCAACGATGTGCTCGACATGATAAGCGCATTGCAAATTGCTAAAACCAGAATATTTTTGTACATCCTATGACCATTTATGCCTAATGGATTTTTCAGCGTATGGAGTTGAAAGTTTGTAGAGTATATCCGTAGATCGATTTAGTTCCGCTCCGTTTTGTTAATCAATAATCTCTTGCAACCATCAGGAGCCATCGAAAAATCTATAAGATTAGAGCGGGATTAGTCAGGAAAATGATAATTGTGGTGGGGAAATGGCTGAATTTGGTCCGAGGGTTACTGCTTAGCCTGAGATGGTTGAGGACGCGTTCTGAATTGCACTTAAGACGTGCTATCTGCCCCTTGATCGTCTGACGATTGCTCTGCTGATGCTGATGATCGATAAACTGTGACAACGATTGTTAGCCATAATTTCCTTTAAATGGAATGAGAAATGAATGGTACGATTGAAAATAATGATAAAAAATGATTTTCCAAAGCCTCAACCAGCTGAACCTCTTCCGCTTGAAGTATGGCTGAACCGGACCGACCGTGCTGAAGTTGGACGCGAACCTTTTTTTCGCGGACGTAATAAGGAATATGAGATTTTCCGCAAAGCTATTATAAGCCTTAGTGATGGGCATGTTGGTGGCGGCACGATGATTTTTCAGGGTGATCCGGGATCCGGAAAGACTGCCCTAATGAAAGAATGCATGGAGGCTGTGCGTCTGCATTCGACCCCCGAAGATCCTTAGGTGGCAGTGCCCGTTGAAGCCGATACACTCAATTCGGCCTGCGCTGTTGTCAAGATCATGATTGAGGAAGCGAAACGGGAACAGGAACGATTATTAGCTAGATTTCCAGTACGGGTTTCTCGAAACATGGAGAAACTGAAGGATATCGGTAAGAAACTGTTGGAAGATATAACAAAACGTGCTTATACAATCAGTACCGCAGGGGTTGATTTGACGTTGCATGGACAATCAAAGAACATACTGAATCTCAAAAATATCCCTGCCGAACTCATGTTTCGGGATGTAGCCCCTCTGTTCGAGAACATACGCTTGGTAGTTTTTATAGATGAAGCACAGAACATACCAATAGGTATTCCAACGAATGGTGTTATGAGTTTCTTGCACAGAAATACTCAGGGCATACCGCTGATAACCGCTTTCTTTGGATTGAGCGATACGGAAAATAGGTTAAGCAAATGCGGTCTCTCAAGACTTCCGGATGAGAGAGTAGTAAACCTTGGACTGTTAACTCATGAAGAGGCCTTTGAGGCAATCAATAGAGTATTGGCGTCCTACAATTTTACCAACTCCTTGGAAAATTCGGAGATCTGGATTAATCGATTAGCGCAACTCTCCCAAGGATGGCCGCAACACATTAACCGAGTATCAGTTGCGGCTTGCCGAGTGATTGCTAAACATGAAGGAATTATCAACGAAAAACTGCTTGAACTTGCGATTAAGAAAGGCAAGAAAAGCAAGCAAAATTACTACGATATGATTATCAGGAGATGTTCGGCTCAGCCATGGGTTTACAAAAAGTTGGCCCAAATTGCGAATAATAGAGATGGTTTTTTGAGTTTGGATGACATCCTTCAGATAGCCCAGTATGCTAGAACAAAGAAAGGCACTCCTGTGGATGATTTCCTAGCCGATGCATTACATGCTGGAGTTTTAATAGAAACACGGCACCCACCAAGTCGTTATCAAATTCCCATACCCTCTCTTGGCGATTACCTACAATCCCTGGATGAAGAACCACCACCCAATATTCAATTGTTAGTTGAGAATCTTGTATAGGCCTAAACCGATTGCTCAAGCATGGTGAAAATAGGCAAAGTGCCGCTCTCGAGAAACTCCAGAAATGCACCACCCCCAGTCGAAATACAGGATATACCATCTGCCAGATCATTTTGCTCAATGGCAGCAAGGGTCTCACCTCCTCCAGCAACAGAATAGCCATTCGAATCAAAAATAGCCTGACCAATCTCTCTGGTACCTTGAGAAAAGACCTCAAACTCGAATACACCAAGAGGTCCGTTCCAGATAATCGTTTGAGATGCCTGGATTACTTTTCGATATTTTTCACAGGTTTTCGGCCCGATATCAAGAATCATGTCTCCCATACCAATATCGGAAACAGGTTTAACTGCTACTGAAACATCAGCAGCCAATCGGTCTGCAACAACCACGTCTTCAGGAAGAAGAATATTCTTTCCGAGTTCTCTAGCCGACTGAATTAATTTTGCAGAAAATTCTACTAAACTTGCCTCATAAACCGAGTTTCCAACATCAATTCCAGATGCAACGAGAAAAGTATTAGCAATCCCTCCACCTGGAATCAAAGTATCAACTCTTTTCATCATGTTATCCAGCAACACCAACTTTGTCGAAACTTTGGATCCTCCAACAATCGAAACCATCGGTCTTAATGGGTGTTTCAAGATTCTCGAGAGCGCCTGAATTTCCGCTACCAGCAATGGACCTGCACATACCTCTTTTGCAAAGAACCCAACCCCATAAGTTGATGACTGTGTTCGGTGAGCAGCACCAAAAGCATCCATAACAAATACATCGCACAAAGATGCATATTGACGGCTTAATGATTCCTTGTTTTCCAATTCACCTTCATTGAACCGAATATTTTCAAATAACACCACATCTCCATTTTCAAGTGGTGGTTCGTTCAACAGATAATCATCAATCAGTGGAATATTTTGTCCAAGACAATCTGACAAGATGTCCGCGACTAGATTCAATGAATATCGCTTGGTGAACTGGCCTTCGGTGGGCCTCCCTAAATGCGACATCAACATCACTTTTCCGCCAGCTTGAGAAACTTTTCGAATGGTTGGCAAAGACATGTCAATACGTGCTGTAGACATGACTTTGCCTTCTTTAATTGGAACATTTAGATCCAGTCGAATCAGGATCCGCTTCCCGTGCAGATCGATATCTTCAAGTGTTTTGTACTTCATATCCTGTGAAGTTTACGCAACTCTTACGCTTGCTCTACTGATCTAGCATCAACTTAAGTGGTACCGAACAAATCTGAATCGAATTTAAGCATTCATCAATGCCAAAGTAGTATCGAGCATACGGTTCGAAAATCCCCATTCATTATCATACCAAGAACAAACCTTGACCAAAGTTCCTTCGGTAACACGCGTCATTCCGGCATCAACGGTTGATGAAGCTGGGACATGATTAAAGTCAGAAGAAACAAGTTGCTCATCGGTATAATCAAGAACTTTGCCATCCGCAGCCTCTTTCAAAATTCTATTAATCTCCTCAACTGTAGTACTGCGTGATGCAACAAAGGTCAAATCGACTACCGAGACATTAATGGTTGGCACCCGAATTGAAAATCCATCTAGCTTGCCATTTAACTCGGGTAAAACCAAGCCAACCGCAGCTGCCGCTCCGGTTTTTGTTGGGATCATAGAACTGGTAGCTGACCGAGCCCTCCTTAAATCACTATGATAAACATCATTGAGAACTTGATCATTCGTGTAGGCGTGAATCGTATTCATAAGCCCATGTACGATTCCCACAGAGTCGTTTAGAACCTTAGCCAAAGGAGCAAGACAGTTTGTCGTACACGAGGCATTGGAAATAATCGTGTCCGAGGGTTTTAGAGTATGATGATTCACCCCATAGACCACTGTTGCATCAATATCGTTACCGCCTGGTGCAGAGATGATCACTTTTCGAGATCCCGCATCCAAATGCGCTTTGGCTTTCTCTTTACTGGTGAATAAGCCGGTACATTCATAGACTACATCGATAGCCAATTCATGCCAAGGTAGTTTTGATGGATCCCGCTCGGAAAGAACACGAATCGTATCCCCATTGATACAAAGATTGTCGCTATCCGTCTCAACTGTTCCCGAAAATCGTCCATGTGTAGTGTCGTAGCGGGTCAAGTGTGCATTAATATCAACGTCACCTAAATCATTGATAGCAACTATCCTGATTTCCTGATTGTTTGACTCATATTTGGCACGAAGGATATTCCTGCCAATTCGGCCATAGCCGTTAATCGCGGCATTAATGGTCATTATTTACTCCGTATAAATAGATTGTCTCAGTGGTTTGCATATTGCTATGTAATCGAATTTCTATCAATAAGCATACATAACTGAAATATATTTTGATTCTGGAATAGCGTATAAAGGATTTACTCTTGGTGTTTAGTCAACAGTTGTTTGATTGCCTTTATAACTGCATCCATTGTGATTCCAAAATGTTCAAAAACATCATTGGCAGGTGCAGACTCCCCAAATGTTTCAATACTGACTATGGTTCCATCAAGTCCTACATATTCGGTCCATGAGACCCTGACTCCAGCTTCAACTGCCACTCTGCATCTTACCGACGACGGCAATACAGATTCTCGATATTTTGCGCTTTGTTCCGAAAATCGATCCATTGATGGCATGGATACCACTCTTATGTTTATATTGGGCATTTCATCAGCCGCACCAATAACCAACTGAACTTCTGAACCGGTAGCCAGCAAAATCACATCTGGCTCACCCTGACAGTCACGAAGAATATATCCTCCTTTCTTTATAAGGGATAATTGTTTGGATGTCCGAACTTGATGTGGCAAAGATTGACGTGAAAAAATCAAACTGAAAGGTCTTTCTTTCGATTCACATGCTTGTTGCCAAGCAACCATGGATTCGACTGCGTCGCATGGTCGCCAAACCGACATTCGGGGAATCATACGCAAAGTTGCTGTTTGCTCTACTGCCTGATGAGTCGGACCATCCTCTCCGAGCCCAATCGAATCGTGAGTGAATACGAAAATAGATGGTTGTTTCATTAATGCTGCCATACGAAGTGCATTGCGTGCATACTCCGAAAACATCAGAAACGTTCCACCATAAGGTTTGAATGCACCATATAGTGCTAGTCCATTCATAACCGCAGCCATACCAAACTCACGGACTCCATAAAAAATATAGTTTCCTTCCTGATCAGATTTTGTAATCGTTTTCGATCCAGACCATTGAGTAAGATTGGATCCGGTTAGATCAGCAGAGCCTCCAATTAACTCGGGAAGAATTGGTCCGAGTGCCTCCAATGCTATTTGTGATGCTTTTCTGGTTGCCACATTTTCAGCATTGCGATCTACTTCTGCGAGCATAAATTCGCAAAGCTCTGGCCAGTTGCTTGGCAATTCTCTGTTCTGTCGCCGTATATATTCTAGAGCAAGGTCCGGATAAGCTTCACGATATTTCGTAAACTTGGAATTCCAATCGCTCTCTGCCTGTCTACCCGCTTCACAAGCATTCCAAGCTTCATAGATGTACTTAGGAATTTCAAATGGTGGGTACTCCCAACCAAGTTCTTCTCGTACGAGTTCCACCTCTGTATCTCCCAAAGGTGCTCCATGACTGGATCCCTTTCCCGACTTGTTAGGTGAACCAAATCCAATAACCGTTTTGCAACAAATAATTGAAGGTTTTTGTGTTTGATCTTTCGCTGCTTGTATTGCCTTAGAAACAGCATCTGGGTCATGTCCATCAACATCTGAGACTACATGCCAGCCATAACTTTGGAAACGGGCTGGTGTATTGTCGGTAAACCAACCTTCAACCTCACCATCAATTGAGATACCGTTATCGTCATAGATTACAATCAATTTACCTAAGCCAAGTGTTCCAGCAAGCGAACAGCCTTCATGCGATATTCCTTCCATCAGACAACCATCACCCACGAACACATAGGTATGGTGATCAACGATATTAAATTCTTTTTGATTGAAGGTTGAAGCCAGAATCCTCTCTGCGATTGCCATACCAATAGCATTGCAAAGTCCTTGCCCAAGAGGTCCAGTTGTAACTTCGACTCCCGGCGTATAACCATATTCAGGATGACCAGGTGTTTTCGAATGCAACTGCCTGAAGCACTTGATCTCATCAATATCAAGATCATAACCAGTCAAATGCAACAGAGAATAAAGAAGCATAGAACCATGGCCATTTGACAAAACAAAACGGTCACGGTTCACCCATTGTGGGTTTTTCGGATTATGTATTAAGAAATCCGACCACAGAACTTCTGCTATATCTGCCATGCCCATGGGAGCTCCAGGGTGACCGGAGTTTGCCCGTTGTACGGCATCCATGCTAAGAGCACGGATTGCATTAGCTTTAACTCGACGGGAATTTTTAGTCATGGATGTATCATTTAACAAGGTGATCCATGCAAAATTTTGACAACCAATAACATGCGGGAATGAGCAGTTTATTCTTAACCGAAGAAGATACAGAAAAACGGTTTATTCAAGTAAGGTTATCGAGACGCTATTATAATCTGACTTTTCTTTGGAATCGATATTTTTGTGCAGAACAAAATACTTCATATGTACTCAGAATCAGCATTCAAACACGGATGAACAATCACAATTGCTATTTTTTCCTTATGAAGTTAATTCCTTTTTTAATTGTGAAAAATTCCGTTAGTTTGAGCTGCACTGAATCGATTCTTTACACTTATTGGTTTACCGTCATTTAATCGCAACCAACCTTTGATAATTCGATAAAGGAGCCAGACAATCGCTCCCAAGGCTGTTACAAATAATACGCCTATACTAAATGGACCAGCAATGAATGCTGTGAAAATAGCCAATAGTGAGCCTACAATTATCCACAATATGCCATACCAAAACGTCCGTATTTGCCAGATGAAATGTGACTCAAGCCATGTCCCAATTGCATCTGACCTCTTAAGATAGTTAATGATGACCGCAATGATCATCAGAATACATGGCACAAAGAAACTTAAAGCCTGTAGCAAGTAAACAGCATGGACAATTTTCGTTACTGATTTTTCTTCTTGATCCGACGGTTCAAATATATTTTTTTCCATTTATACCGATTTCTAATTGTCGATTAGGGGTTGTCAATCAGTCAGTTTTGTAGCAGATTTTGTGTTGTCATTGCGCTAAGCTCCAATTAGACTGATTTTACTTGGGTAATGATAACCCACCACCATGTTCACGGTTATGACAGCTTCCTTGCGATTGTTGAAAATTCCACCGGAGCACTATTCACAACCGGATCAAATCATAACTTGTCGGTCTGAGGCTATGCCTCGCTAGGTATAATTCCTTGAATCAGAATTTCCGAGAACTAATTTATGGCCGATTTCAAGTATGTAAGTTACAACGTAGCTAGCCTTTTGGATCGTATCAAGCGTGGGGAGATTGGATTACCCGAAATTCAACGCCCTTTTGTTTGGTCAAATACTAAAGTCCGCGACCTTATTGATTCCATGTACATAGGTTTTCCCGTTGGTTCTTTGTTACTGTGGTCTACAGGAGCTGATGCTGATGCTAAACAAATAGGAACAGATCATAAACAAGCAGTTTCATCACTGCTAAGCGTTGACGGACAACAACGCTTAACTTCACTGTATGCAGTTATTTGTGGAATCCCAATTTTACGCAAAGACTATAGAGAAGGACGCATAAGTATTACATTTCGACCACATGATCAAAAGTTTGAAGTTGCCGATGCGGCTGTTAAGAACGACCCTGAGTTCATCGCAGATATCACCGAGGTTTTTGCAGGTTCATTACTTAGCTTTGCTACCGAATATCTAGCAAAGGTAGAAGCTTATCGAGATGTTCAGATTGGTAGAGCAGAAAAGGAGCAACTTGTAAAAAATATCGAATGATTAAAACTCTTACAAAATTACCTTTTTCAAGCGATCGAACTTGATAGAACAGTTGACGATGAAGAGGTTGCTGAAGTGTTTGTGCGCATCAATAGCAAAGGAGTTAGCCTCAATAATGCAGATTTCATTTTAACTTTGATGTCAGTTTGTTGAGAAAAGGGGCGAAGGGATCTCGAAGACTTTTCCCGCTTGGCTAAAGCCCCAAGCACAACGTACTCCTCACCCTATAACCACTTCATTGAACCATCTCCAGATCAACTTTTACGATCGTCTGTCGGCCTAGCGTTTCGACGAGGTCGGCTACATTCTGTCTATTCTATACTTCGCGGAAAGGATTTGGATACTGGGCAGTTCAGCCCGGAACACCGCGAGATGCAATTTAAGAAACTTCAGGTTGCACATGACGCCACGCTGAATCTTACAAACTGGCACGAGTATCTGAAGTGCCTTCGCAGAACTGGATTTCGCTCTAGTCGT
The DNA here is from genome assembly GCA_026708585.1 of Gammaproteobacteria bacterium. Classification (GTDB taxonomy): domain Bacteria; phylum Pseudomonadota; class Gammaproteobacteria; order Arenicellales; family Poriferihabitantaceae; genus Poriferihabitans. The sequence continues at coordinate 36,447 of JAPOUQ010000088.1, forward strand.
ATGGTCTCATCTGAGCTTGCACTTATGTTTGTGTATGTTCTTTGGCTAATTGGACGTACGGACTACAAAGTAGAATTACCGAGGCTACGCGAGGTTATTTCACGATGGTGGTTTATGGCGCATACAACGGGTCGCTATACGGGATCGTCAGAAACTCAACTGGAGGCTGATTTAAACCGTATCGGGTCTATGTCTTCTGGAAATGCAGATGAGTTTTGCCAAACGTTGGATCGCATTGTTCGTGATACTTTTACACAAGATTACTGGGACATTACGTTACCCAATAGACTTGATACTTCTTCATCGAAATCACCGCCGCTGGCTGCATATTGGGCATCTATGAACATACTGGAAGCAGATGTTCTCTTCTCAGAACAAAAAGTTTCTTCCATGCTGGAACCTGTCGTTACTCCAGTCAAAGACATGGAACGACATCATCTCTATCCTAAAGCATATCTTGGAAGTCTTGGCATTACTGATAACTCAAGGGTAAATAATATTGGCAATATGGCCTTTGTTGACTGGGCAGATAACTCCTCAATTTCCAGCAACTCACAGATTATTGGTCTACCATGACAAACAGAATTGATCCTGAACGGCTTAAGAGACAGGTATACTGGCATGCTTTGCCAGTCGGTTGGTACCAGCTTGACTATGATGAGTTTTGTGAGAAGCGAAGAAAGTTGATTGCGAAGGTGGTTGAGAAGGCTTTGAAAGACTTTGGGAAGATCAAGTGGAGATTTTACGGAAAATACATCGATTAAGGACATCATTTTTGATGGCGAATCTCACACTCTTGAGTTTAAGCAACTTGCACGGTGGAGTCATGGTACTGATAGAAAAAGGAAAAGCGAGCAAATAATTGTAAAAAGTGTTGCTGGATTCATGAATAGTGAGGGGGAACATTGCTCATTGGAGTTGCTGATGATGGAACAGTTACAGGCATCGAAGCAGATTATGCGACTTTATCTAGAGGGGACCGCGATGGTTATGAGCGTTTCATCATACAGCTTATTAGCGATAGGATTTCAGGCCCTTCACAAACGTTATGTCGGATTTCTTTCAATAATGTTGAAGGAAAGGATGTATGCCGAGTAGATGTATCTGCTTCGTCAAAGCCTGTCTTTGCATGTCCTGAAAATAGCAAAGAGTTTACTGATTTTTGGGTAAGACAAAGAAACAGAACGGATCAATTGTACGGAAGCGAACTGCTTGAGTATAAAGAAGATCACTGGGACTGATTTAAGAGAATTCCTTGACCAGCACGAATTCAAAATAGCCCGTTCTGAATGGAGGTGGAACGCGCGGGTCTCTTTCGTTTATCTGTAGAAAAACTCACTCCTACTCAACTTACCAAAAAAATACAGCTTGGGAAAAATGCCAAGATCAGGCTAACTGTTTCATCCTATACCAGAAAAGTTTCATTGTTGTCTCGGAATAATATGGTTCAATTCAACTGCTATCGTTCGGATTAATGTGGGAAATAACAGCCTGAAGATATGAAAAAGGGCGGTCATTGCCGCCCTGCAAACCTTGGGCATGAATCCCGGTTTCAATTCCGCCCTTGCTTAATTCCGGTGCTTACCAAAACCAGATACGATTCCTTTCATTTTGGCAACTGATAAGCGAGCGAGGCCTGACCTTTTGAAGTACAATGCGAACACTTATAAACAAAGTTACTCGGCTACTTTCTCCTTTCGCCGCCGAGCATTCCAGAAGGAGAAACCCATGAATTTCAACAAAATACCCCCTCTCCTCAATAAATTAGCCGCAATAACTACCGCGCTGATCGCCTTGCTTGTGGCCGGGCAGGTTGGGGCGCAGACCATACCCGCACCGGGACTGAAAGGGCCGCAAGCCTGCGTGGGGACAGCCGAAATCAACCGCTTTGATCTTGCGGAGGTTACGGGCATAACGGCCAGTAGTGCAAGGTTCACACCCAAAAGCTTTAACAACCTGTACACCTAGCTAAGGGCGGATAGTGGGCTATCATCATTCCACAACTGTCGGATCTGCAAGTTACAACTATACCTCACAGCAATCGAACTGGGGCTGTGCGAATTAATACTGTCAAACACTCACAAGGGCGGTCAAGACCGCCCTTTTCGATTGCGGATATAGTTTCATTTAGGTCGTTAGGTATCCTATATTTGGTAACCATCTTGTGCTGAATTACGCACATGATCTGCCTTTGCTTGATCGAATATCAAGCGAACTTCTTGACTTACTGAGCGGTGATCAGCACACCTAGGATTGCTGTTGCTACACCAACGGTCACGACAGTGGCTATTAACTGACGGTTCTCCCGCTTCCCAGTTTCGATTTCCCGTTTAGCCATATCGCTTCTCAGACCCTCAATGGCCGCTCGTGTTTCCCCGGTCAGTTTTTCGGCAGCTGTTGCATACTCTGCCTGTTTCGTATTCATCTTTTCCTCCAGAACGGCGATCTGTTTCGCCAGTTCTGAATCGGTTGATTCTGATCACTCTATTCTGCCATCATTTTATTCCTTGTTGATCGATATGTTCAAGTTAAATGGTTGCGGATATTCAACATCCCTTTATAGTACTGACCTTGTGATGTTAAGACAAATTCATGACCTAACATAGCATAGCATGGTTAGAACCAAAGCTGGATTACTCCCCACGTAAAGCCAAATATTGAGTTGCTAAACCAGATAGCAGCCGTTTACTCCGCCGGATGTGGAAAAATCATCCCTTTCGATAAATTGATGGAAATATGGGGTACTATAGTTCCAAAATGTAGCGTGGAAAACTCCTGAAACGATGTATACATCATGGTTTTCATGATGTATGACTCAGGCTTCTCAAGTTCTCATGCTCTCGGGATTTTCCGGGAGGGGTTATGCACAGAACGCAAATTCCGCTTCAGGAAGAACAGTATCGTCTTTTTGGGGTGGAAGCAAAACGAACAGGCATCAGCGTTTCCGATCTGATCAGGAATCTTGTGGATATGCATTTCAAGGGTAGGGAGAATATCCAGGAGGATCCGCTGGAAAGCATCATCGGCATTGGTGCTGGATGGAACCGGCGAAGCGACCGACAGAAACCACAATCGCCTACTCTACGGGGACCCGGATTGAAGCCGATACTTGTTGATACAGGAGCCAGGTTTGCTCTTGTCGATCACAATGACCCCGATCATCAGGTAGTTGTCGCGCAGTCCGAGAACATCGCGACAGATTGCTCAAAACCAATTTCATCTTGGATGAAACACTCACACTGAGCAAGGTCAGGCGAGGCTGGAATGCGGCAAGTCACCTGGGAACGGTCTTGCTAGCCGGGAAGCTGGCACGAATGGTCAGGATCTCTGCGAGAGATGAAGAAGAGGCATGGACGATATTCACCACCTATTCCGACAAGCAGTTCAGTTTCACAGACTGCACCAGTTTCGCACTGTATAACAGATTGAAACTGGTGCAATGTCTGGCGATTGACAGGGATTTCCGCTCGTACGGCCTTCAGTGTATTTCCTAGGTCGAATAAGAAGATCAGCAAGATGTCAGAGAGGAATCAGGAGTTTGAGAGTGTCCGGGAGTATTGGAAAAACAAGGATGATATTTGGTAACGCCCTAATCCTTAAATAATGGAGTGCACGACGTTGGGAGTAAAGCCATATACACTGTGGGTTTCAACCCTTGATCTATAATCACCCATTGGATGAGTCCATAGACCCTTTAATAACCACACCATATAAGGTATTGAGGCTACTTTCGAGTTTTCTATTTATGGATTAGGAATTTATTTTTCGGGGCTCATAATGATAACTTGATAATCGCTAAAAAGAGCATGAATCACCCTCTTATGAGGAATAAATCAACAGAGAAGCAAAGCCAATCAATAAATCATATGGCACGAAACATTCTGGCAAGTTATCTTTATACTGTCCCTCCCAACTCAAGATCTCATACGATCGAAATTCAACCCCTAGTAAATTAATTTTGATTCTTGACTGGTTTCAATAGGCAATAGACCATACTCCTGAAAATAAAGTATTTTCTCATCAACTCTGAAATTGAACTTCACAACCAATCTATAGCGCAAAGCCACCTATTGCTTATTGGATAGTACATAAGGACGATCAATCCGAATTGTTTTCACCTTCGCTTTGGAAATTCCTTCAAATTAACATTCATAAAACCGGTCGAAATCAATCTCAGACACCATGACAAATATACTGGATAAATAGCAACCGTGCGAAGTGGTCGTATTGATCAACTCATCCAGAACCAGAAAGCCCACTTCATTTATAGCAGGATTTAATCGGAGCGATACAAATCACCAGAAGCAACTTCCATATGACTTTTTATCCAACTCTCCCACTGAACCAACAAGTCGCCATTGATTGCAGCAACAATCGCACGTTTTCGCAATTTATCACAATCCAGAGCTTGCCCAGAAAGTGATGTCGCCTGACCACCTGATTCCAACAATATCAAATAACCCGCTGCAAAATCCCAGAGTTTCTGACCACCATGAAGATATAACTGAAAACGACCTGTTGCTAACCAACACCATTCTAGGACAGATGAACCGAGATTACGCTGTGACCGATAAGGAGGACAACGCACAAGTTGCGCTGAAAGATCCTCGGTTAGCCGTTTATAGTCAATATTCGCAACACAATTGGATAAAGGGATGTCTACCAAGCAATTTAATCTCTGACCATTGAGATAAGCACCTTGACTTCGTATTGCTGAAAAACATTCATCACGAATGGGATCATAAACAACTGCTAACTGGGATTGACCATCTATAACCAATGCCAATGAAACCCCATAAACCAAAAAACCACTAGCATAATTTGTTGTACCATCGAGCGGATCAAGCACCCAATATCCCTCATTTGAATCATGAATCACCGCATTTTGTTCATCGTAATGCATTTCCTCACCAACGAATCCATACTGGGGCCAATGTCTCTCCAATTCCTGCTTGAGTTGAGATTGAAGATACATATCGATTTCCGTGACTATACTTCCATCAGTCTTGAAAAAAACGGCATTATCAGTATTTGATTTATCAAATACTGAGCGAGATATCTGTATAACGAGGTGGGCGACTTCACATCGATCTGGCAAGTAGCTCATGACATCTTGAATTTTTGTAACAGGATTAGTTAAACATTGGATGAACGATTTCTTTATTTATTTATTCATGCATTTACATTCATATGCATAGAATCATTTGTCAAAAACCTGAAAAGCTACAATTTTTCAACCATACGCAATATTGATTTTAGATGCTCTTGCGTTTGCTCACTGCTACCACCAAATTCCGCCTCAATCGACTGATGAACTTCCAGCAATAAATTGAGAATAACAGTTGAATCCGATGTAGATGTTAGATTGTCTTTCGTAATCATTGATGAGATGACCTTGCAGATGCGAGAAATTTCCTTGTTTTTACAAATTTCACATAGCTTCTCTAACCGAGAGAACCTTTCTCGAATGGTTATAGCAATCTCATGATTTGAAATATCTTCCCTCCATCGTTTTAACTCAAGCCCAATCAAATCTAGTTGCTCAAGGATCGGCCCACAATCCGAAGTAAACTCTGTTGGTAGCGTTATTTTATGATTGTCAATATATTCTTCAATCAAATGACTCGCTCGATCAAACCTCATGCCTGAATCTTGGTCTACGTCTTCATTGACAGCCATTCTATTTGCCGCTTCCCTTATCGAATCAATAATCAAAATAAGTTGTTTAGCTTCTAGGTGCAGATGACTAGTCGAACTAATCGTCTGAGTGATCAACATACCCGCACGCTGAATGATTTCGATTGCGGACGTGTTACCCAAAACAATATATAAGCATTCAACCTGCTTCATCACTAATGACAACTCTGTAAGCCGAGACTCTCCTACAACCATCTTGTCGATATCAGCTAAAATACCTTGTGCTTTCAATAGTTCATTACAAATATGAGTTTTGACTATATCGTGAGCCTGAGTACATTCTAGACTTGGCCAAGGTCTCATAAAGTTGACGCCGAGATCATAAGCGTCATTTTTCTCGAAACTGGCTACTTGGATATTTGTTTGTTGCGAATCAGACGATTGGGTACTATGGGTATCTATGCTCAACCATTCGCATTGATTATCCATTAATCGTTGACCGAAACACTGAATTCGTTCGACCGTATGAGTGTTGTGACATTCAATAAAATCCCATAACATCATCCATGCTGAAGCAATTTTTATATCTTGTTTTGAGTCTGCAAAACTTCCTGCATGAACATTGACATTGGATATAGTTTCACATAAATCCATTACATATGCCTTCAATATTCCATCTGCATGCACTGATACTGTTCTCTTCAATTGATCAAACATCGCAAACATTTCTTCTATTTTTTCAGAGGCTAGCCCCCCTAGAAAGAATAAGGCAAGTGAATTTTGCAAGGAAGCATAATTGTTTCTTTTTTCTAATTGCGCGAGATCAACAGCTAGTGCAATCGATTTCTCGCATTCTGCCTGTATCACTCGACCCGGCTCTATAGCGAACCAAACATCAAGCTTGAAATGTTCACAAATTTGCCGAGTTTTTGGACCTATATCTTGAGGTTTTGTGTGATTTATCCTGTTGCTCCCATAGACTGTATCTCCCAAAAAATAGAGCATTTTTCGAAGTAGCATTCGTAGATTTACCATCAACTCTTGTTTCGAATTATTCAGGCAAATTTGATACATCAGTAAATCGATTTCTGCTAACAAAATCTCAATTGTTTTTGATGCATGAAATTTATCACTCTTATATCGGATCAGTTCCAGGCAACTCAAAACAAGACAGGCGAAATACGAGTCTTTATCTACCTGATCGAGTTCAATACGATTGAATAAATTTGCTAATTCAAGGAGCGCATTGTAGCTTCGCTTTCGCAGATGAATCGATAAATTCTTTCGAAAATGAATATGAAATATTTGGTCGAAATCTAAGCATTTTTCAAGAGCACCAATAGATGGAGGGGCATACTCATATCCCAATGACAGATCGTATGGCTGGAAGAGATCAAATGATGTTTTCCTATCATTATCGAACAGTCGTTCTATACCCGTTATGGGATGAACCAAAAACAACGGTGATATGGGAAATCCAGAAGAAATCAGTGAGATATATGTAGCTAATTTCGATATACCCTCCAATATCGCTCCAAACCCAGTGTCAGAGTCGATCTTGCCAGATTTCCGAATTAGAGATTCTGATAGTTCCAATAATCTCTGACATAGCATCCTGGCTCCATCCAAACCATTTGTCTTCATGATTTTTTCAAGGTGAGTAAGGCGTGGAAGCAACAAATCCAAACCATCAAGCTGATCACTGCTTTGGATTTGTTGAATCCAATTTAAAATTAACTGAACCTCATGATTTGTGCAGGTACTGATATTCATGTAAGATCGATGGATGAAATGAGATGTACTCCTCTTGTAAAGTTACCGTTCTGCTCCGTTTCGGCATTGATATTCGCCCTCAACAGAAACAAATAAATCAGTTCAAAATGGTTTTTGGCCTTGTTCGCGATGAGAAAGTTGGGACATAGGTTTCGAGTCCAATGTGGTTTCAATCCAAAACATTAGATACAGAAATTGATAAAACTCGGCTGTCTATAAAACACAAATTTGGTTCATCGGGAAACCGACTACTCAACAAAATATGCTGGATAACCGATTGTGTTTATAATTTAATGGTTCTGTGAATTCACCGCATGCAAGTTCTATTTATCATTACCGTCACAGAGCATAAACCTCTTGATTACCATTATCAGTTCTTGATTATTAATCGGGAGAACCAAATGATATATCGATCCAACTGCGTGACCTTTCGCTCGTTCAGCAAGACCATTAGTGTGGGAAAGGATAATCACAGGAATTGACCTGAACTCGATATTTCGCTTGACCAAATAACAAAACTGATGCGCATTTAGTCGTGGCAATGACGTATCAATGAGGATCAGATTAGGTCGATGATTGACCACCCCGACCATTGCGTCAATTCCATCCATAAAGGTCAAGATTTGGTAATTCTGTGTCACCAAAAATTGCTTGGTACTCGTAAGCAGTGAGGTATCACTACTGATGATCAAGATCTTATGATCCACAACAAAATTCTTAGACTAGTTTTAAATATGGAACCGCTAGTGATGAAATGGCTTATAGAATTAAATAAGCTCCACCCACACAATTAGGAGAAGATCGTGCAACAACCCTGAATGCAACTGGAACTATACACATATATACATTATGTATGTTTAATGTGGAAATATCAGGGCTTGAACTCATCACACAGAAAAGAAAAGCCTTCAATTGAGTCAAGCCTGAGCTTAACGATATTCTGATAGGCTTCCGAGTTATACCATTCTTTTGCTTGTTCCTTGCTTTCGAATTTAATTACTACCGTTCGATTCGCATCCGATTGACCTTCCATAATCTCTATGTTCTCATCAACCACCAACACTTCAGGGTTATAAGGACCAAGAGATTCAACCGCCTGAGGTAAATAGTTTGAATTAAGCGTGTCGGCATCATGAACCTTGTGAGTAAAAATAAAATATGCACTCATTGGACTCTCCAAATTGAATTAGTGAAAAAAACTATTATATATCACGAGAATTAACCAACTAGCAATGATGTATTCGTCTAACTCGAATTTTTTTAGTTATAACTCCCTGTTTGAACATAGATTAGGAATATTTCAATTCAGAATCAATTGACTCATGATAAACTTGAGTTAATCAAATTCAAATATTCCTGAACACGAAAGATCGTTCACATAACCGTAGCATCGAAATCAAATCGCTTGATGGAATCTCTTCAAAATCGTTTCCTTGTATCCATGCCCCAGCTGCTTAGCGAGGAATTCTTCCGGAGTGTCATATTAATGTGTCACCATGATGATGATGGTGCGATTGGGATTATTATTAACAAGGCAACCACTCACAAAATTGGAGAGATATTCTCTGAAATGGACATTATTTCGACCATCGACACTTACGCTAAGCAACCTATACTCAATGGTGGCCCTTTATCTCAGGAACTTGGCCTAGTGATTCACAACAGCAAACAACCAAGATGGAAATCTAGCCTCAAGGTTGACCATGACTTGTGTCTGACTAGTTCCAAGGAAATTCTTGCTGATATGGCGGTAGGTTCTGGACCCGAACATGCTTTGGTTACATTCGGATATGCAAGTTGGGGACCTGGTCAACTTGAATCGGAAATATCTGAAAATAGCTGGCTCACTACCCCAGTAGATCACGACATACTGTTTTCAACCCCATACCCGGACCGTTGGCATCGCTCGGCTGCCATCCTGGGTATCGATATCAATCAAATATCTAGTCAATTCGGGCATGCCTGATCGCCAACCATAAATGAAGTCAACAGGACGCTTAATAGGTTTTGATTATGGTTCACAGCGTATTGGTGTCTCAGTTGGTAATAAAATAACCCGAACAGCGCAGCCACTGGAAGTCATTCATAATCAAAAAACGAGTATAAATTGGTCAGCTATCCTAAAAGTTATTCAAGAATGGAAACCTGAAATTCTTGTGATTGGACTCCCACTTTCTCACTTGGGTGAAGAAACCAAAATGTCAAGAGAGGCCCGAAGTTTTGCAAAAAAACTAGGCAATAAGAGCAAACTTGATTACATCATGGTTGATGAACGTTACTCAACCTATCAAGCAAATCATTTGATTAGTCATTTCGATAGATCCAACCAGCAAGTAACTGAAATTGACGATGTGGCTGCCCAGATTATTCTTGAGACTTACTTCTCGAATTTACAGGAGAAACATCGAAATTAACATGGATACTTCCATCAACAATGCCATTGATAATTTAGCCAGACAAGTAGCTTCAAGTACCATTGTTAATCCATTACTCATTGGCATTCACACCGGGGGGGTATGGGTTGCTGAACTTCTTCACCAAAAAATCGGTTTCAGCGAAGAATTAGGCACCCTAGATATCTCTTTCTACCGAGATGACTTCAGTCGGGTTGGACTGAATCCACAAGTCAAAGCATCTTTCCTTCCAGTTAGAATAGAAGATCGTAATATCATTCTTATTGATGATGTGCTCTATACCGGCCGAACGATCCGAGCAGCCCTCAACGAAATCTTCTCATATGGGCGACCTGCAAGCGTAAAGTTAGGTGTTCTTATCAAAAGAACAGGTCGAGAATTGCCGATACAATCTGATTTCATAGGAATGGAATTAGACCTAGATATCCATCAACAAGCCAAACTTTATCGAGATAACGATAAACTCGGGCTCAGCGTTGAGGAAGTCAATATTTCTGAAAAATGATCACAAACTTTCCCGTTCAGTTTGACGAAAATGGAAGGCTTCGACATTTCCTAACCATTCAAGGTCTTTCCGCAGAAACCCTTATAACAATTCTTGATATTGCCCATTCTTTCATTGACTTTGGCAAACGCGAAATAAAGAAAATCCCTCTAATGCGGGGAAAAACAGTCGTGAACCTGTTCTTTGAACCGAGTACCCGAACCCGTACCACCTTTGAGATTGGAGCAAAGCGACTCTCTGCTGATGTCGTGAACATGAATGCAACACGAATGTCAACTACAAAAGGTGAATCTATTCTAGATACAGTAAAAACACTTGAGGCTATGCACACCGATATGTTTGTAGTTCGAGACCATGAAAGTGGCTCAGCACAACTCATTGCTAGCCATTTACCCGACTATGTTCGGGTCATCAATGCCGGAGATGGAAGGCACGAGCACCCCACCCAAGCTATGCTTGATATGTTTACAATCCGTCAGCAAAAGCAAGATTTTTCAAAACTTCGTATTGCAATCGTTGGTGATATTCTGCACTCACGTGTTGCCCGTTCGCAGATCCATGCTCTTAATATCTTGGGGGTGAGAGAAATACGCGTTATTGGACCTCGGACCCTAATCCCAACGAATATTGAAACCCTGGGAGTTAACTATGTTAACAATATGAAAGATGGTCTCGACAATGTTGATGTCGTCATCATGTTACGCATCCAAAGGGAAAGAATGGACGGTCAACTGATCCCCAGCGAACAGGAATATTTCGCTCGTTATGGTTTGACGCAAAAAACTCTTAATTTTGCAAAATCAGATGCCATTGTTATGCATCCAGGGCCAATAAACCGAGGGCTTGAAATCTCATCACGAGTAGCTGATGGAAGTCGGTCAGTCATCCTTGATCAGGTTACCAATGGAATTGCTGTGAGAATGTCAATTATGGCTCACCTCATGGGGGGATAGTAAAAATCAAATGGATATAAGTATCTACAATGGACATTTGATCGACCCTATCAATGGGGTCAATCAGATTACCGATATCCATATATCTCAAAATCGAATTGAAGCAGTCGGTAATCCAAACGAGAATTTCAAATCAGAAAAAATGATTGACGCCAAAGGTCAATACATTTTCCCGGGCATTATCGATCTTTGTGCCAGATTGAGGGAACCAGGCGAGGAACACAAGGCCACCATTCTCAGTGAGACCCGTGCTGCAGCTTCCGCAGGAATAACTAGTCTGGTTTGTCCGCCTGATACTTTGCCCATTATCGAAACGCCCGGGATGGTCCACATGATCCAGAATCGAGCAAATGCTGCAGGATATAGTGATATCTATCCTCTAGGCGCACTTACTGTTGGCTTAAAGGGCGAAAAACTAACCGACATGGCCACTCTTCATGACGCCGGATGTGTGGGAGTCAGCAATGCGTTGGAACCAGTTGAAAATTCGTTACTTATGCGAAGAGCAATGCAATATGCATCGACCTACGATATACCAGTATTTATGACTTCCTGGGATCCATGGTTACAAGGCAACGGAGTTGTGCATGAGGGCATTATTAGTACTCAACTTGGATTACCAGCCATTCCGGAAGCAGCGGAAACAGTTGGGATTGCTCGTGACATTGCCTTGGTTGAGACTAGCGGAGCATCAGCACATATCAACCTTATCTCCTGTGCTAGGTCAGTATTTCGACTGATGGAAGCCAGACAGAGAAACTTGCAAATTAGCGCTTCGGTCGCAATCCATAACCTACTATGTAGTGAAACCGACATCGGTGAATTTGATACATTGTACAAGGTGATTCCCCCTTTGCGTACTAAACAGGATCAGGAAGGATTGATTCAAGGATTGGCGAACGGTGATATTGCAGCGATCTGCTCGGATCACCAACCACATAGTCTGGATTCGAAACTTTCTCCCTTTAGCGAAGCGGCCACCGGAATTGCTGGTCTTGATACCTTGTTAACCCTTGCTTGGAGTTTGGTGAAAACCCACCAGTTAAGTGCAGAATCAGTTATTTCAGCTTTGACTGCAAATCCAGCGCGTATTATTGGAATAGAACGCGGCAATTTAGCTGTAGGAATGCCAGCAGACTTGTTAATTTTTGATGACACATTCAACTGGAGACTTGACGAAATGACCATGATGAGTAATGGCAGAAACTCACCCTGGTTTGGCAAGGAGCTCACCGGTAAGGTGGTATTAACCATCAAGGACGGTCAGATTGTATGGGAGCTCTAATCAAAACTATACATGCCCCATAGGCAAACTCTTCAGTTGTGGAATGAGACTACTGTACAGAACTCAACTGGAGAAGTGAAATATTACAGCTAAATACTTTTATTCTTATTCATGTTCCAGTCATGAGTCCATGATTAAACTCTTATTCGTTATATTCGAATATATGAAGAGCATGAAAAAATCAAACACTATCTCATCCGTTCAATTCATCGGAAACATCTGTAAAACTCGCAGGGTTTCCCTAATTTCTTGTTTCATTGTCGGTTTTCTATGCATCCATTCTGCTTCCGCAAACTTGGATTCATCTCATGCTGCTGCTAACCTCAAAGAGGTTAACATTAACGATGGATTTTCTGAACTGGTTGAAGCGGTCAAGCCAACTGTTGTAAACATATCCGTAACTGGTAGTGTGGAAACACCAAGGTCTGGTCCTTTTGGTGAAAATATGCCGTTCGATGATTTCTTTAAGCGTTTTTTTGAGGGCACACCAGAAATGATGCCTGAGCAGAATCAGACCCCACGTGTTCGAAAGACTACGGCAGTTGGCTCTGGTTTTATCATTGACCCTGATGGACTAGTTGTTACCAATCATCATGTCATTGAAGGTGCTGATTCAATTGAGGTGGTACTGCATAATGGCACTCGATTTCCTGCAACGATCAAGGGAACCGACCAACGAACAGATTTAGCTCTGCTAAAGATTGAATCCGACACTCCACTACCCTTCACTATTTTTGGCAATTCTGATGCAGCTAAGGTTGGCGACTGGGTTGTTGCAATTGGTAACCCTTTTGGGTTTGGAGGCACTACTACAAGCGGCATTATTTCTGCACGCGGTCGCGATATTGAACAGGGATCCCTGTTGGATTTTATTCAGATTGATGCTTCGATTAATCGCGGGAATTCAGGGGGTCCATTGTTTAATACCCGTGGTGAAGTAATCGGTGTCAATAATGCCATCTATTCACCTACTGGCGGCAATGTTGGTATAGGTTTTGCAATCCCGTCTTCAACTGCTAATGAAATAGTTGATCAACTTAAATCTACTGGGACAGTAGAACGGGGTTTTCTGGGGGTTTTGGTACAATCACTTAATCAAGAATTAGCCGAAAGTTTCGGACTAGAGGGAATAGAAGGAGCTCTTGTAGCACAAGTCAATCCAGGTAGTCCAGCGGAAAAGGCGGGCATAAGAGTTGGTGACATTATTGTTAATTTCGATGGCAAACCTGTAGATAGTCCACGCAGTCTGGCGCGTCTGGTGTCTCTGACCAGCGAAAATAGCAAAGTAATCGTTACTTTGTGGAGAGATAATGCCAAAATTACTGTAACTGCCGATATTGGTAATTTACGAAGTTCAAATGACGGGACTGAAGTAGCTTCTGTCTCGATAAATAATATTGAACAGTTAGGAATATCTATTGGAGTTGTTAACGAACAGGCGATAGAAAATTATAACTTAGCCGAAGATGCCGAAGGAGTAATCATCATCGAGGTCGAATCAAATGGTATTGCAGCGCAAAGCGGTTTAAGACCCGGATTCATTATCAAGAGGGTAGGAAATAAAGAAGTTCAAACTGTCCAAGATTTTCGGGATCAGTTAGATCTACTCATCGAAGATGGTCAAACTTCAATACTGATGTTGGTCCAACGCTTTGATGGTGCATCGTTTATTACCCTACCATTATCCTAATCTGGCATAGCCAGAACCAAAGTTGGGAATCAAGTATGTGTACTTTCTGCACAAACTTTTATGAGTAAGGGACTAATATCACCATGGTCTGTAGTAGACTTTCGGTTTGCTACAGACGAAATATTATCAATCAGGGAAGCCAATTCGAAATCTGTATCTTTTTCGGTAACTTATCTCTTACTCGCCCAGATGAGATAAATGATCGCTTCCTTGACAAGCCAAATACGCTTAAAAAAATGATCCCGGAAGTTTCAAAAAATCTAATTCTTCAGCGCTTGAGGTTCGCCCTAATATCTGATTGCGATGGGGAAATCGACCAAATTTTTCAATGATCTCACGATGTTTTATCGCATACTCCAAAAAACCCCTGAACATTTGCCGTTCTGCAGGCCCAACCATATCTAACAATTTCTTGAACAATACCACTGAGCGCTCTTGATCCTTCAGATCCTCGCTATGTTCAAACGGAAGATAAGCAAAAACACACTGCAGTGGTGTCATGGCCTGATCGAAACCTTTTGATATGAATTGCTCGGCTAATTCCCGTGCCATCGCATCATAAAAATAACTTTGCGGAGTTCCTCGAAATATATTACGAGGGAACTGATCAAGCGTCAGTATTGATGCCAAACATCCATCAGGCTGATTTCTCCAGAAATCGTATTGACTGCCCGTGTGAATAAAATCGATAAGGGGACGAAACAGATAAGACATATTTTGATCAATGTCAGAGTCCTTACCCCACCACAAACTGGATTTTTCAGAGTTAATTTCAAGCATGTTTTTTTGGTTACCAAACCAAAATTCCAATATGGCTGAAGGTGTAAACATAATCAGTTATCATGATTTGTGCTAGTTCCCATACAATACTACTTGCAGTACAACGAAACAAGCACAAGCTCAAAATTTTTCATTCAAAGTTTTCAATTCATATTGTTATGGCTCCTCGTGTATTTCTGGCTTTGGTTGCACTGATCGGTATCATGTGGTACTTATCTTGGTACAAGCGAGCTACCCCCAAGAAACGCAATCAGTCTTTGCTGTCCATTCTTTTATACGGATTGGGTGCTGCATTGTTGTTGTTGGTAATAACTGGAAAGATTCATTTCATCTTTGCAATTTTGAGTGCATTAGTACCATGGATAAATCGCGCTTTAGCTGCAAGAATGATTTGGCGTCAATTCAAGGGTTTTCATGCAAATGCGGGCACTTCATCTGGCTCAGCTCACAATCAAACAGGTGGAAATCCAGGTTCAATGACTGAAGAAGAAGCGTTTGAAATTCTAGGGCTCGAACCGGGTGCAAATAAAGAAGAAATTATTGAAGCTCACAAGAAATTAATGCAAAAGATTCATCCGGACAAAGGGGGATCAAGCTTCCTAGCTAGCCAAATCAATCAGGCAAAAGATACCTTGATAAAGTCTTGATATAATTCAAGAGAGATATTTGATAATATAGAATGATCACTGATTTCAGTCCCTATCATGGTTGATTTTTCTATCATTCGAGGTTCTTCACTTACCCAACAATATTTTCGTAATACAACTAGCACCTATTTCTGTCTTTAAACCTTTCATCGGTCTCAATCAAAACCAGCAAATGAAGGGTTAAAGCAAGAAAAACGAATACACTGAGAATAATGATCTACTACATCAAATTCTGAAACTGAAAAAATGCAAATTAGTAGAAAACCAGAAACAAAACTTGCTATCGAATTCGATGCAATCGAAAATCATCTATCTATTCGTTATTTTTTTGGTAAAATTCCGAAACAGTTAATTCAATTACGATGAGTTTTTTGACTAAGCTGTTCACCTTTCTGATCACTGCATTTGCTTTGGGTACATGGCCTACTGCAATTGGGTTTATTGGTCCAGAAACAAACCGCAATTGGGGCATTACCGAACAAACTATCTCGGATGCAATTTCTCCTTATCTGCTTTCTCGAAACCTACCTGAACGAATCGATATTCCAAACCAAATCGTTGACGAACCTTTGACGGTCAACTATACATTTGATCAAAATCTACAGGATCATGCCGAATACTTGCTCGAAAAATACAATCCGGATTATGGCGTATTTGTAGCAATTAACCCCGATAACGGTAATGTATTGGCTATGGCCGAATCCCGTCGAGATGGCCTAAAGGAGGAATTGTTTGCCCTGAAAAACACCTTTCCTGGAGCTTCAATTTACAAGATTGTCACAGCATTAGCCGCGGTAAATGAAGGTGTCGCTTCGGAAAACACAATTATACCGTTTAACGGAAAGGGTACTTCGTTTTACAAAAAAAACGTGTTCGATCACAAAGATGGAAAGTGGACTCGTAAATACACATTGAATGAATCGTTTGCGAAATCTGTAAATTCTGTATTTGGACGCTTGGGAGCTGTATATCTTAAGGCCGATACCATGCTAGAGTATGCCGATAAACTTGGCTTTAACCAAAGATTCTCTTCCGATTTTGCATTCGAAAGTGGCACAGTAAATACAAATCCAGATGACTCTTGGCAGATTGCGGAATTAGCCTCGGGATATACGAGAGAAAATACCCTCTCACCAATGCATGGTGCAGTTCTCGGTGCTCTGGCGATCAACCAGGGTTATCTGGTGAATCCTGTCATTGTTCAATCATTAACTGATTCAAGTGGTATTCCGATTTACTATCATGAAAAACCGAATAAATCTTCGGTTATACACACAAAGACTGCAGAACAACTAAAGTCAATGATGCAATCAACGATTCAGATTGGCTCAGCAAAACGATCCTTTGGAAAACTTAGTGGAGATAGTTTCAAGGGTATGACTGTGGGCGGAAAAACCGGATCATTAACAGGTACTGATCCAAAAGGTAGATATGACTGGTTCGTAGGATTTGCCCATAAAGAAGATCGAAAGATTGCTTATGCGATGTTATGCATTAACAAGGAAAAGTGGTATATCAAGTCTGCCCGATTTATGCGTGAAATTTTGAAATACTACTATCGGCCCCCGAATCAAAATACTTAATCTTTATCCCTCTCAGGCCCCCTTTTGAAACAATACCTTGATGCTGTCCGGAAAACTCTTGAATCCGGCACCCGAAAGCCCAATCGAACTGGGGTGGACACCATCTCAACCTTTAATATCAACTACGAAATTGATCTGAATGAGGGATTTCCATTACTCACTACCAAGGAGATATCCTGGAAGAATATCGTGATCGAAAATTTGTGGTTCCTTTCTGGACAAACCGGGATTGATCTACTTCGTAAACATGGTTGCAAATTCTGGGATCCTTGGGCAGACCAAAATGGTAAAGTGCCGAGCGCATATGGCAATTTCTGGCGTCATTTCCCCTTGCCGAACAATCAATTTAACGATCAAATTGCTTATGTGATTGATCAATTACAAACAAATCCATCGAGCAGACGTATGGTCGTCTCTGCTTGGGCACCCAGCAATGCCCAAACTAGCGCATTACCACCCTGCCATGCTCTGTGGGTTCTGAATGTCCAAAATGACTCCAATGGAAATCCAAGTCTGTGCCTGCATCTGACCCAACGCAGTTGCGATATTGCCTTGGGTATTCCCTATAATATTGCGGGTTACTCTTTATTACTCGAGTTATTTTCCCGTTTTAGCAATATTCCTGCAGGACGATTCGGTCACACTCTGATAGATGCCCACATCTATACCTCGAAGGAAGATGGTAGCATGGCCGAATATGACCATATTCCCGGATTAAAAGAACAGTTACTGCGTAAACCTCGTTCACTTCCAACACTCCTTATCGATCCATCAATTCGTTCATTGTCGGATATTGAACCTCTGCTAGAACTTAATACGGAAGAGATAATGTCGAAATTTATACTGGAAGGATATGATCCCTATCCTGCCATTAACTTCAAGGTTGCTATCTAGCAATGCCTTCGGATGACGGAACTTCTATACGAGGGGCAATCGCTGCGATGACCCATAACCGAGTAATTGGTCTTGATAACCGCATCCCCTGGCATTATCCTGAAGATTTAAAGCATTTCAAACAACGCACAATCAACACTACAGTGGTTATGGGTAGAAAAACCTGGGAATCAATCGGCAAACAACCACTAGTTCACCGAAGAAATATTGTCATTAGCCATCAGCGGATTCAAAATGTCGAGTGGTATTCTGATCCTGATACAGCACTTATTCAGTGTGAATCTGATGACACCTGGATTATCGGAGGTGCTCAAATTTATCAGGTTACTATGGATTGGGTTAACTTACTGGATATTACGTTAGTACCGGATCGTGTCGCATCCGATCAAGCGACTTTTTTTCCATTCATTGATCAAAAGATATGGCAATTGCAATCACAAACCATGCATGAACACTCACATCTAGAAAACCGAATTTACACAAAATCGAAAAAAAATACCCAAACAGATTAGATCCTATTTTGTTAATTTTTTGGCCGTAAGGATGGCTCGGATCGGAGCAGGAAATCCTTCAACAGTTTTACTCCAATCATCTGGATCAAGAAAATCGATCAGTGATTCAAAAGTCATCCACTCTGTACTTCGTTGCTCGTCTACCGTTGTTCGTGAAATATCGATCCATTGAATATCTCCAAATCCGCTTTCCTCTAACCAACTATTCAGCATCCGTTTTGATGGAATCAAATCGATATTCGGCATTTTTGCATAAGGACCTTGTGGATACAGCACGAATAGTTCATCGGTTATTGTTATCAGTGTTTCGAGTATGAGTTCTCCACCAGGCCGTAATAAATCTGCTAGCTCGAAAAGATGTTGCATCGGATCACGACGATGATAAAGGACACCCATTGAAAACACACTATCAAACTCAATGCCTTTTTGCCGCATTACCGTCGTAGGGAATTCGTCCAAACGTATCGGCAAGAAGGCGATTGGAAGACTTGGAGTAAAGTTCATAATTGCTTGAAATTGGATAACAAACAACCAGGAAGGATCAATACCAAAAACAAATCGAGCACCCTCACCTAGTATCCTCATCATGTAGTAACCATTACCACAACCGACATCGAGCACCAATCGATTCTTGAGTGCAGAAATCTTTCCTTGAAGACGTAACCACTTCAGGTTTGAACGCCATTCAGCATTGACCTCAACTCCAAAGATATTGAAGGGCCCTTTGCGCCACGGATGAAGTGATTTCAGAATATCGTAAGTCGCCTTTCTTTGTTGTATCGTAAGTTGTGTCGGAGAACCAATATAGACTGTATCAGAAGTGAAATTCGTATAATCAGCCTTCATACTAGGCAATGAATACAACAAGCTCTTCCACTTGTTCATGTTTCCATGCCTGCGCTCTTTCCAAGCTCTTTCCGTTATCTTGAGTAATTCGTCTGTAATTGAATTGAAGGGTGACCCTACGAATTTGTCGATTAGTACATCAGGGTTCAGCATCTGGAATTTTCAGCTGATTTGGTTGCAAGAAATGATACGAAATTCAATCCTTGAAACCATTGTTGGACGGACTCAAACCCAGCATTCAAAAGTCGAGCCCGATGACACTCGACGGAATCTATCTTCATAACCTTTTCGAGTGCTGTACGTTTTTGGCTAATCTCGAGATTGCTATATCCATTCGCTCTCTTGAATTCATCATGCAACTGAATCATTGCTTGATTCTGGTCGGAATCATCCAATATTACTTTTTCGGACAATACCAGTACCCCGCCGGTTAGCATACTGTCATGAATTTTTTGAATTAGTTGATTGCGCCCAATTGGATCCACAAACTGCATTGTCAAATTCATCACCACGATACTTGCATTAGTTATTGGAACTGATTGGATATCATCATTAATCAGAGTGTAATTTGCATGGGGAATCTGGCGATCGAAATTTTCTTGACATGCCCCTAGCATATCCTTCGAATTATCCACGCAGATGTAATGTATTCCCTCAAAATCAATCTGTGAATGCATCATCAGTGTTGACTGGCCAAACGAACAACCAAGATCATAAATATAACTGTTTGGCTGTGCCTTTAATTTTGCGATGCAGCCAATCATGAAAACCAAAGTTTCATAACCCGGGACCGAACGGCGAACCATATCTGGAAAAACCTGCACAACCTCAGGACCAAATGCAAAATCTTTTAACGAGGCAATTTTCGATAAATAAATCTGATCAGACTTGCTCATGTTTCAATGAACTTCCGGAAACAAACACATTATTGACACGATAAGCCGAATCCGTTTTGAGTCACACCTGTTCCAACTCGATTAATGTTCCAATACCGTCCTTCGGATGCAAAAAAACAACCGGTTTTCCATGTGCACCAATTTTAGGAGTTCCATCACCGAGCACTCGAAGACCATGTTCGGTCAATTTTTGTATGGCGAATCCAATCTCTTCCACTTCATAACAGAGATGATGCATGCCTCCATCAGGGTTATTATCTAAGAATCGCTGAATCGGAGAATTCTCGCCAAGAGGATGAAGTAATTCAATCTTGGTATTGCATAGCTGAACAAAAACGATAGTAACCCCGTGCTCTGCAAGATCAACAGGGGGTGATACATCGGCCCCAAAAGCCTCTCGATACAATCGGCTTGCCGAAGTCAGATCGGGGACAACGATGGCGACATGATTAAGATTACCGATCATAAAATTTTTCCTGAAATCAAATTAACGACATCTCACCGGTGTTTTATAATTATCAGAGTAATGACCTATTTTTCGGCAAGTATCTTGAAGTTTTTACTGAGAATGTTTGGATAAATTTACAACCTATAAATATATCAACACATTGTTATCCTGCATATTGGTTATATCTCCAGTGCATCGATACTCGAATATCCAGCAGGTTTCTTTTTTCGGCCAAATACCATTTTGATCTTGTAAATCAGTTTGCCACGATTTCTATGCTTCTCGGCATAACCTTTTTCAGAATCTGTGCAATGGCACTGTCCAAGACCTAAACGAACAACAGGATACTTGATTAACCAATTTCAATGCGATCACGTCGCATACTGACTTCGGAAGCTTCATTGAACCCAAATGCCAGTCATGGTTCTCTGGTTTTTTACATAATGGGTATCTACTCTCTCGCTATTGAGGGTAAGTAGATACTGATAGATGTTTCTATCTGAGTTAGCATTCGGAGAGTTCAAGCTGTGTATATGTATTCCCGATCCATTTTGTGAATCATTGCAGCATATCCAGGGAGATCAAATCAAAAATAATCAGAACTTCTCAACACGTATAGTCTAATAGATTCCGTTTATTTCGGCCAAACACCATTCCGATCAAATGGATAGATTGATCATGGTCTTGATACTTCTCGGCATAGCCTTTTTCTCGAATCTGCGTAATCGCCTCGTCAAGACCCTCTTCTACTTTCCTTTCCTTACTTT
>JAPOUQ010000093.1 GCA_026708585.1 Gammaproteobacteria bacterium
TATCGAATCTACAAAATGGCAATGTCTACGGTTCGTTTTTTGGTCCTACAGCCCAGGAAGCCGGTGGGATTTTTGATGCGGACCTTGGAAGCGACGTGGTCGTTGGTTATTTCGGTGCGGCCCAAGAACAATAAAGCCATTCTTTATTTCATCATGAAACTCAGCAGTCTGTAATATACAAGCATAGCCTGCTGAGTTATTCATATAGATTTTGTATGAAATTGCTATAGAAAAGTTAAATTTATCAAGGTGAAGGAACAAGGTGAAGGAATTACCGAAAAGAATTTAGTGGTCAGTTTTCAAATTATGGCACCTGTCTAGTCTTTGACCGGTACAGGTGCTTTTTTACTGTTCGCAAGTAGCTCGCTTCATGGACTTCCGTCGCAATAATCAGGCTTTCATTATTACTCATGCCCTAGGAGGATAACATGATTAACTACAGAAAAAGAGAAAGCTAATTCAGAGACAGAGCCTGCAAATAATCACCCAATGAAGGTATCGGTATTTGATAATATTTTGGAAGCTCCTCTGCCTCCATCAGAACCCCTGCATGCAATGCATTCAGTAGAAAATCATCAAATGTTGTTGGATGCTCCAATAAAGGTTCAATCAGTTTACGCAACCTAGAACGGGAAATTGTACCATTGGGCATCTGGCCCATTTCAAAAGCAAGATTTTGGTAAACAAACGGCTCCTCGGAACATCGTTTGAGTCTACTCACATAATAAGCATTCTTTAATTTTTTGCCAAGCTCCAAAACCTCAGGCAACAACTCTTTTTTCAAATTTCCATAATTTTTGTGGATAATCTCACCAACTGCAACGGATACGCTGTTAATATGTTGGGGCCAACCTTGAGAAAGCGTAGCCAAGGCTTCCAACCATTCAACTTGATCCTTCGAAGACCCCTTAAAATCATAGGCAGTAAAAACGCTTTGAATCGCACTGACTGATTCTTCATGTGAAAGCACGCCGAGTGTTTTGACTCTGTTTCTGGGAAGCCGAGATAAGCCACATTCATGTAAAACATCCTCAACATCACTCAAGCCAAAGAAAGCGGTTAGGAGTGGGATGCCCTGTGTATCACGATGTAAACAGTTAAGAATATCTTCTGTTGTTTCATGTTTTTTCACGTTCTGGGCTTCATCAACAAATACTACAATGTGATAATCTTTCAATAAAGAAGAGGCATGAACAAACAACTCAGCAGCACTTTCTGACTGATCTTTTTCCCCCACAGTTATACTCTGAACAGAGACATCTCTGCTTTGGATTTCTTGGATCAATTTTTGTCCTTGATGAAGTGCTTTCTTCAGCAAACGAGAATGGGAGTCTGTTACTCCCTCCAGAAGACGTTCATTCTCCCGATTGGTAGCACTAATCAATAATTCAACAACACTTTTAGGATATTTCAGGGTTCCTGGTGATATTGATACAGGAATCCAAGGGTTATCCAGTGTCGAATGTTGACGGATCGCTTCCATGCATTCGCCCATGAGTGCTGTTTTTCCAGCACCTGGGGCACCTTGAAAAATCATTGTACCGCCGCCAATCACACCTTGGTCTAGACTTATTACCGCATCCTGAAACACTTTATATTCAAGATCACGTCCCTGAAAGAATGCCTCACGTCCAGATTCAGCACGGTCAGTACGTTTCAACCATTTGTCTAGTGGCATGGGACTAACGGGTGCTGGTTTTGGGAAAAGAATTTTGTTCATAGTAGCAACTATATCATTTGAGGACGCGAGTAATCTTGTACTGGGTGGACTGCCCGCTGACGATCTTCATTTGACGCGCTAGATTCATATTTATCGAGATGATATTTAACTTCACAGTGCTAAGGGAACTCTATCTCATTTGTAAATATAACAATAATTATAGAACCAGTTCAATACACCGAAGTATCACATGCGAATTCTATTTTCAATTCCTTAAGCCCCTTACCCATCAAAACTTCAGAAAAAGCTTGCCCAGAAAGCACAAAATTATTTGCAAGTTTTGATCTTGGATATGCTAATTTCAGTCAGTTTATCGTGGTAAATTCAGCAGTTCAAATACCAAATCCGTACCTTTCTTGGAACTGACAATCTTGAGAGGTATTGGTTTTGTATGGCTAGTGAGCCACACACTAACTTGTCGACCTTCCTCTCCAACTTTTTTGCGGATTACCTTGAGAGTCTCATACTGTTTTTCTCTCAATCGGATGATCTCTTCTTGAGGAGTCTCATACTGATATAAACTTGCCTTCTCGTGACTGACAATCAGAACATTAGTTCCTGTTAGCAACTCGATACTAGAGTTCAACAATATGAACGGAAAATCCAAGGTATCAAATTCCATATCAACAGGAAATGAAATACTTGCTTGATTCGGGTATTGAATAATCCCATTTTCTCGGTCAATCACATAGCTTGATATGATTTCCGACCTATCCGACCTCCTTGCTTCTCCTTCCATCAACAGCAGTTGACCGTTCTCAATAGAGAATCGGTTCTCAGTAATGTATTCGTCCAGAAAAAGTCGCGCTAACGCATTCCGAATGATGAGGTTGGAGAGTGTCAGAATTGTATTCCCTTGTCGAGAAACCTTGACTTCCAATTCCCCAATTGGAGTATCGTTACCATACGTTATCGAATAAGCAAAGTTTTCTTGCTCAAGAATAGCCTCCAAAGTACTGGTATTATACACATCGCCAGAAAATGCCGATTTCATCAATCCCGAAATCAGCAACACCATCACTAGAGAGAGGAAACTTCTATGTATTTGCTTTAGCGACACGTTGGATTCTCAAAACTAATGTGGCCCTCAAGAAATTGTCTGATTGCTTCAGGATAAATGATGTGTTCCTGTTCAAGCACGCGTCGAGCTAGTTTCTCGGCATTATCTTCGGGGCGGACTTTTACTCTTTTTTGGAGAATAATCGGACCATTATCGAGTTTCGAAGTCACAAAATGGACAGTTGCGCCATGCTCAGTTTCTCCAGCATCAATGACCCGTTGATGCGTATTGAGACCTCGATAGGCAGGAAGTAATGACGGATGGATATTCATAATCCGCTTGTCAAAATGCGTAACAAACCGTTCACCCAAAATTCTCATAAAACCCGCCAACACCACCAGAGCAGGTTTGTATTTCGAAATCTTCTTGATTAAATCAAATTCCCATTTCTCTCTCGATGGGTAGTCAGATTGTCTAACCAAAACCGACTCGATACCCGCTGCCTGGGCACGCTCCAAAGCCTTAGCATCAGGATTATCACTAATCACCGCCATAATTTTGGCCTTGACCTGCCCCCCATTCACATGATCGATGATTGATTGCAAGTTTGAACCACTACCTGAGGCCAAGATAACAATGGGTGGAAGCATGGATCAAAGTTAGTCAACAAACTGAATAGAACATTTACTGGATTTGACAATATTTCCCAGAATGATTGGCTTCTCTCCAGATTCAGTAAGTGATGCCGTCGCAATTGATACATGATCTGGATGGACACAAACGATCATTCCAATACCGCAATTGAAAGTGCGAAACATCTCGTCCAAGTCAACGTTTCCATTTTGTTGGATCCAGTGAAAGATTTGTGGAATACGCCATGCCGATCGAGAAATTTTTGCACATAAACCATCTGGGATTGATCGTGGGATATTGTCGATCATCCCTCCACCTGTGATATGTGAAATGGCAGTAACCTCACACCGCTCAAGCAAACTCAATATAGACTGTACATAAATCTTGGTTGGCGCCATCAATTGTTCTGTAAGCGACAACCCTTCGATAGGTTGTGAGAGTCCCACAGAAGTCTGGTCCATCACTTTGCGGATCAGGGAATATCCATTTGCATGGGGACCGGAAGACTCAAGTCCGATGATGACATCGCCATGTTGGACTTTTTCTGGACTGATTATCCGATGCTTTTCAACAATCCCAACCGAAAAGCCAGCGAGATCGTAATCCCCCACAGAGTACATGCCCGGCATCTCGGCAGTTTCTCCTCCGACTAAGGCACATCCCGCAAGCTTGCATCCTTCGACAATACCTTGAACTACTTGCTTTGCGACTGGGATATCGAGTTTTCCTGTAGCAAAATAATCCATAAAGTACAAGGGTTCAGCACCAGAGGTCACAATATCGTTGACACACATCGCAACCAGATCAATGCCGATCGAATCATGACGATTTAACATGCCCGCGAGCTTGAGTTTTGTGCCAACACCGTCTGCTCCAGATACGAGTACTGGGTTAGTGTATTGACCCAGAGATAACTCAAACAAGGCGCCAAACCCCCCAATACCATGTATGACACCTGGGCGATAGGTCTCTCTCGCCAAAGGCTTAATAGTCTCTACGAACTGTTGACCCAGATCGATGTTAACACCACTATCTCGATAACTCAGAGAACTGTCCTGATGGTCATCTACATTGTGAGTCATATGAATTCAGAAAAGTTACCGAAAATTGTACTGGGACGAGACACGAAAAAGGGCGCGCATAAACGATTATAATATAATTCAAACTCATCTAAGGGCGGTGCTTTAGCAACAAAACACGGGCTTTAAAATAGAAATCCCATACTTTGATCTCTACATTGAAAATCATTCAAACTGCTCAAAATCATGGTCAGATGTGTTGGTCAGAACCCCGCCTGAGAAAAGCAGATCCAATCTGAGCGAGTCAGAAGATGCTATTTGCCCAGATCCCGAATCTACTCACCCTGCTTCGAATTCTCGCATGTCCGGTACTAGTTTTGTTACTGTATGAGCGGCAATATGAAGCTGCCCTTGGGATCTTTCTGATTGCTGGAATTACCGATGGGCTAGATGGGTTTATCGCTAAGCGATTTAATTGTATAACGGCACTTGGATCGATGCTGGATCCGATTGCCGACAAGTTACTGATAGGATGTGCATATGCTATGTTAGCACTGTTGGGTGATATACCTTTCTGGTTACTGGTGGCGGTGATGTTTCGGGATATTGTGATTATCGTGGGTTATCTCATTTTAGTGAATATGAATCGCGATGTACCGATGAATCCGAGTTATACGAGCAAGCTGAACACCTTCATGCAGATTTGCCTAGTGATTGCTGTTTTGATTCAGCAATCTGAACTGCTGAATATCGATCACTTGATTGTGTTTTTGATCTTAGGTGTGTTGATCACCACAGTGATTAGTGGTATCCAGTATGTTTGGTACTGGGCGATTCGTCATGACTTGGAGACAGATGCATGAATCGACAATCGGTAATTCCCATGGACGAGACGGAGCTGTTGTCTCTGGAGAATTTTGTCGGCGATGAAAATCGCATGCTAATTGCCGAATTAACGGGATTGATAACAGGAATTCGACAATCAAGAGTCATTTATATTTGGGGGCAACCCGGAAGCGGAAAGACACATTTGTTGCGAGCCTGTTGTTTTGAAAATCAGCGTCTAGGCCAGACCAGTATTTATTGCTCGCTGGAAGGGATCGATACTGAAAACCATATCGCTGGAATATCCGATCCGAATTCACTAGTCTGTATTGATGATCTAGACGCGATAGAACTCGCTGGGCAAATGCAGAAAATCCTGTTTCATATGGTTCAGTTTTTGCAGGCAGGGGGCGGGTGCCTACTGGTTTCGGGAAACTGCC
Organism: Gammaproteobacteria bacterium; assembly: GCA_026708585.1. GTDB lineage: Bacteria > Pseudomonadota > Gammaproteobacteria > Arenicellales > Poriferihabitantaceae > Poriferihabitans. The sequence continues at coordinate 5,638 of JAPOUQ010000093.1, forward strand.
AGCTCACTGAAATTGGTCTCACTCTCAAGGATCTGGAATCAAGACTCAATAGTGGTGGTATTTTTCGGATTAATCCATTAAATGATGAAGAGAAAAAAGATGCACTCAGAACTCGTGCTATACAGAAAGGGTTTGTGCTGGATGAGCAGGTGCTCAACTATATCTTGATTCACTATAGTCGAAAGGTTCGGGATTTATTTGACCTTCTCGATCGTCTTGGAAACGAGTCATTGCGAAGCCGTCGCAAGATCACTATTCCATTTATTCGAAAACTGTTCAATCAGTAGTGCCTTCATAAGACCTCTTTCGCAATCAATCGGGAACAGTTGGCGACCCTGCGTCCAAGAACTCGGGCAACTGTTTTCTCGTCAGAGTCTACAGGGTTAATACTCTCCGGCCCAGCAACATGACTAGCACCATAAGGCGTGCCTCCCGTTTGGGTCCTGCCGATCGGGGTGTTGGAGTAGGGTACTCCAACCAGAATCATGCCATGATGAAACAAGGGTAACATCATGGATAACAATGTACTTTCCTGTCCTCCATGCATACTTGATGAAGAGGTAAAGACCCCCGCTGGTTTATCGACAAGTGTGCCGGCTAACCACTCGGACGCGGCTTGATCAAAAAAATATTTCAGGGGTGAGGCAATAGTCCCAAACCGAGTGGGACTTCCAAGCACCAGACCCGAACAGTCAACAAGATCCTGCGCTAAGGCATATATATCTCCTTTCTCAGGGATGGCAGGTTCTGTTGCCTCACACACATTCGATACCGGAGGAACGGTTCGGAAAACTGCTTCACATTTTTCCACGGTCTCAACCCCATAGGCGACCTCCTTTGCAAGCGATGAAACAGCACCATGTCTACTGTAATAGAGAATAAGAATTTTGTGTATAACCGATTTATCCATCTGCAATAATTGTTATTTTGATAATGATTATGATAAATTGCAACCAATTGAAAACAGAGTATATTCTATTCAGTCATTCACATGCAGTAAAAATTCCATTAGCGCTTTTTGTGCATGCAGACGATTTTCAGCTTCAGGAAATACCACACTTTGAGGTCCATCAATGACCTCCGTCGTAACTTCTTGTCCACGATATGCCGGTAGACAATGCATAAACAATGCATTCTTATGTGCATACTGCATAAGGCTTGAATCAACACAATATGGCTTGAATGCCATGTTGCGCTCCAATCGTTCATTTTCCTGACCCATACTTGCCCAAGTATCCGTAATGACTACTTGAGCATTCTTCACAGCCAGGAATGGATCATCGGTAATCATGACGTTGGACCGACATAGTTCGCTCAAACTTTGATTCGGCCTGAATCCAGGCGGAGTTGCAATATTCAATTGGAAGTCGAGAATACGGGCAGCATTCATCCATGAATGACAGACATTATTTCCATCCCCGAGCCATGCAGCAGTAATGCCCTTGATATCTCCCCGATATTCGATATAGGTCTGCAAGTCTGCAAGCAATTGACAGGGGTGGTTAAAATCAGTCAATCCGTTGATAACTGGAACCAAGGCAGAATTGGCCATATTTTCAATTCTTTCGTGTGCACCGGTTCGCATGACAACCAAATCGGCCATACGCGAGATCACCTGAGCTGTGTCCTCGATGGATTCTCCACGCGATAAATGAGATTCAGTAGGACCCATAAAGACCGCATTACCACCGAGTTGAGTAATTCCACACTCAAAGGATATACGCGTTCTAGTAGAGTTTTTCTCAAATACCAGTACCGCAACTCTTCCTTTCATGACATCGCATAACTTTCGAATTTGGCGATCAGATTTGAGTACCATGGCGCGATCAATGATTCGTTTCAACTCCGCAGCTGATAAATCATTTAAACTTAGAAAATGTCGTAAACCCATAGCAAAGTGGCAGTATTGTTGCTTAGTAAATCTTATCGACAGTTGTCAATCGGCAAATTGCTGAACAAAGAGGACGGCTTCTACCAAGGAAATCCATGTGAGCACTGAATCATCATGTGTTCAGAGATTCCATAAAAATGAGATAATAGTATATTTTAGAGTTGACTGAAATTGGTTATGGAAAATTCAAAAATCAACAAGGCAGTTTTGGCCTATTCAGGTGGATTGGATACATCAATTATTCTCAAATGGCTACAGGATGCATACGGATGCGATGTTGTAACCTTTACAGCTGATATTGGGCAGGGTGAAGATTTGGAACCTGCTAGGGAACGGGCAAAGAAATTTGGAATAAAGGAAATTATCGTTAAGGATTTACGCGAAGAATTTGTCGCAGATTTTGTATTTCCCATGTTGCGTGCGAATACGCTATATGAAGGGGAGTATATGTTAGGAACCGCCATAGCAAGGCCTCTGATTGCGAAATATCTTGTCAAAACAGCAAGACAAACGGGTGCCGATGCAATTGCTCATGGGGCGACTGGCAAGGGAAATGATCAGGTTCGATTTGAACTCTCATCCTATGCCCTAGCTCCAGAGATCACGATTATTGCACCTTGGCGTGAATGGGATTTGTCATCCCGGGAAAAGTTACTGCAGTATGCTGAATGTCATGGGATCCATGTAGAGAAAAAATCCGATGGAGGATCGCCTTATTCTACCGATGCGAACATGTTGCATATCTCACACGAAGGCAATGAACTGGAAGACCCATGGAATGTACCGGATGACCAAGCTTGGGCATGGACTGTATCTCCCATGGATGCACCAGATGTACCACAAGAACTTGTAATTGAGTTTCGAGCCGGGGATCCAGTGAGTCTGGATGGAGAGAACCTGAATCCTGCACAAATGCTCCAACGTTTAAATGAAATTGGCTCCAAACATGGAATTGGCAGGTCCGATATTGTCGAAAACCGTTACGTTGGAATGAAAAATCGTGGATGCTATGAAACTCCAGGCGGAGCAATAATTCACAAAGCGCACCGGGCAATAGAGTCGTTAACTCTGGACCGGGAAGTTGCCCATCTTAAGGATGAATTGATGCCGCGCTATGCTAGCCTGATTTACTATGGGTATTGGTTTTCTCCAGAGAGACAGATGCTCCAGACCATGATTGATGCCTCGCAAGAAAACGTTAACGGTGAAGTAAGATTACGACTTTATAAAGGTAATGTTGACATCTTAGCCCGAAGATCTCACACCGATTCGTTATTTGATGAGAAAATTGTTACCTTTGAAGAAGACTCTGGAGCCTATAATCAGGCCGATGCGACCGGATTTATCAAGCTCAACGCATTGCGTCTCAAGTTAGCATCTAACCGACTTAAGTAGGTTATTACCCATTCGAAATTCCTTGATATCGATTGTTGTACCCCTCTATAACGAGGGTCAATCTCCCAATCATCTCATTACACATCTTAATGAGATTGCAGATTTACATGAGGCGGTTTTAGTGGATGCTAGTGATGAGCTAGTCTCCAAAGAGGTGGTTCGCAAACTATCGATGAGTTGTCCGGAAAATATCACCATTATTGAGAGCGCAAAGCGGGGTCGGGCAATGCAGATGAATTTGGGTGCTAGTCGAACGACAGGCAATGTTTTACTGTTTTTGCATTGCGATAGTCGACTTCCGCAAAACGCATTATCAACGGTTCAGAAAATGATTGATTCCGGTCGGGCTTGGGGGCGATTCGATATCACTCTCGATGGTGCGGGAATATTGTTGCGAATTATTTCACTAATGATTAATCTGCGTTCTCGATATCGACAGATTGCTACAGGTGATCAGTGCATTTTTGTTACGGCTTCACTATTTCGGAAAGTGGGCGGTTATCCAGAAATTGCCTTGATGGAAGATATTGAACTATCTACGATTCTTAAACAATACTCTAAGCCTTGCTTAATCACTTTGCCGGTACTGACTTCAGCTAGACGCTGGAAAAATCGAGGCGTGATTTACACGGTCCTATTGATGTGGAGACTGCGATTTTTATATTGGTGTGGAGTATCCCCAGAGAAACTCAATCGTTTGTACGGAGATGAACGCTAAACAGTCGATACCACTTTACCTCTTTGCTAAGGCACCGGAACCGAATCAAGTGAAGACACGAATGCAACCCTCACTCTCTCCCCAGCACTCGGCGGAACTTGCAGCCATGATGCTTGAGGATGCCATGAGCAAGGTAAGTAAATATTGGGAAGGGGAGAAAATTCTCGCTACTGCACCGGATATTGAACATCCAACCTTACAAACTTTGGCTACCCATTATGAGTTTCGGTTAGAAGAGCAGGTTGAAGGTGATCTAGGAATAAAGATATGGCATGTGCTTGAACAGGGTATGCTTCAATCGGGTGGCGTTGTTGTTCTAGGTTCGGATGTTCCGTTGATTCCTGACTATGTTATTCGTGATACATATCAGTATATTTGTCAGGGCACAAATGTAGTTGGACCTACTCTTGATGGTGGGTTTTATCTGCTGGGCCTCACTTCCTTGATCAAAGGGATATTTGCAAACATCCAGTGGAGCACCGGTTCGGTATACGACTCTTTGAAGAGAAACACAAAATCCAGCAATATTCAGTTAACTGAACACCCTATACTCCGAGATATTGACAATATTGAAGACCTTCAATGGTTGGCAGATCAGGATGCCCGGTATCAGAAATTTATGGTTGAAAACCGATACTCAATGAGATGAGAATTCGAGGACTTTCTGATGTCGAAATCCGATAACGAAGGACAGATTACGCTAAACATGTTCAGGCCAGGGCTTTGGCCGACCTGGATCGCATTATTTTGCTTGTGGTTATTGATGTGGTTACCACGAGTATGGCTTATGAAATTGGGAGGATGGCTAGGCGATTGGTCCAGACATCGGAACCATAAGCGTCGGAATATTGCCAGAATCAATCTTGAACTCTGTTTTCCAGATTTATCAAAACAGCATCGGGAAAAATTATTGATTCAACACTTTCGATATCAAGCTCGTGGTCTACTTGACTTGGGGCTGGCATGCATGGGCAGTCGCCAAAAACTCGATAGATATCACAAAATAGAAGGCATTGAGCATATCACTAGCAACTTAGGAAAATCAGGAGTTATTGTGATTGGATTTCACTCCATAGGTATGGAGATGGCTGGGATTTCTCTGCTGGGAGATATGCCACTCGTTTCGATGATGAAAAGAGATTCGAATCCAGTCATTAACCGCTTCTTGTACCGTTCCAGAACTCGATTCAAAAAAGCTGAAATCTATATGCGTGATCAAGGTTTGCGAGGTATCGTCCGGGGAGTCAGGGAAGGTAAAGCTTGCTATCTACTGCCTGATGAAGACCACGGAGATAGTTCCCATACCGTTTTTGCTCCGTTTTTTGGTGAGCCAAAATCTACTTTAACTACAGTCTCACGTCTTTCGATCAAGACTGGAGCACAAGTTGTTGTCTTTTTTTGTCTTCTAGATGCAAAAACAGGAATCTATAAATCGATTGTCCGAAAACCCATTGGTGATTTTTCAAAATACGATGAATTAGAGAACGCTAAGCGCATCAATCAAGCTGCTGAAGAATTGATTCGGCTTGCGCCTGAGCAATATATGTGGACGTTTAAACTGTTCAGGACAAGACCCGATGGAGGAACCAATCCCTATCAATAACTCTGACCGTATTGATTTATCTGGAGTTGACGTGATTCTTGTGCATGGTACTGACTGTGAATCGTGTGAACGATCTGGAAATACACAGTTTTAACCATTGATCAACTGAAACGGGTATTGCCCCCATAAGAAGTTAATCTTTTCCATGAAACTGGTTCTGAAGTGCATCGACCGAATCAAGGTTGACAAAAAATCAATCAAATAGCTTGTTAAATTCATTTCGAGATTTACTGGCTTCCTGCTGTATCCAGTTCCGAAATGAGGTAATGACCGGATGATTTTCTCGTCCAGACAAGCAGACGATATAGTAGGCCAACTTTGACTTGCTCCTGACCTCAGGAAACATATTCACCAATCGTCCTGCCGTCAGGTCATCGAGCACGTGTGCGCTACGAGCCAAAGCCACACCTTGGTCGTCGATGGCTGCTTGTAGGGCAAGGCTGGTTTGGGGGAAATGTGTTCCTTCAGGTATGGTGTCAACCTCAATTCCAGCATCACTGAACCAGTCTTTCCATCGTTGCAGAATATCCCTAGTGTAACGCCGCAATAATGGATAGCGAAGTAGGTCTTTCGGCTCATTTGGCACGCCATACTTTTCTAGAAAGCGAGGACTGCAGACCGGCATAATATACTCCTGCAAGAGAATTTCCTGATAAAGATTTTCCCAATTACCATAACCAAGCCGAATACCGACATCAGCATCCCCGGTGGTAAAGTCGGTTAAATCATCTGTGGTGGATATCCAGACATTTACCTCCGGACATACAGAATTAAAGTGACCTAGCCGAGGTACAAACCATTTGAAGGCAAAAGATTCAAGCAGGGTTACCTTCAGCGTATTTTCAGACTCATAATTGCTGGTAATACTCTCAATGGTTGTGGTTAGTTTGCGGATGAAATCTCGAATAATCGGGACTATTTCATGGCCTGCTTCAGTCAATATCAAAGAGCGGCCTTTGCGTTTGAATAATTGCACCCCCCACAGTTCCTCTAGATGCCGGATCTGATGGCTGACGGCGCTTTGTGTAACATAAAGTTCCTCAGCCGCCAGTGTAAAGTTCAAGTGGCGGGCTGATGCTTCAAGTGCCCGCAGTGCCGAGGTTGGAGGAATTCTGATTGCCATCTCGAATAAAACACAAATGATAATTGCTCGCCAAGATAAGAGTTCTGAGCGCTTGATTAACCGAACAACTTTACCATAAGGGATGAGGTGAGAAGTGAAAAAATCCATAGTCTGCATCGCCAGTACCAAGCGGTGAATCAGTTCGTTATGGATGTACAGGATTTATTTTCTGTATGGCTCGTTCCCTTAATGAGAAAGGGTAAGCAAATCAACTTTTGACATGCTCAAACTACCAGAGTTTGATCAGAGATTGCTAAAGCATATGATTGTTGTTCGCCATGATTTATTTCAAAAGTAAGACAAGCTAACGCCGGGAGACACTGGTGGAGCAAGTTCAAGGTTCGGCATATGCAAGTACCCATTTGGCTTTAGATCAGCTCAATCTGGTCGCTAGAATCGATTCGCTCCAAAAATCGTGCTCTTTCATATCGGAGTAGAGTTCGAAAAGGTCTATATCAGCTTTTAACACAGTCATTCTTCTTTTTCTACCTATGAAATGAGGCGGTTATTTATGCGAAATCGGGTTCACATAGCTTGCATTGTGAAACTGCTCTGCAGCATGGAATAAGAAACTGAAGATAAAAGACCTTGTAATTTAGTTATTGGTGTTGTTTAGAGTCCCTGATTTCATCTGCGAAGTCTAACTACTTTAGACTTGATGATCAAACGGATAAAACATGGATCAGTGAAGTCAGTAATAACCCAAACTCTCTTACCAGCCCGAGTTACAGAATGGGCCAAAAACTGAGATGCAACGACTTAGTTTGCAACTTAGAACTCATTTTTCAACACCGTCGAAATCTTAAAAAAATTTTTCCTTAGAAATTATCAAAGTAAGTCTGTACAATGACTAGATTCGACGAAATACAACAAGTATCTATTGACTTGTAAAATTCATAATATATTGATAATAAGTCAATATTTGATCAAATATATAGATCTATACATGAATATTATTCATCTAAGTATGAAAACAAATCGTTTGTGTTAACGGATCTCAACACGATATATTCACCAAACACAAAGTGATTAAGTTAAGAAGTTAGAAACAAACATAACAGACAGATAGAAAAGGTGAAGATATGACTATATTTGATGATGTAATGACTCGATTTGGAGTAGCTGTTGTTGGTGCAATTATTGCCCTTTCAGTCGTTTTAGGATTAATGTCCTATATATGAATTTCTATTTTTCAATTAACCAATTTATTTCGAGTGAGAGATATGAATACTTTCCATGAAATTACAACCCGAGTTGGTATTGTTGCGGTCGGTGCAATTTCAATTGTTACTGGATTAATTTTCATAGCATCGATTTTTTAGGTGATTGCTAATCAAACAGATTTTTTCTTATAGAGGTGAAAAAATGAATACTTTACGAAATTGGTATTTGCAGCGTAAGACCATTAAAGAACTACAGGCACTTCCAGATTATATCTTGGAAGACATCGGTATAAACCGGTATGGAATCGAAAGATTTGTTACTGAGCAATTTCCCGCTCAAGCGAACAAGACAAGATATTCTTTCGATATACGGTCATTGTGGATCAAGCCGCTTCGAGTTCGAGAGGCGGTCTAACGAAAACATCTATCCTCCTATTGGTGTTTTTTTCGGGCGCTCATCATTGAGCGCCTTTTTTTGGTCGAATTAAAATACAACATTTTCTCAAGTTGATGATCAGATGGTGAAAATTTATTGAACAGTATCCTTACATTTTTGATAAGTAATCCTTTGAACGATTCGGTGATACCAGCTATATGCCTATCATCCCCCCACACTTAACTCAGGAGACTATGACCATTTTAGTCATAGTCTCCTGAGTTTATAATCGATTCGTTCTTCGTCACCAAAATCAAATTTATCATTCTCGTTCTCGATACCGAATGGCTCACTCGTCGGGGCGATTTCGCCCCAGCGCCGGGTCAAGTCCCAAACCCGAAATGCGGTAATCGCATCAAAGGCGACGCATTTGCGCAAATCATCCGGCTCATTCAGCTGTCGGTCTTTTATCCGCGTACCTTGCTTCAAGGCATAAAAGAAGCGTTCAATCTGCCAGCGCAGTCGATACCAGTTCAGGATCATCTTGGCACTCGGCAAATCCGCACTACCCTCGGTGCTCAGTAGCATCCAGTTCAGCGCCTCCTTGTTGCCGGGCGGAGACATCTCCTTGGCCGAGACCGCCAACATCCGAATCGGCTGACTGGTGCTGCACTT
>JAPOUQ010000039.1 GCA_026708585.1 Gammaproteobacteria bacterium
CATTTTTGCTAACTTGTAGTCCTTGTTGTTTTTGAATCCCTGCAGTGCTTCAGACAGAATCAAGTCACCTGCGGCAACCAAGTGCACTCCCAGAATTGGTCGAGAGTTATTCGTTTTTGTGTTCAAAAGACTATTTCGAGATCGAAACTTTCAGTCATGGTTTACGTCGCAATAAAGAACAATTTGACTATAATCACAAAATCAGGCGCTGATTTTCGAATGGTCCATATTGACTATATCGCAGAACTAGATTTTTCGGTAATCTATTCGATTCGTATCTCTCTAATCGAATTGTTTCTTCATGAGGTGCTCCACATCATAGGGATGTAAGAAGTTTTTTTTATTCAAAATGAGTTTTGTTGAGATGCGAAATTAGTTTGCATTGAGGGGTTTGTTCTGGTATAAACCCGCACCTATTTTGGTGAAGGCGATTTTTCAGTTTCGAAAATCATATCAACAAGGCATTAAACATGATGGCCAGAAAGAAAACACAAAAACTAATTCATGGTATTAAGCCCTACCAGCCTAAGCGTGGGGAGGAATATATGACTGAGGCGCAACTCGCCCACTTTGAAGCGATATTGACCTCATGGATGTCAGAATTAACCAGTGAGACGTCAAGAACCGTACACAATATTCAGGATGAAACAGCCAACCATCCCGATCCGGCAGATCGTGCAAGTCTAGAAACCGACATGACACTAGAATTACGGGGTCGTGACCGAGATAGAAAGCTTATCAAGAAGATTGAAGAGGCGATTACCTTGATCAGGACTGGAGACTTTGGCTATTGTGAAAACTGTGGGGAGGAGATTGGATTGCGACGTCTCGAAGCCCGTCCAACCGCCAGTCTTTGCATTGACTGCAAAACAGTAGCAGAGATTCAGGAAAGACAACTGGCCTGAATTCTTAAGGGTTAGTCTATTTCAGTAAATCGCTTTTTGAAAAGATTAACAAATCGTTTCTCTTCTCGGTAGGGGAAGATATGTGGCCTTATTTTGTTATTGAAGTTATTTTGTACATTTTTCCAATATTGCGAGTTCAGTAAGTTTGAATGGTAGTCTAGAAAAATCTTCCTAAACTTTGGATGGTTCATAACAAAACGCTCGAACTGTTCGGGAAAAAAATCGTTTTCTTCTGTTTCGTACCAGATTTCATCAGAATATTCCTCTTCATCAAATCGAGCCTTGGGGATTTTTCGGATACGAATTTCCGTGATCGAGCGAATCTCGTCGTAGTCATAGAATATCACCCGACCGTGTCTAGTTACTCCAAAGTTCTTGAGTAACATATCGCCCGGAAATATTCCTGCTCCGATGATGTCCTTGATTGCATTTCCATAGCTTCTAACTGCTCGATCATAATCCTGCTCATCAGCAGATTCAAGATAGATATTGAGAGGGACCAGCCTTCTTTCTATATATAAGTGTCGAATAATGATGTTTTCACCATCGATCGTCAGGCTTGATGGAACTGTTAGTTTTAATTCCTCAAGCAAATCATCAGAAAAGCGATCGATCGGAAATGCAACATGAGAGAATTCTAGAGTGTCGGCCATGCGCCCAACACGATCATGAGTCTTTACCATCTGGTACTTCTGCTTCACCATAGCACGGTCCATATTTTTTTGTGGAGGGAACGAATCGTTAATGACCTTGAAGACAAATGGATAAGAGGGAAGGGTAAAAACGGTCATGACCATACCCTTGATGCCTGGTGCGATAATCAGTTTATCACTAGAGTGTTGAAGATGATGCAAAAACTCTCTGTAGAAAAGGGTCTTGCCTTGTTTCTGAAATCCGATCGAAGTATATATGTCCGCATAACTTCTTGTGGGTAGCATGGTTGATAGGAACGTCACCAAGGCTGAAGGAACTTCTGTATTGACCATAAAGTAGGAACGGGTGAAACTGAAAATCAAGGCTATATCTAGACTATCGGTTAGGACAGCATCCACATACAGTTTTTTCGAATCGTCCAGTAACAAGGGAATAACAAATGGAATTCTCGATTGGTTCACTACCGCCCGTCCCACAAGATAGGCTGCCTTGTTTCGATAAAACAGTGATGAAATGACTTCAAAGTGAAGATAGGGTAAAGATCGTGAGTTTGTCTCAATTAAAGGAGAAATTGACTCAATAATGAAATCAATATCGCGTTCTATATCTTGCCATTCAATTTGCAACTCGAATGATTTCAGAATATTTCGAAAGCAATCCTCCATGCATGAATCTGTGGGATACCAAGAAACATAACTAGGATCTTCCATATCGAGAAAATCTACTGCTGTGCCAGGCTTGACAAAGATATGTTGATTATTGAAGTATTCCCGATCAAATAGTCGGCAAAATACTGAGTTATAAAAACTCTCTGCAAGTTCTGGTTGACTATGGTCATACAATTTCCACATGTATTGCCGTTTGATATCCTGCCATATAACCTTATCGGTTGCTGCAACATCAATTCTCTCTCGGATATATTCGACAGTTTCTGATACTCTTTCGTCATATAGGAAAATTCGGCTCTTTTGGGCAAAACCTTCTCCGTCCCAGTCGGCTTTTTCAAAGCGTCCCTTAGCTTGCTGGGTAATTTCCTTGAAACGTTTGAAATGGCGACTAAACCCATAAAGAATTGAGCCAGATACCGTGTCAACAAGTTCTTCGTTCATGTAGTGAATATATTGCAATAAGTTGAATGTAATTTTGATTTATGACTGGCGGTACAACCAGACACTAGAAGGCTGCAAAACATCTAGCTGGGCCTCCACTCAAAATCCCTTCATACAAACTTTACGAGGTTCCAAGACGGATATCCTGCGAATTTCTTCATTTATGTGCGATTTGCCTGATGTTCTTTCATCTCTTCTTCTGCAAAACTGACGGTTTACTTTTGTTGTGATTTAGCAAGAGCCTGATCAATATCCCAGATGATGTCATTGATCGATTCAATACCAACTGAAATTCGTATCATATCTGGCGTGATACCCGCTGCAATCTGTTCCTCTTCATTGAGTTGTCGATGGGTGGTTGAAGCCGGATGAATCACCAGAGTTTTTGCATCACCAATGTTAACAAGATGGCTTAGAAAATTGACATTTTCAATAAATTTTGCACCTGCAGCTTGTCCACCTCGAATACCGAATGTAAATACAGACCCTGCACCTTTGGGCAAGTATTTTTCGGATAGTGAATAAAAGGGGCTGTCTGGATCTCCAGCATATTTCACCCAAGTTACAAGTTTGTGTTGCTTGAGATATGCAATCAATGTTTCAGTATTTTGCACATGTCTTTCCATGCGAATCGGCAGGGTCTCAAGACCCTGTAGCATCATGAATGCATTGAATGGACTGAGGGTCGGGCCCAAGGTGCGAAGGGTTTCGCAACGGGCTTTCATGGTATATCCAAAATCACCGAAGGTCTCCCAGAAGCGAATTCCATGATAACCCTGCGAAGGCTCCGTCATGTCTGGAAAATTTCCATTGCCCCAATCAAACTTGCCAGACTCAACCACCACTCCCCCCATGGATGTTCCATGTCCGCAGATGAATTTTGTGGCTGAGTGAACTACTAAATCTGCACCAAATTCGATAGGCTGGCACAAAAAGGGAGAAGCAATAGTATTATCAATGACCAATGGAATACCGTATTCATTAGCAATTGCTGCAATGGGTTCGATATCTAGGACATTATTGTTCGGGTTGCCGATGATCTCACCAAACAGAGCCCTCGTCTGTGAGGTAATTGCCTTACGATAATTTTCAGGATCATCTGAATCGACAAATACTGCCTTTATTCCCATGCGTTTGAAGGTCAAAGCAAATTGGGTGACGGTACCCCCATACAAAGTGCTTGACGAAACAATCTCATCACCCTCTTTTAATATCGTAAGTAAGGCAGTCATTTGTGCAGCCATGCCGGTGCTTGCAGCGACTGCAGCACGACCACCTTCAAGAGCTGCCATTCGCTCTTCGAACATCGCTGTGGTCGGATTCATGAGTCGAGTATAAATATTTCCAAATGTTTGCAAGTTGAATAGACTGGCTGCATGATCCGCATTGTCAAACAGGTATGAAGCTGTTTGATAAATTGGAGTCGCCCGAGAACCGGTTGCAGGATCAGGTAGTGTTCCTGCATGTAGGCATAGAGTTTCGAAATCATATTTATGATCGCTCATGATTCATCCTCAGTTCGTGATCGTTTTATTGCGGGTAGAAGAAATAATGCCAGTATTGACACCAACAAAGTTGAGGCCACCAAAAATTCGACTATGTTCTATCTTCATGCATCGATCATCGACATATTTAAGTCCTGCCTTATATACAATTCCTTCGGCTTCTTCATTGACGATACCGAGTTGGAGCCAAACAACTTTGGCGCCAATCTGAATAGCTTGTCGGGCTAAGTCAGGCGTTTTTTCCGCTCTTTGAAAAAGGTCGACTACATCAACCTTTTCAGGGATTGATGCAAGATCGGGATAGCAAACTTCACCTAGAATCTCCTTATAATTTGGATTGACCGGAATTACACGATACCCATGATCAATCAGATATTTGGCTGCAAAGTAACTCGGTCGATACCAGTTTGCAGAAAGTCCAACCATTGCCACTGTTTGTATCTCCAGAAAAATCCTTCGAATTTCATTAGTATCAGTCATAATCAAAACCTTCAAATCAGAATAATTACCAGTCTTATCAGAGAAAGCTAATTTCAACACAACTGAGATAACATTTCCATGAAGAACAACAATCCATACTTATTCAATTTGGATAAGTGTGAAGCAAACTATACACCGCTTACCCCTGTATCTTTTCTGACTCGAACCGCTCGGACTTATCCAGACTATCTTGCTGTGATTGATGGAGATACCCAAAAGACATGGAGAGAAGTGAATGAGCGTGTTCGCAAGTTAGCCTCAGCACTAATCAATCTTGGTGTGTCGAAAAATCAGACTGTTTCTATTATTGCGCCAAACTCATTGTCAATTTTTGAAGCCCATTTTGGCATTCCGTTATCGGGTGGAGTCTTAAATGCGATCAATACACGTCTCAGTCCTAGGGAGATTGCATACATCATTGAACATGCACGTTCCGAAGTATTTATTGTTGATACGGAATGCATGCCCTCGGCTAAAGAGGCATTATCAAAGTTGAACCGAGAACTGACTGTTATCGAAGTTCCTTCTTCGGATATTGGAATATCATTAGATGGGGCTCTCAACTATGAGGAATTTCTGAGCTCGGGTGATCCAAATCATGAACTCAAGGAATTGCCGGAGGACGAATGGGATGCGATATCACTCAACTATACCTCCGGTACCACTGGCAATCCGAAAGGGGTGGTTTATCATTACAGGGGTGCCTACCTAAATGCACTTGGCAACATTGTTGCATGGGAAATGCCGCATCATCCTGTGTACTTATGGACCTTGCCGATGTTTCATTGTAATGGTTGGTGTTTCCCGTGGACCATGGCTGCTGTTGCTGGTGTGAATATTTGTCTGAGACAAATTCATTCCAAAAGTATTTTCGATGCAATTGTTGATCATGGAGTTACCCATTTTTGTGGTGCTCCAGTTGTAATGGGTATGGTCATTAATGCTCAAGAGGATGAAAAACGGACGTTCTCTCATCAGGTGAATATGATGACGGCGGCCGCACCTCCCCCTTCTGCTGTTTTGCAGTCAATGGAATCGGCAGGATTTTCGGTTACCCATGTGTATGGTTTGACTGAAACCTATGGTCCGGCAGTGATTTGTGCTTGGAAAAATGAGTGGGATAAATTAGACGATCAACAAAAGATTGAAAAGAAATCCAGACAAGGTGTTAGATATCCCGTACTTGAAGATCTAAAAATTCTAAAACCCGAAACTCTCGATGCCGTCGCTAGCGACGGACAGGAGTTGGGTGAGACAATGTTTCGTGGAAATATAGTCATGAAAGGTTATCTTGATGATCCGGATGCGACACAACAAGCCTTTGCTGGGGGGTGGTTTCATTCAGGTGACCTTGGAGTGATGCATGATGATCAGTATATTCAGCTTAAAGATCGATCAAAAGATATCATTATTTCTGGAGGTGAAAATATCTCTTCGATCGAGGTTGAGAATTGTTTATATGCACATGCCGATGTGATTGCTGCTGCTGTGGTTGCCTATCCCGATGAAAAATGGGGGGAAGTACCTTGTGCATTTGTTGAATTGGTTGCTGATTCTGCTATCAGTGAGCAAGAACTGATCGATTTCTGCAAAAGCCAAATAGCCAGATACAAGGCGCCTCGAATCATCATTTTTCAGGATCTACCCAAGACGTCAACGGGCAAGATTCAGAAATTTCAATTAAGGGAACAGGCGAAATCGATTAGTCGATGCACCTAGCTCAGAATGCTTGTGGCTCCTCTCGAATTCTCGTCATCCTCTGAATCATTAACGAGGAGATGTTATTAGTTATGACTGCTATTCAGAGCACTATTGGTCTTTTGCATGAGCTATGACTAATCTCGATCGTAATCAAATATCCGGCATCCTATTTACACTTGCATCGGCCTTTACCTATGGCTCAGTGACCACGCAAGCAAAGATATTTTATGAGGGTGGTGGTAATGCAATGACCTTGGTGTTTTGGCGGTATCTTGTAGCGACAGTGGTAGTTGCTTGCATCCTGAAACTCACTCAAAAATCCGTTAAGCCGATCAAAAAAGTCCGATTACAGGTGATTATTTTGTCTGTAGTTTTTTCAGGGACTATGGTTTTGTATCTAAAATCTGTTGAGAGCATTTCCGTTAGCTTAGCAGTGCTTCTTTTATTTTTATTCCCGATAATTGTGATGCTCATTTGTTTGATTACTGGACGGATGAGGGTGTCAATAATCAATATTGGGGCCTTTTTTCTCGCCTTTATCGGGATCGCTCTCTTACTTGGCGGCAATGACCTGAAAGGCGAACATACAGGAATTATGCTTGCATGTTTGGCTGCTTGTGGTGCCGCATACACCTTTGTAAAAGGTGGTGATATTGCGCCCGTAATTCATCCTTTGGTTCTAGCTTTTTGGATCAACTTGACAGGTCTTATTCTGGTTCTATTTTTGGTAATCGGCCAATTCAGCATGCCGAGTGCATTACTTTCCTTGCTGTGTCTGCTTGGTGCGACGTTGAGTTATATCATTGCCATTCTGACTCACTTTGCCGCATTGGCTAGATTATCAGCGCCACGCGTAGCATTTATTTTTAATTTTGAGCCGGTCGTTTCGTTGGTCTTGGCCGCTGTTGTGCTGTCAGAATCGCTGGCATCTATACAATGGGTCGGGGTTGTGCTGATTTTGATACTATTGCCTCTTTTCAATTTCCTATACAAACCAACAGATAAACAAACAAGCATATGAGTACGGATCTTAATTTAAATCAAATTGATCCCAAGAAAGTTCTCAAGAATTGCTGGGGTGAGGGAGTTGCAAGTGTCAGGGGTGAACATGCCGTAAATCAGGCGTTGTTCGAGTATGGACCTCAGCGTATCGACCGTTTGCTCGCTGTTGGTAAGGCTGCTTCATCAATGTGTCAGGGCGCAATTGATTTTATATCCTCGAATGCACAATGTTTGGTGATTACTAAATACGGTCATACAGATCAACAGATTGTTGAAGACCAACGTTTTCAAATCATGGAGTCTGCACATCCAGTACCGGATCTAAATAGCATGAAAGCTGGTATCTTAGCGATGAACTATGTAGAGTCGATATTACCAAGTCAAACCTTTTTGATGCTAGTTTCGGGTGGCGCATCATCTTTGCTTGAAGTCTTATCGGAAGGACTTGGGCTGGAATTTTTGAAGACATTAACTGATGCGATGCTCGCGAATGGGTTGGATATTAATCAAATTAATTCGGTGAGGACTCGAATCTCCCTGATCAAAGGCGGTAAGCTATTGGCTCTTTGCAAAAGCAAGTCCGCTCATGTGTTATTGATTTCTGATGTTCCTCATGATGATACGGCTGTTATTGGTTCTGGGATAGGTTGCACTTCTCCATCACAATTGATTGAGTCTGAGATTCCTGTAGAAATTGAGGAATTGCTTGCGGATGCGGGGATGGGCATGAGAAAAAATCAACTTATTCCTGCTGTGTCAAATTTCTCAAGCAAGGTGATTGCTTCTAATTCAATAGCCCGCAATATCTGTGAGCAATTTGCAAACAAGCGAGGTTTGCCGGTTGTTATGAATGAAGAATTGCTGCATGGTGCAATTGATGAAGTGGTGAACAGAATCTCGAAAATTATTCTCAGTGGCCCTAGTGGTGTGTATATCTTTGGAGGTGAGCCGACTGTAGTCTTACCGGAAAATCCGGGTAGAGGAGGGCGCATGCAGCATTTTGCACTTTCCGTTGCAAAATCGATCCGTGGGCGGAGTGATATTCATCTGATTGCCGCAGGTACAGATGGCACGGATGGTCCAACGAATGCAGCAGGGGGAATGGTTGACGGGTCCACATATGAGAGAGATTCGGGGGCAGATGCAGCATTGGTTGCGGCGGATGCAGGGAGATATCTTGAACGGGTGGGGGGATTGTTCTTGAGCGGGCCGACGGGTACCAATGTGATGGATATTGTGATTGTACTTAAGAGTTGATGAATTGTTATCGGTTAAGAGCTGCTGATCGACAACACTACAAAGAATGCTGCAATAGTGCGGAAGATTCCAGTCAAAGAAAATGCATACTTTTCTATTATGTATTGTTAGTCAAACCTTGCACAAACGGAAGAAGTTCTTTAGATATTGAGAATTGCGGTAAGTCCAATGAACACAGCCAAGCCCGAACCTACAGCAACCAGCATAATTCGTCCTGCGATAAAGAATACAGCAAGTCCGACCATCACACCGACCAAACGAATCCAGAGTGGAACTTCAATCAGGTTACCTACAGGCACTAGAATCATTCTAGAGATCAGTCCAGCCAACATACAATAGGATACACATGTGACCCACTGGAATAATGCTCCATCCGGATCGATTCGCTTGGAAAATAGGGTGCCCAGAAATCGCCACAGATAGGTTGCAAGAATGGATGCAATGACCAAAATCCAAAGTGTAGTTGATGTATCCATCAGGCTTTCTTCTCGGTTTTACGATGAATCCAAAATGCAAAAGATCCACCAAATAATCCAGCTGCTAGCAAACCCCAATCCGAGGATAAATAGTGAAAAATTGGACCTAATGGAACGCCAATTAGAATTGCAATGATCGCAGGCCGCATTCGAGTTCCTGCAATCATGACAGAGAAGAACAACGGGTTCAAAAACAGTAACCCCAAGGCTGCTGGCCGACCGATATTTCCAATTCCGAAATAACCAATGGCAGTACCGGTTAATCCAGCAACCAAACACACAATGGCAAAAACCACATAATAGTAAACTCGTACCGAAGGAATAATCCCTGGAAATACTCGTTGACCTGCGGCCCAAGGGTTGAGAGAAAGCAATTGAACCAATAAAAACATCCAGCCGTAATGACGTACTCCTTCCCGAATCAGGGGTAGAAACGAAACTGCCATGGGCATAAATCGAGCATTTGCAAGCGAAGAAGCTAAAACTGCAAATAGGATTGAAGCTCCGGCTGCATGAAACTCAATCATGGCAACTTGGCCGGGTAATCCCCAAATTCCTGCGGTAAGGCTAAGTGCCATACTCAGGCTGTATCCACTTTGTTGCGCCAACGATCCAAAAGCCATCATGCTTGCGCAAAGCATAATGGATGGGAATCCGAGTGCGTCCCGAACTGCCCGGCGACAAGCCGGTTTTGGATGATCAATCATGGTCTAAGAAAATAGTGGGGATTCTCTGATTCTTAATGTGAAGCTCAGTCTGAATTCCGAAGTACAACAATGGCTCCCGATTACAAAAACTCATGCATCAATTTCCACACGACAGAAACTCTATATAAGTAGTATTTCT
Organism: Gammaproteobacteria bacterium; assembly: GCA_026708585.1. Classification (GTDB taxonomy): domain Bacteria; phylum Pseudomonadota; class Gammaproteobacteria; order Arenicellales; family Poriferihabitantaceae; genus Poriferihabitans. The sequence continues at coordinate 9,936 of JAPOUQ010000039.1, forward strand.
CAAGGCGGACAAGATAAGGCAAAACTTACCGTCTTCATTTTTATCGCCACGGGGATAGCTGTTTGAGTTCAGTACGTCGCAGAAAGTCATCAAACTGGGGTACTGTGAAGGTAACGTATCCATAGCTAGGGCTATAGATCATACCTTTTGTAATCAGGGACTCTCGGATTGCCCCTAATTGCGAGGTTTTCTTACCCATCGCCATAGCGATACCACCTGATCGATAGTCAGGTCCAGATCCGAGACCGGCTATCGCCTGCAGGTATCTACGTTCAGGATGTGTAATGCGTTCCAAACGAGATAGAAAAAACCCCCTATCTAACCGTTCTTTGACAGAAACTTGAGCGATCACAAGATCGTTTCGCATGATGGGTGAGCACTCTGCCGTCATCCAGAGTTGATATCCCCATTCCGGAAGAAAATAAGGGTAGCCTTTAGTATGTTCTTTCACACTAGTAATAACCTCGTCATTAACGTTTAATCTTTTCGCAGGTTCGACCAAGGCTTGACGGATTGCTGTCTCATCGAGTGGACCGACGTCGCAATATTCAAAGAGACGTTCTGCATACGACTTGGTCTCCGAGGATAGTCTGATCATGGAAGGTAATCCCGCTCCAATTACCAAGATTGGCAACTGCCTTCCATTTGTGTGGTGAATCGCCATGATTAGAGGTCCGATTTCTTCCTTAAGAAAATTATGAATCTCATCAATCAAGATTACAACTGATGTCTTTTTTGCTCGTGCGGTCTCGCCAACAACAACGAACAAATCAGCTAGATCCTTTGACAGAACACCGCTATCAGCAGTTCCTACTTCCATATCCAGATCAGGAATTGAAATATCAAAATCTCCGTAGCGGATTCGAACCGAAGCTGCAAAACCTTTTAGAACACGTAATCCACGCTTCACCGAACCGCTGATTCCACTACTGTCCAACCTAAGTAAGACTGTTCGTAGGGTGGTGATAACAGTATGCGCAAGCGGACCGTTTGTATCAACTTCAAAGAAACTGGATATTGCACCGTACTTTTCGGTAATTTGAATCATTTCATTAAGAAGCACAGTCTTTCCGACGCCCCGAAGACCGACTAGCATGAGACTTTGGGCAGGTCGGCAAGCCATATTTCTCTGAATAGCGATATTGGTTGCACTAATGATATGATCTCGTCCTGCAAGCTCTGGTGGCGGTGTTCCAGCACCCGGTGCGAATGGGTTCGTTAAGGGATTCACAAGAAGTTATAGGAGTTATAAAAAGTTTACGAATTATACTCATAGACTTTCTATTACTAAAAATCGATAGTGCTTGCATGCTTACTTTGGAATGCAGGCTGAACAGCAATAATCTGGTAAAGCTAGTCGTTTATTTTTCAGCATTGGAGAATTCAAAGATAAGTTATAGGAAGTTTAGAATGTGTATGGATTAGGCTTATAAACTTTCTATAACTCGAAATCTCCAAATGTTTATTTGTGTTCACCAGAAAACGCAAATTCACGAGAAAACATACCGACTTTACTGATAGGACTCCAACCTCTGCATTGAGAGTAAGTTAGGCGCAAGGCATTGTTTACTCTATTCGATCAAAGTGCGCTATCCAAAAAGGACCGAAAGACGGGGTAGGGTGTTTTAGCGAATTCTGGAGATTGGGTAGGTTGTTATTTCCCTGTTTATTTCAGAGCCGATTATGGGAATTATTCAATCGGCTATATTCGATTATTGGTCAAATCACTGTCCATTTGAAGCTGCAGTAGCCGTCATGAACAATTAAATCAATTTCAATATTACATGTGGTTGAATATCCAGATATGTCAACAAGAATTTATGTGTGCTTGGCAAATTTTTTATCGTCCCTCAAAGACTGGTTTTCGCTTTTCGTTAAAGGCTAGCACACCTTCCATTCGATCTCTTGTGGGTATGGTACGGTAGTAAGATTCTATTTCATACATTAGCGCATCGGAGAGCGACATTTGCATCCCCCTATGGATAGATTGTTTCACTCGTTGCACCGCAAATGGAGCATTAGTGGCGATTGTTTCGGCTGTCTTGAGGGCAGTGGGTACCAACTCAGATGGAGGTAAAACTTGGTTAACAAGTCCCCAGTGGTAAGCGTCATCGGCTGAGAAAGACTGTGCTGTAAAAATTAATTCTTTCGCTCTTCGCTCGCCCACTGCTCGGGACAGGGTTTGTGACCCGCCAGCACCGGGCATGATACCAAGGGTAGTTTCGGGCAGGGCAAAACTTGCTGTCTGAGAGGCATATAGGAAATCAAGTAGTCCAGCGATTTCACATCCGCCCCCATACGCATATCCATTGATTGCTCCTATTGTGGGAATAGGGCAGTCTCGAATGGCTCTAACCATTCTCTCAAAGATGCGGTGTTGCAAAGACCACTGTTCATCCGACATATTATTTCGTTCTTTGAGATCTGCACCTGCACAAAAAGCACGATCTCCCTTTCCGGTCAATATGATGCAACGAAGAGTGTCAGAATCCATGCCAATCTCTTCAAAAATCTCAACCAGTTCCCGAGACATTTGACTATTGAAGGCATTCAGCGAGTCTGGGCGATTCAGAGTGATAACCATTACATGGTCACTCTCCAAATGGACAAGTAGTGTTTCGAATCGTTGATAATCCATTTGTGAAATAGTTGATGGTTATTTTCCTTGTAATAATATCTTAGTTCGCGTGATGTTTGGACGATCGCATACTTGCCTTGAATAGCATCTTAAGAAAAACAGACTCTGGTGATTAACGAGTAGCGAACGTGCCGAAGGTGTCAGTCCCGCAATACTTGATAATCCAGTTCTTTTTACTGAAATGTTATATGTTTCAAGTTTTGGAATATTTCATATTTAGACGGATTATATTACAACCTTTGAAGTTCGCTTGTATACAGATTGGTCATGACCTTATTTTTTACGCTATGGAAAGATTTTTTCTAGTAGGTAGGAACTATCCAGTAATCCTTCTAAATCCAATTCGAATCATGTATTCATTTTGGTTAGTGAGGTTGAGAAGGATCAATCAAAATAACCATAAATTACCCAGTCATGGTCACGAACGCATTTTGGAGATCAAACCATGTTAAATAAGCAAAGTATTCGGTGCTCAAATATGGTTCAACATCTGTTTCATTCGGAATAACAGCCGCCTTACTGTTATTGAACGGACAACACTGACCGTCAATCTCTGCTAGAAGTCCCTAATATGGGACGGGACATTGGAGTTTTGAGCTGGCGGTTAGGGAATAGCGATCGAGTAATATGCTATAGTTTTTCTCAATACCCTTAGGTGCAAGTCAATATGATCGAAAAATCACCAAAAGTTAGTCAGTCAGTACGCCTGCTTGGAAATTTACTGACGGATACATTCCACTTCTTCGCCCTGTTCGTGATCGGCAGCATGGTGGTCTGGTCCGCCGGGACTGAGTTCCTACACTTAATGGCCAGCAAGCGTTCAGCATCTATCGAGGATATCCTGTTGCTGTTTATCTACCTGGAGTTAGGTGCTATGGTTGGCATCTATTTCAAGACCAAGCGTATGCCCGTACGTTTTCTAATCTATGTGGCTATTACCGCCCTTACCCGTATGTTGGTAGGTATTATTCAGGTGGATCATCACTTAATTGAGGAAGTACCGATCGGGGAGTTGCCGGTGCTGCCTCTGATTTACATCTCTTGTGCAATCCTGATCCTAGCAGTGGCCACACTGGTTTTTCGGTTTGGATCTTATCGGTATCCATCTGATGGTTTGCAAGAAGACTCTCGTAATGAAAACTAATTTTGAAGGTTCGTATTTCCAGAACACGATTTTCGATGCGAATTCCTCAGACCGGTCAACAGTATTGGCCTTGACCTAACCGTCTGGGAATGGCCAATTGGTGATTCCTAGAATTGCATAAACAAACCGAGGGTTAATTTTCTCCGGTCTGTAATTGAGCTTCTGGTAGATTGTTCCATCCATACGATCTTTTGCTTGTTGTTTATTTGTTCTGCTCATCTAGCATTCCGATCTGTATCTTCGTTTTGTGCAAATGTAAGAAGCTTGGTGATGATCTGTTTATGGATGTCTTTGAGAAAATTGGAACTACTTTCCCTTCGTATTTTCGTTATTTGATTTAATCGATGTTTTCATTTGAGTTGGTATTAGAGTTGGCGAAAAATAACTTATCATTTTGGGGGATGGATTCGCAATTTTCGTTCAAATTTGTCTGTGGTTTGATTAGCGCGCTTCTGGATGGATCCATTTGGGCGTGACCCAGAGACTCGGCTGTTATGACCGTTAAGCGTGCTGATAAACCGAACAAGGATATCTGGGTGAAACCCTTGCAAAGAAACTGGAAAAAATCCCAACTCCGGATAATATGCCCAGAACTCAATAGCGAAACAGAAAGTTGTCCCTCTTACATTGCTATTATTCCATGATAGTTTACTGAAATTCTAATTTCTCGAAGTACTGCGTTTGCAATTTATGTTTTTTGATTCCGTAAAGTTTTCGAGTCTCACGAACCACTATTTTTGTTCTCCCGGCAACAAAATCTCCTATCTGACGTACGCTCACTTTTTGAGTTGCTTTCGCCGCCA
>JAPOUQ010000064.1 GCA_026708585.1 Gammaproteobacteria bacterium
TGATTCCATTCCGAACTCAGAAGTGAAAACGTTTTGCGCCGATGATAGTATGGGGCCTCCCCATGTGAAAGTAGGACACTGCCAGGCATTTACCTACCCCGCCAATGAGCGGGGTTTTTTATGTCCATTTCAAACGCAATGTGTGTCGTACATAATTTTGTAAGGGCCTAGGTATGTCCAGTTCTTTCGCAAGTTGGTACCAGTTTGAAAATGCATCGACTGTTTGTTCAAGAACGATTTTCTCTCGATTTCTCGGCAGTCGAGCGTATCTCGCAAGATGCTTTACATCTTCCAATGTATGATCACTTGTCTTGCCATTGATACTCAGCTGGTGAAATCGGGTGAAATCGCTCCCTTCGGCATGGCATAAGTCATAGGCTGGAGTGATATGCCAATTACCCCTGCGGTCCATCATGAAGCCAAAATTCTTGACATGATCGTCTCGATTGCATCCGACTAGATTGAAAACAACTCGGCGAAATTGCTCCTCAATGTCGGCTTGCGATATCTCAAGCTCGCGCATAGTCATGAAGAGCTGTTCATAAGAATAAACATCACTCTCGAAATAATCGAAATGCGATAGAGCAGCGAAAGTCTGAACAAAAATTTTGCCACTGTCCATGCGGTCAAAACGTCTGGTCATGAAATGATTGCGACCATTTTCGCTGAATAATTGACTTTTCATCATCGTGATGCCGCATGCTTTTGCGACCTGATAATAGCTATACTCCAATTTTCCATATCCTGAGGGATCAGCCACCCCCCAATTTCCACTGAAGGCAACTCCGTCAAACTTGATCAGCCAATGCTCAAAGTTTGTCGGCAGATTCAGTTCCCCTGATCGAACTTCCTGGGTTTTCGGGTTGTAGGCAATTACGGCCTTTGCTCGTGCTCCACCTGCTGAGGTGCCGACATTTAGTATTTCCAGTAATGCTTTCTCTTCCTTGCCGGTTATGATGTGAAATTGATACGAAACCGGAAAATCCTTTTATTTACGGGTTGGGTCTTCATACATTGCAACAAAACTCGTCATTCTCCGTGGTTGGTGATAAATAACTGTTATCAGCTATCTTGTCGGGTTTACCATAATGGTGGCCATCAATTCTGACATTGCCAACTTATCTATTTTGAACGAGTCAATTTACTTCGCATTAGGACTCGGGATTGAATTGGCTGATAGACCACTCCGGATAACTTGATTTGTGTTTGCACAACAGCAGAGCAATATGAATATAATCTGACTCAACTCGGTCCCCCAAGTGTTATGAAGAATAAGTATTTGTGTGGATTTGACTGACCAGCACCGAATTACCGACGAAACTAAACCAAAATGGTTTTGATATACATGTGATGAACAGGCTAATGTTGGATAGTACTGATGAACTATGTAGATAAACACAAACACAATGTTACCATGCAGCGTAAAAAGTTGATGGTTGATGATCAGATAGCTCATGCACAGCAAGAACGAGGGGTATTGATTTTGATCACAGGCGATGGCAAGGGCAAAACGACCTCAGCTTTTGGTACCGCATTTCGTGCACTGGGGCACGGAATGCGAGTTGGTATCATCCAATTTATCAAGGGCACTCAAGCAACTGGTGAAGTCATCTATTTGGCGCAGCAGCATCCACAGCTTTCCTACCATGCTATGTCCACCGGATTTACCTGGGACACTCAGGACTGGGAAAAGGATAAATCCGCTGCCGAGGAGACTTGGATTCAGGCTAAACGTATGCTATCAGACCCAGAAATTCAGTTAGTAGTCTTAGACGAACTGACCTATATGTTTACGTATGAGTATTTGGACATAACCGATGTGATACAAGCGATCCACCAGCGCGCAGCGAGACAGAATGTGATTATCACTGGTCGTGGAGCGAAACCAGAGCTGATCGCAGTTGCTGATACCGTCAGCGAGATTGCTGCGGTCAAACACGCATTTCAAGACGGCGTGAAAGCCCAAGCCGGTGTAGATTTCTAATGCCGAGAGGTTTGTTGCAAATCAGTTTGCTGTGTTGTCTTCTAAGTGTAGGTGCCGCTGCCGGACAGACTGATAGGTTACCGACTATCGTCTCGACTCACCTTTGTGCCGACCAACTGGCACTAAGTTTGGCAGCACCTGAACAAATTATCTCGCTTAGTTACAAAAGCCAGGATCCCAAGCGGTCTCGCTATGCCGTGAGTGCACAAGCCTACCCCGCTAATCGTGGTAGTAGCGAAGAGATTATCCAGTTTAAACCGAATATTGTGTTGGCTTCCCGACGTTGGAAAAATCATCCTCAGCAACAACAGTTCGACATGTTAGATATTCGCGTGATCGTAGTTCCCCTCTCCAATAGTTGGCAGGAAGTTTTCGTTAATACCCAGTGGCTAGCTGATCAGGTTGGGCGTACGGAACGTGGCCACACTCTGATTTTGGAGGTGCAACGTCGCCTCCAAGCATTGCGGGAGTCCGAGAGTATGTTGGGCAAACCTGAGAAGAGTCTTCTCTATCTACGGCCCAATGGTGGTAGTAGCGGAGAGGGTACATACATCGATATGATCATTGAGGCGTTGGGTTTTCGAAATCATGCCTCTACACTGGGGCTCAAGGGTTGGGGCCAACTGGCACTGGAAAACATCGTCATGTATCCGCCAGATTATTTTCTTCTCACTGGCCATGTTCGTGACAATACGCATGGCAAGAGCAGACTATCGCGTCATCCATTACTTCAAGAATTATTAGATCAGCATCCGGTCCTAATACTACCTTCCGACACAGGCTATTGCGCTGACTGGCAGATTATCGACGCCGCAGAATATCTTGCCGAACAAATGATAGTGATGATTTTGGCAAATGGCAAGGATCAGTGAAAGGTCAGACAGTTTATCGACGCTATCCCTGGCTAAATTCCGGGTTGGTCATCTTGTTACTATTACTGACACTAGTTTCGTTGCGAATCGGACCCGTATCGATATCGACCAGTGAGTTGATCAACGCCTTGGTGCATAGTCAAGACTCCAACCAGACATTGCGTCATAACATGATTCTCATTGAGTTGCGTTTGCCTCGATTATTATTGGCAATACTGGTGGGTGGCTCATTAGGAATTTCTGGGGCTGCATTACAGGGACTACTGCGTAATCCACTTGCCGAACCCGGTTTAATCGGCGTTTCTTCATGTGCTGGACTCGGCGCGGTAATCTGTCTTTACTTCGGTCTTAGTACATTGAGTATCTGGTTGTTGCCGACCATGGCTATGACTGGCGCTGCTCTTGCGACCCTTTTGCTATGCTGGATCGGGCGTCACCATGCTGGTAACCTAACCTTGATCCTCAGTGGGATCGCGCTATCATCTTTAGCCGCTGCACTCACTTCACTGGCATTGAACCTAGCACCTAGTCCGGCCGATGTGCAGGATATGGTACTTTGGCTTTTGGGATCACTAAACTATCGAAGCTTCAACGATATTCAACTATGTTTCCCCTTTGTTCTGATTGGTCTTATATTGCTGATGAGTTGTGGGGCTAAGCTAGATGCATTAACCTTGGGCGAGGCCGAGGCACAGAGTCTGGGGGTGAATCTACCCGAGTTACAGCGACAAATCATAGTTGGTACCGCTCTCTCGGTTGGTTCTTGTGTTGCCGTGACCGGAACAATTGGTTTTGTTGGGCTGGTTGTGCCTCACTTGTTGCGTCGTTGGGTAGATTATCATCCATCTCGGTTGTTGCTAAGTAGTGCGCTGGGCGGCGCAGTGCTGTTGTTAGCTGCCGATATTGCTCTGCGTTTACTCAGCAGCACGCAGGAAATTATGCTTGGTGTTGTTACCGCATTGATTGGTGCACCGTTTTTTCTCTTTCTGGTATTACAACAGAAGTGGAGGGTACCATGAGTGTGAAACCTCTGTTGAGTGCTGACAACGTCTATGTAGAGCTGCAAAAACGCAAAATCCTCAGAGGCATATCGCTATGTTTATGCAAGGGGGAATTGCTGGGTTTACTCGGACCAAATGGTGCTGGCAAAAGTACACTTATGAAAGCCTTGGCTCAATTACTACCTTATCGTGGTGAGATACGTTGCATGGGTAGATCTTTGCAGCAGGTCCCTGCTATCGAGCGTGCCAGATTGATAGCTTACCTAGAACAGTCTGTTCAGAAGGGTTGGCCAATCAAAGTGCACGACTATGTCGCGTTAGGCCGTCTTCCGCATCGCTCGACCTGGTATCGGAATATGCATCGGGACCATGATTCGAAAGCGGTTAAAATAGCTATTGAACAGGTCGGCCTAGGAAGTCTGGATGATCGACCCGTAGTGGAACTCTCTGGCGGAGAGTTCGCCCGTGTCAGACTGGCGAGAGCTCTGGCGGTACAGACACCTTTGTTGCTGGCCGATGAACCGGTTTCTGTACTTGATCCATTCCATCAGTTGCAAGTTATGGAATTGCTACGCCGATTGTGTTGTGATGGCAGGGCAGGTATCGTTGTGTTACACGATCTTACTTTGGCCAGCCGTTTCTGTGACCGACTTTTGCTACTGGATAAGGGTCGCACGGTTGCCAGCGGTATACCGCGACAGGTTCTCACTCCGGTTAATTTACAACAAGTTTATCAGGTGCAGGCCATGGTTGGCGAGCACCAGCAGCAATCATATATATTACCTTGGTCCTGCTACAGTACAGAGTCCTCTAGCGAAGAGAAATATCGATGATGGTCGTGACTGCTTATAACAATATTGTCAATTGTGTTCATCAATCCGAATTCTTTTATCTCGTATGTCGAGTTTGCCAACCTTTAAGCTGGCATAGCCAGCAGTGGTTTGGATTAAACGGAATTCATAGATTGGACATCAGGATTCTTCCAAGTCAATGCATGTCAGATGTCTGGAGTAGGTCAGGAGGGTGTCAGATTGATTTGCTGGATCATATTTTGCCACGATTTATCACAAACCAAGGCGAAATAAGAGTGGGGAGATCCCTTTCAGCTGGAAATATATCGCCCGACTTTCGTTTTGGTATTGCGGAACTATTTGCAAAGGTGTCTGATTATGAATGCTAAGAGCTATCGAAAAATTTCTGTAACGGTCATAACCGGCTTTCTAGGTAGTGGTAAGACGACATTATTGAGAAATCTTCTCCAAAATACGGCAGGCAAGCGCTTTGCAGTCATTGTTAACGAGTTCGGCGAACTCGGTATTGACGCTGAGATTCTCAAGGATTGTAGACTTTGTTATGAGAGGGAGAGCGGTGAAATCGGAAATCTCTACGAGCTAAACAATGGTTGTCTTTGTTGCACTGTACAAGAAGAGTTTTACCCAGTGATGCAAAAACTAATCGAGCACCGCGATGAGATTGACCATATTCTGATTGAAACTTCTGGTTTGGCTCTGCCTAGACCACTGGTTCAGGCTTTTCGTTGGCCGGAAATCAGAAATGCTTGTACTGTGGATGCAGTGATATGCATGGTGGATACCCCAGCGGTAGCAGAGAAGCGATTTGCTGCCAATCCAGAAGCAGTGCAGGAGCAACGAATTTCCGATGACAATTTGGATCACCAATCTTCATTGCATGAATTGTTTGAAGATCAGCTCAGTGCTGCCGACTTGGTCATACTGAGCAAAACCGATCTGGTTGATGAAGCGATGACCAATACAGTTACAGACACAGTCAAAAAACAGCTACCGGATCAGGTAAAAATCGTCCGAAGTACAAGAGACGGTATTGACATGAATTTGCTATTGGGGCTGAATAGTGCATCTGAGGAGAATATTCATCTACGCAAAAGTCATCACGATCAGGTACATGAACAGGATGATCATGGTTCCCATGAGGATCATGCTCATGACCAGTTCGATTCAATCGTGATCGAACTAGCAGCAGTGGAGAAAGCGCCTCTATTTGCGGCTCTGGAGCAGTTGGTAAAAGAGAAGACCTTATACCGTATCAAAGGTTTCGTTGCCATACCGGACAAGCTCATGCGTTTAGTGGTACACGGTGTCGGTACCCGTTTCGACAGTTATTTTGACTGTCACTGGCCAACTGGTTCAACCCCCTACACTCGTCTGGTGATGATCGGCAAGGACCTACATTCTGACGATATTCAGAAATGGCTAGAAACTGAGTTGAACCTCTGAGAATTATAAATGCATATGCTAGTCGCACAACCAGGTGGTTTTGTCGAAGATGACTCGATTATCATGCGTCTGGACCAGACCCCCGCGGATTTGGTAATACTCAGTGCCGCTGATACCACCCTAGCCCTACTTGCTGCACAGCATCCACGTGTAAGTGGAGACTCCATTTTGCAGGACTATCCTGAAGTGCGTTTAGCCAACTACTTACACCTTCGACAGCATGCCTCGATTGATTTGTATATTGATCAAGTATTGCAACACGCCAAAGTAATTGTCATTGATCATCTAGGTGGAGAAAGTTACTGGCCCTATGGTACTGAGCGTATTGTCGAGTTGTGTCGCAGTAGCGGAATTAATTTACTTATGTTTTCCGGGGACAATACAGAAGATCCCAATCTTTTGCACAAAAGCACCGTATCAATGGACATATGCCGCCAGTGCTGGCGGTTCCTGCGTGAAGGAGGTCCCGATAATGCACAACAACTGTATCGATATCTAGCACAACAGTTTTTCGGTCGAGATATCTCTGTACTTCCACCGAAGCCAATACCAGCAATAACTATCTTTCATCCGCATAAATCCTTGGCTACCGTTGATGACTGGCAGAAAGATTGGCACGATACGAATATAACCATAGCGATTGTCTTTTATCGTTCACACTTGCAGGCTGGAAATACCGAGGCCTTCCATGCTTTGTGTGACGAATTATTGCAACAGGGATTCAATCCTCTGCCGGTGGCTCTGAGTTCACTGAAAGACGATCTCTGCCTTATAACTTTGCGACAGCTTTGTCGTGAATACAATGCCCAACTGGTGTTGAACACCACCGCGTTTGCGCTCTCGTCGGTAGATTCAGAAGGTAAACCACAACAGGCACTTGTGGGTGACTTGCCGGTGTTGCAGTTGATTATGAGCGGCGACAATCGACAGCGGTGGGAGGCGGATGCCCGAGGCCTACGTCCTCGCGATATTGCCATGCATGTGGCTCTGCCGGAAGTGGATGGGCGCATTGTCAGTCGTGCGATCAGCTTCAAAGGATTAAACTATCACTGCAATCAAACCCAGACTGATGTAATACAGTATCAACCGCATCGTGAGCGCATTGCTTATGTTGTAAAGTTGGCCGCTCGCTTGTGCCGACTACGGACCAAGGTCAATAAAGAGAAACGGCTGGCTCTCATTCTTGCTAACTACCCGACCCGTGAGGGTCGGCTAGGGAATGGAGTTGGGCTAGATACGCCAGCTTCGATCATCGCGATACTGCATGCACTGAAACAACAAGGCTATTTGATCAAGAACCTGCCGCATGATGGTGATTCGCTGATGCGGACATTGCAGCAGGGGGTCACCAACGATTCTGACTATTGGGCGATGCGTCCAGCGTTCCAAAGTTTAGCGATGGCTGATTATATGAATTTCTTTGAGCAACTGCCGAAAGTAAGCTGTGAAGCGGTCAATGCCCGCTGGGGGCCACCGGAACGTGATCCAATGATGCGACAGAATCGCTTCATGATCTCTGGTCTTCGCTGCGGTCAACTATTCATTGGTATCCAGCCGGCTAGAGGCTACCATCTTGACCCAAAGGCCAGTTATCATGATCCAGATTTGATTCCGCCCCACAGCTACTTAGCTTTCTATTGCTGGCTATGCGATAACTTCCAATGTGATGCTATTGTGCATGTTGGTAAGCATGGTAGCCTTGAATGGCTGCCCGGTAAGAGTGTGGCATTGAGTGAGAAATGCTGGCCAGATCTGATATTTGGCCCCATGCCTCATCTTTACCCATTTATTGTCAATGATCCGGGTGAGGGAACCCAAGCCAAACGTCGTATTCAGGCGGTAATAGTTGATCACCTGATGCCACCATTGACACGTGCAGAGAACTATGGCCAACTACAAGATCTAGAGAGATTGTTAGATGAGTTTTACGAGGCTCGGACCCTTGATTCTCAACGTGAAAGTCTTTTGCGCAAGGATATTCTTGAGTGCATTTTGAAGCAGGATCTGCACCGTGATCTGGATATTTCACGACCACAGAACGAAGTTGAAGAAATGCAATTGCTGAACTGTACGGATGCTTATCTATGCGAATTGAAAGAAAGTCAAATCCGTAATGGATTGCATATATTTGGTCATTCCCCAGAAGGGCAACTAGCTAGCGATACCTTGGTAGCATTAGCACGCTATCCAGTGAATCGAGGGGAAGGAAGAGACAACAGTTTGATTCGTGCCTTAGCGGAAGATTTGCTGTACAAAGGTGATACTGAAGATGATGAGAAATTTGATCCTTTGGATGCCGACTGGCAACAAAGCTGGCAGGGAGCACGTCCGGATTGCCTACAAAAACTGAGCGAGGAGCCCTGGCGAAACCATGGTGATACCCGCGAGCGACTTGAATGGATGGCGTTGCATATCTTGCAGCAACAAGTCTCTCCGAATACATTGCGAAAAGAGGGACTTCTTGCTACTGCCTTAGTGATGGCCCGCGTTTATGATGATTTGCAGCCGAGACTGACAGCTTGCGGTGAACAGGAAATCTATCAATTGATGCAAGGTCTCAGCGGACGTTTTGTACCCCCCGGTCCTAGTGGTGCGCCGTCACGAGGTCGTCCCGATGTCTTGCCGACTGGAAAGAACTTTTTCTCGGTTGATACTCGAGCTATTCCCACTCATGCTAGCTGGACCCTTGGTTGGCGCTCGGCGGAATTGCTAGTAGAAAAATACTTACTGGAGGAGGGCAACTATCCCAGTGCGATCGGTTTGTCAGTTTGGGGTACCTCCACCATGCGTACCGGCGGCGATGACATTGCCCAAGCTTTCGCTCTAATTGGTGTAAAGCCGAAATGGGCAGAGGGGAGCTATCGAGTTACAGATTTTGAGATTTTGACTTTGGGATTTCTTGATCGCCCAAGAATAGATGTGACATTGCGGGTCTCCGGTTTTTTCCGCGATGCATTCCAAGGGCTTATCCATCTGTTTGATGGGGCGGTACAGGCCGTTGCTAAACTAGATGAACCTGCAGAAATGAATCCGATTCGCGATCGGATTCAACGTGAAACAAAATCCCTGGTGGAGCAAGGATATGAAATAGATCAAGCCAGACAACTGGCTGGCTACCGTATTTTTGGCGCTAAGCCTGGGGCATACGGTGCAGGGCTTCAGGGCTTGATTGACAGTGGGAAATGGAAAGATGATCAAGACCTCGCGCGGGCATATCGCAATTGGGGTGGTTATGCCTATAGCCAAGAGAGCTATGGTGAAGATGCTCGGGATTGTTTCAGTGCACGCCTCTCCCAAGTGGAACTGGTAGTACAAAACCAAGATAACCGAGAGCATGATTTACTTGATTCCGATGACTACTATCAGTTCCAAGGTGGTATGGCTGCTGCTATACGGCACTATGGGGGACAACAACCGACCATCTACTTTGGGGATCATAGCAATCCGCAGGCACCAAAAGTACGTAGTCTAGAATTAGAGATCAGTCGCGTAATGCGTTCTCGGGTGACCAATCCAAAATGGATCGATGGTGTCAAACGCCACGGGTATAAGGGGGCTTTTGAAATGGCAGCCACTGTGGACTATTTATTTGCCTATGATGCCACTGCACGAGTGGTACGCGATGATCAGTATGCACAACTCGCAGATGCTTACCTGCACAATGCAGATCGTCGTGCATTCTTGCAGCAACATAATCCCGCAGCACTGCATGATATTTGTGAGCGGCTACTCGAAGCCATTCAACGCGGGCTTTGGCAGCAGCCAATGGATCATCAGAAGAGGATAGAAGAGTACTTACTCAGCAATGAACAACAGATGGAAGGTTAGACATTTTTCGATGAGTAATATACAGGCCAACATACAGAAGAGACTTACCATGAATCAGTTCAAGGAAAACCATTTTCCCTTTAGTGCCCTGGAGGGGCAGAAATCCTTGCAAACCGCCTTGTTGCTCGGTGCGATTGATCCGCTAATCGGGGGTGTGTTGATTGATGGACCTCGAGGCACCGCGAAATCCACCGCAGCACGGGGATTGGCAGATTTACTAGATGGAGGCAGATTGGTGGATCTGCCACTAGCAGCTAGTGAAGAACAGTTGATCGGATCGTTGAATATAGAAGTAGCATTACAGGATGGCCGAGTGGACTTCAAGCCAGGTTTACTAGCAGCAGCTGATAATGGCGTACTCTACGTGGACGAGGTAAACTTGTTGGCAGATCATCTTGTAGATGCTTTATTGGACGTATGTGCTAGTGGTATTAACCGTATCGAGCGAGACGGTATCTCTCATCAGCATCCAACGCGATTTGTGCTGATTGGCACCATGAATCCTGAAGAGGGGGAATTGCGTCCGCAGTTGCTAGACCGATTTGGACTTTATCTGCAATTGCCTAGCCAAATTGAGCCTTCTGTACGTCAACGCATTGTCAAGGTTCGATTAGCTTTCGATCACGACCCGGTAGCGTTTATTGCTCGATTCCAGGCCGAACAGAATACATTACGGGAGCGATTAAAGCAGGCCCGCAAGCGTTTGACGGATATTGAATTTACAGATGAAGTCACGAACAAGGCAGCTGGGATATGTTATCACGCGAATGTAGAAGGTGTACGTGCTGATTTGACATTGTTACGAGCGGCGCGAGCTCATGCCGCATGGAAGGAGCATGACGATATTGATAATGAGGATTTGCAAGCAGTGAAAGATTGGGTATTGAACCATCGACAGAGGGAGCCCTCGAAAGCTCCAACAGTAGATCGTTCTCCAACATTTTCTGCTTTTGACACCAGTTCTGACATGGCCTCAGACAATTGGACTGATTCAGAACAGCCTCTCCAAGATCATGCGGACTCGAGTAGAAAACAAGGCTGGGGAGCAATGGCGTCACAAACTCCAGATATTGCCCTGATCGAGCCAACCAAGCGACTGTGGGCGGGTAAGCGCCCAAAAAAGTAACTGGCCAGCAGCGGGGCCATCGAAAAAAAACTGCTGCGCAAAGATTTGCAGGGAGTGGTGTCAAGAATACGAGCCAATGTATTTCTACTGTTCCCAGCACAGCTACTTCGCCGGATGTTCAGAATAGTCGGGTAGTGCACTGGCCCAAGACTTTGATGCAGAAATCCAATCAGCCCTTGTTAGTACAACATTTGCATTATCGGCTTTGTCTTCCGTTTGCAAACCGACTCATTTGTCTGTTGATTGATTGTTCATCTTCCATGTTGAGTCGTAACAAGTTATCTTTGGCCAAGGGATTGGTCTTGCAAATCGCACGGCAGGTCCGCCAGCACCGTGGGAAGCTTGCGGTGATCGGTTTTCGCAACGATCAAGCGAGTATTCTGAAACGACCCGATCAACACGCAGGATTGGATGAGCATTGGATTTACAATATTCAGGGCGGTGGTGCAACACCACTTCGTAAAGGAATTGAGATGACTGAGCAATTCCTTCAGCGCTATAAACGACAATTTCCCGAGATTACGGTTGATTTATGGTTACTAACAGATGGTCGATTTCGTGACCTTTCTGTACGCCCGAAGGGTGCAGGACATTACATTGTAATTGATTTTGAAGATGACCGGATACGATTGGCGAAAGCTAGGCAACTTGCTCAACTATGGAAGGCTAACTACTGGCGATCGGCTGATGTTTTTGAAATGGGCAACCTCGGATCAGCACCATTGTTCCTCCATGAAAAGACAAATTTCTTAAAAGGTATGTGAATGTCAAAATCCAAGACAGATATGCGCTTGGAAGAAGGTTGATTGAACTCGAATATTTCTCAATCACAGCACATAAGAAAAAAATTTTCAAGCTCAATGCAACGGAGATTTACTGTCTCATTCTGACATAAAATATTCTAGGCTCTAGGGATCAAGATAACAGTACAAGGTGATATTGGAATTGATAACTGACGAATTACTGATCCTCGTTATATTCCTTGCCGCAGGTATTGTGAAGGGCGTGGTTGGAATGGGATTGCCAACCTTGAGTTTGGCTTTACTGACACTCGTTACTGATTTAACCTCTGCCATGGCTTTGATGCTAGTCCCCGCATTCGTGACCAATGTCTATCAGGCATATGCAGGCGGCAAAATTATCGGAATTTTCGTAAGATTTTGGCCATTTTTCATTATGGCTGGACTGACAATCTGCTTGGGAGCCCAAGCATTGGTTCGGGTGGACCTACCACTCTTATCGGGGTTGCTGGGAGTTTGTCTGATGAGTTATGCAATGGTGAATATGTTCGGTATAAAGTTAATTGGATCATGGTCAAAAAGCGTGTGGGCGGGGCCAGTATTTGGACTAGCAAATGGTGTGTTAACTGGGTTAACTGGATCATTTGTATTCCCTGGGTTGATGTATCTGCAGTCCATTGGATTTTCCCGTGATGAATTGGTTCAAGCTATGGGCATTCTATTTACTATCTCGACTATTTTTCTTGCCTTGAGCTTAGGTCAGTTGTCATTGCTTACTGCGAATTTGTCCATTCAATCGAGCATTGCGGTGATGCCAGCAATGATTGGCATGTTGCTTGGTTCCATTATCCGCATGAGACTTTCCGAGACCTTTTTTCGACAGATGTTTTTTACTGCAATGACCTTGATTGGTGCGGTTCTACTATTTAACTCTATAATGATCGTCGTTTAATGTCGGCATCTTCTGTATTCATACCATAATCCGAAAGGATTTATGTGATAGTAAATAATGTATTATTACTGTCATCCCCAAACATAGCAATTTCAGTAACTTTTTCGATATACGATTTCATTCTATGACAACGAATATACCCTCATCGGCTAGCGCTGTCATTATCGGTGGCGGCGTGATTGGATCAAGTGTTGCTTACCATTTAGCAAAGCTTGGTTGGAAAAATGTAGTGCTTTTGGAACGTAAGCAGTTCAGTTGTGGAACGACTTGGCATGCGGCAGGATTGATCGGTACCATGCGTGCTTCCGAAAACCATGCAAAATTGGCTGAATATTCGATGTCGATTTTGCGCGAAATCGAACAAGAAACTGGTCAATCGACTGGATTTAAGCAAGTAGGTTCTATCTCGGTAGCACATAGTGAAGCACGCTTTGAAGAATTAAAGCGAGTCGCTTCAATGAATAATGCCTTCGGAGTGACTCAGGTCGATGTTCTCAGTCCGGCTGAGGCCAAGGAACTGTATCCCCTCCTTGAAACTGCAGATTTATTGGGTGCAACCTGGGTCCCTCAGGATGGTTATGCGAGTCCAGTCGATGTAACTGCAGCTTTTGTAAAAGGAGCACGGGGAAGAGGGGCAGTATGTTTGGAAGATATGAAGGTTATCGGTATCAAAGTTGAGAATGGGAAAGTCATGGGGGTAACCACGAATCGCGGTGATATTCAATCGGATTATGTGGTGAATTGTGCGGGTATGTGGGCTCGTGAAGTCGGAAAGATGGCGGGAGTGAATATCCCCTTACATGCTTGTGAGCACTATTATGCAGTGACTGAAAAACTCGACATTTCATTGGAGTTGCCGGTTTTGAGAGATCACGATCGTTGCACTTACTACAAACCCGATGCTGGGAGCATGCTGGTTGGGCAGTTTGAGCCCAATGCGATTCCTTGGGGTCAAACTGGGATTCCAGATGATTTCTCTTTTGATGAAATTGATGGACATTTTGAAGATCAAGTGATGGACGTTCTTGAAAAATCCCTACCCAGAGTCCCAATTCTCTTAGAGGCTGGGTGGCGTAAATTCTTCTGTGGGCCGGAGAGCTTTACTCCAGATGATCAATTCCATATCGGAGAAGCACCTGAGGTCAAGAATTTCTTCGTTGCTGCTGGATTAAATTCGATCGGTATACAAAGTGCTGGTGGTGTAGGAAAGGCTCTTTCAGAATGGATGCATCTCGGTTATGCGCCGATGGATTTATGGAGTAATGATATTCGAAGAATGTATAGCTTTCAGGGAACACAGCGATATATTGAAAACCGAGTCAGTGAAACTCTCGGATTGCTCTATGATAATCATTGGCCGTATAGGCAGATGGTTACCTCTCGCAATGTTCGACTCTCTCCAATTCATGAGAAACTGGTCTTCCATCGTGCCTGTTTTGGGGAAACTGCCGGTTGGGAACGACCCAATTGGTTTGCTCCAGAAGGTGTAGATCCTGTTTACCAGTATAGCTTTGGAAAACAAAACTGGTTTGAATATTCCGCAGCAGAGCACATGGCTTTTCGAACCGGTGTGGCATTATTCGATCAGAGTACATTTTCAAAATATTTGATTCAGGGACGAGATAGCTATGCAGTTTTGCAAAGAATCTGCACTGCTGATATTGATGTACCGGAAGATAGAGTTGTATATACCCATTGGCTGAATGAACGAGGCGGGATTGAAGCAGACTTGACTGTAACCCGTTTGGATGAAGATCGTTTTCTGATCGTCAGTGCTGCTGCCGTGACCAACCGGGATTTGGATTGGCTATCTCGGCATATTCCACCGGATGCTTTTTGTACGGTTACAGATATTACCAACTCACAGGCGGTGTTAGGTGTCATGGGACCGAACTCAAGATCTTTGCTGAGCAATATTTTGAATATCAGTCTGGAAACATCAGAGTTTCCATTTGGAACTTCTAAAGTGGTTGAACTAGGCTGTGCGGTGGGTCGTGCCAGTCGTGTCTCTTACGTGGGTGAACTAGGTTGGGAAATATATCTTCCAACAGAAATGGCCAGACATGGTTTTGATGTTATTTGGGAAGCAGGACAAAACTATGGGATGAAACTAGCCGGATTGCATGCTCTGGACAGTGGTCGCATTGAGAAGAAATTTCTTCATTTCGGGCATGACATTTCTGATGAAGAAACTCCGCTTGAATGTGGCTATTCATTTGTTTGTCATGTCGACAAAGAAATTCCATTCATTGGTCGAGATGCAATTTTGAAACAACAGGAATCGGGAACTTGGAAAACCAAACGTTTGGTGCAATTTCTGCTTGAAGATCCTGATTCAATCCTCTATCACCACGAGCCCATTCTACAAAATGGGGAAACCGTTGGTCATCTTACATCTGGGAACTATGGGCATTTTCTAGGTGGTTCGGTCGGTCTCGGATATGTCTACTCAAAAGAGGCGATCAACAATGATTATCTTCAATCGCATTCATATGAAATAGATGTTTCTGGAAACAAAGTTCCAGCTAAAGCAAGTTTGACCGCTATGTATGACCCCAGATCGTTAAGGATGAGAACCTGAGTATCTTGGTTTTGTGAGATATGGCTGAAAGTAGTGCGTGAGGGATGATGCTGTAGCAAAAGCATTGGGATGAGATCCTCAAAAACCAGTCGAGTGAAGGCATTTGCTTCATATCAAGCCGCATGTTCGAGGACTTCGTTATAACGAGTACTGAGAAAAATGGAGCAATCGAAAATAATTGAATTCCTTACCTATCAAAGTTTGTACAGAAAGCACGAAAATATTATTTGCATGCTTTGAATTTGACTATACCAAATTACGTCAATTTTTGCCGATACTCCTTAAAAACTCATCATCAGCTACATGCCTTAGATCTTCACCTGTCTGGATAAAAACAATATGGCCGGCAATGTTTTTGGCGTGACCACCAAACCGCTCTAGTGCGCGAATGCCAAGAACAATATCAATAAAATGCCCAATATTTCTCGGATCTTCCATGATAAATGTAGAGAGTCGGCGGATGATAGACTGTAACTGATTGTCAAGCTTCAACCCTCGTTTTATGACTTTACCGGCTATCTTCATGTTCTGCTCACCAAATGAATTCATACTAAGTTGCAACATCTTGCAAACATATTCCGCAAGTTGGTGAATATCTGTTAGGATTTCATCGGAAGGCGGTTTGTTCCCCGGTTCAAAGAAACGGATGGTCAGACCGGCAATCTTTCTCGCTTCATCACCTGCTCTCTCGAGATCTGAGACAATTTTTCCAATTGCTATCAATTCCCGCAAGTCTCGGGCAACGGGCTGGCGTTTGGCAATTAGTCGGATGATCTCATCATTCGATTGCGAATCCAGATCGTTCAGTTTTGAATCACGGGCTATGATATTATAGGCGTGCTCTGGATCTTCATTGGCAAGGGATTCTAGAGCTCCAGTTAACTGACTGATTGCTAATTGACCCATTTCCAGAATCAAACTGTTCAGGTGTTCAATTTCCTGATCGAAACGTTTAACGATATGTCCTTCATTCATGATCTGTTTATAGTCTCATAAATTAGCCGAAACGACCTGTGATATATCCCTCGGTTAATCGGTGTAAGGGATTGGTGAAAATGATATCAGTGGCGCCAACTTCAATCAACTTGCCAAGATGAAAGTATGCAGTGCGTTGTGAAACTCGTGCAGCCTGTTGCATTGAATGAGTCACAATACAGATTGAATAGTGTTGGCTCAACTCGTCGATCAATTCTTCAATCTTGGCTGTCGCGATTGGATCAAGTGCCGAACAAGGTTCGTCCATTAGGATAATCTCAGGGCTGATGGCTATCGCCCTCGCTATGCAAAGACGCTGCTGTTGGCCGCCTGAGAGCCCTGTACCTGGTTGATTAAGTCGGTCTGAGACCTCATCCCACAGTCCTGCCCTCTTCAGAGCATCTTCAACAATATCATTCAGTTCTGATTTATTGTTTGACAGGCCATGCAGATTAACACCATAGGCGACATTGTCAAAAACCGATTTTGGGAAAGGGTTCGGCTTCTGAAAGACCATGCCGACTCGAGCACGGAGCAATACTACATCCATGTTACGACTGTAGATATCTTCACCTTCAAGTCGGATATCTCCCTCAATTCGGCAGATATCAATAGTATCGTTCATTCGGTTCAGGCATCTTAAAAATGTCGATTTTCCACAGCCTGAAGGGCCAATCATTGCCAGAACTTCGTTTTTACCCACATCTAGAGATACGTTAAAAATTGCTTGCTTGTTTCCATAGTAAACATTTACATTTTTGGTGGTCATAGCGGCATTGGGTGACGTGACTTCACCAACAGTCTTGTAATTTGGGTCATTCAACGGATCATCGGATATGTTCCGGTCAACTGAATTTGATAATTCAATGGAAGTCTGGTTCATGAGTAATTTATGATGTTAAGTTGCAGAGCATATCAAACCGTCAATCTTAAAATATTACCAGCGTCTTTCAAATTTCTTTCGCAAAAGAACGATTAGTCCATTGACCGCAACTAGAAATAATAATAGAACCATAATCGCAGCTGATGTTCTCTCCACAAAGGCTCTTTCGGGACTATCAGCCCAGAGATAAATTTGTACTGGAAGAGCAGTTCCAGGGTCCATGGGTGATCCAGGTATATCGACAATGAAGGCTACCATTCCGATCACTAACAAGGGTGCAGTCTCCCCCAATGCCTGAGCCAATCCGATAATGGTACCGGTCAACATGCCGGGCATGGCTAATGGTAGAACATGATGCAGGACAGTCTGAACAGGTGATGCGCCAACACCGAGAGCTGCTTCTCGAATACTCGGAGGTACAGCTCCTAGAGCAGCACGAGAGCTGATAATAATCGTTGGCAGGGTCATCAACGCGAGGACCATACCTCCGACTAATGGTATGGAACGCGGCATGTGAAAAAAGTTCAGGAAGACTGCTAGGCCAAGCAATCCGAAAATAATTGAAGGTACTGCAGCCAGATTGTTAATATTGACTTCGATCAAATCTGTGAAGCGGTTTTTCTTAGCAAATTCCTGAAGATAGATTGCTGCAGAAACACCAATTGGAAAAGCAAGTAACATGGTAACCAGTATCGTAAACACTGATCCCATCACTGCGCCTAGAATACCGGCTTGCTCTGGCTCCCTTGAATCGCCGTTGGTAAAAAACAGGATATTAAAGTTTTTCTCAATGCGCTCCTGCTCTTTCAATTGCTCAATCCATGTAATTGATCGATCTTTAAGACGACGGTTTTTCTCGGGCACGGAGGGATCAATTCGCCCCTTCATATAAACATCAACTTCATCATCGGCTAGTAGCCAGAAAGTTGTGGTATTTCCGATTAATTCTGGATTCTCAACAATTTTCTCACGAAGATCGTATTGAGCACCGCTACTAACCAGTCGATATAGTTCCGCCTTTTCTTTTCTTTTCGTAACCTCTGGAAATGTTTCACGTAATGATCTCTTGATGATGCCTAGATAGTTACCTTTTGATAACGATTCTGGACTGAGATCGCCATCAAAGTCCGATTCCTGAATGGTGATATCGACTGAGATATAGGTTTGCAGTAAAGCAGTGTAGCCATTAAAGAAGGTAGTTCCCAACAAAAATACCAGAAAGGTTATGCCACAGACGATCGCCGCCAGGCCATATGTCTTGAAGCGCTTTTCTGCCCGATAACGCCGGGTTAGACCTTGTTGTATGAATGCAACCTGGTTCATTTTACTCGTACTGTTCCTTGTATTTTCTGACGACATGAAGCGCAATTACGTTCAGTAGTAGAGTAACTGCAAATAGAGTTAAGCCCAGAGCAAATGCTGCCAAGGTTTTGGGGCTGTCGAATTCCTGATCACCGACCAGAAGGGTTACGATCTGGACCGTAACCGTGGTTACAGATTCGAATGGATTGGCAGTCAGATTTGCCGATAGTCCCGCTGCCATTACCACGATCATGGTCTCACCAATAGCTCGTGAGACCGCGAGCAGTATACTACCGACAATACCGGGTAGGGCTGCGGGAAGGACCACGCGTCTGACTGTTTCGGAAGAGGTAGAGCCAAGAGCATATGAACCGTCTCTGAGTGACTGTGGAACAGCGCTAATGACATCATCCGATAACGAAGATACGAAGGGTAGTATCATTACTCCCATAACAACGCCGGCAGCAAGAGCACTTTCACTTGAAACATCAAGACCATAGCTCTCAAGACTATCACGTATCAGTGGTGCAACCGTCAGTGCGGCAAAAAATCCGTAAACCACTGTCGGAATTCCAGCAAGAATTTCTAGAATTGGCTTGGCAAATGTGCGGATTTTATGGGTTGCATATTCCGACAGATAAATCGCAGACATCAGACCAAAAGGTACGGCCACTAGCATGGCGATAATCGTAATTAGGAATGTGCCTGCAAATAGTGGTACTGCTCCGAACGCACCGGAAGAACCAACTTGGTCTTCGCGAATAGCCATTTGAGGAGACCACTGTAAACCAAACAGGAAATCTGTAATGGGGACGACCTGGAAAAAGCGTATCGATTCGAATAAAACGGATAGCACAATTCCGATTGTGGTGAAGATGGCAAGACAGGCACAGGAAATAAGAAATGTCCGGATGACTTTCTCGATTTGATTTCGCAGAACCCGGTTCTTTTTTGCAAGACTCAACGCAATCAGCAGGCAAATCGGCGCAACGATAAAGAAAACGAAGAGGATAGAAAGAATGGTCATTCTGGGGGCCAGTTGCCTTTCATATGCAAAGGGAGTCAATAATCACTATAGCACAGACTAGTACCGATAGCCGTACTGAAAGAATATGGATATTTGCGGAATATAGAAACGGAACGACAAGAAAAAGCCCGCCCAGTTATTGGCTGGGTGGGCTCTTGAAAGTTCATCCATATAAAAGGATATGATTGATTCACATAGTCATAGGAATCAAGTTGACCACATCATTCCCAAATTTGGAGCGCTCATCATCGGGCATCGGAATAAGGCCTTTGTCGGTGAGGTATCCTTCAGCACCCCAGACTGCTTCATTAGTGAAAGCATTCAGATATTCCTGAATCCCCGGAATTACCCCAATGTGTGCTTTTTTCGCATAAAAGTAAAGAGGTCGTGATACGGGATAGGAACCATCAGCAATATTCTCGAATTCCGGAGCAACACCATCAATAAGCGACCCCTGAATAACATCGGAGTTTTGATCTAGGAAACTGAAACCGAAAACACCAAAAGCTTTTGGGTTTTCACGTAGTTTTTGAACAATCAGATTATCGTTTTCACCGGACTCAATGTAGGCACCATCTTCCCGGACTGAATGACAGGCCGCTTTGTAGGCACTCTTATCTGATTTGCGCATGGCCTTGACCCAGTCAAAGGTCTTGCATCCGCCTTCAAGAGCCAATTCGGCAAAGGCATCCCGTGTTCCGGAAGTCGGTGGTGGTCCAAGCACCTCGATCTTGACCGCTGGCAGATCAGCATTCACATCTTTCCAGGTCTGATAAGGATTGGGGACCAGAGTTTCGCTTCCATCTGGATTCGGAATATCCTTAGCCAATGCTAGGAAAATGTCTCTTCGGGTAACTTGTAGTTGTTCAGACTGATTAAAATTACCGAGCACAATACCGTCATAACCAACTTTGACTTCGATGATATCGGTAACGCCGTTCGCTTGGCATTTTTCGAATTCAGAAGATTTCATGCGCCGCGAAGAATTGGTGATGTCGGGATGTTCTGGGCCAACGCCAGAGCAGAACAACTTCATTCCACCACCAGAACCCGTTGATTCAATGACCGGGGTCTTGAAATCAGTGGTTTTCCCAAAGGTTTCAGCAACAACCGTAGCAAAGGGGTAGACTGTGGAAGAACCGACAATCTGGATATTATTCCTATCTGCATTAGCAATACTAAAAGCGCCAACGAAAGCCATCATCAATAGAAATTTTGAGAAATTTTTCATGTTTAGTCCTATAGAAATCGAAATTAGAAATTCAAGGCATGATTGTGCAGTTTAATTGTTACCAAAATATTACTCACTGGTTTACGTTTTGTTGCAAATTTTGTATTGCTTAACGAAAACCATGATTTTGCAATGGAAAAAATTAGATATGCTTGCGGGTGAAATCAGTAAAAGGTCAAACAGCTTAGTGGATACTGATGAATCAGACAGGAGCAGGGAGGTTTGATGAATGCTAGGTTATGATGCGGACTAATTTAACCTTGCAGTTCCTAATAAGTAACACAGTAAAAGGGATTACTCACTCTTTCCTTCTCTCAATCTATATGATTGCTGATTCCCTATTTTCTGCGCCATCGTACAGTAGTACTTCATTCAGATTCAAGAGCATTTGTTAATGAAAGGCCATGCTACTGATATCGAAAAGTGTGACTGGTATAGGGATGTTTCTAAAATGTTGGTATTTATCCGAGCCCTGAACTAGCATGGCATAGTCAACCGATGACTTGGTTTGAAAAATCGATGTAGAAAGAAAGTTTATGATCATTCCTTAAATGCGGTTTATCCGTCCGGTTGGGTCCCTAACTATGCAGAAGTTAACCATGATGCATTGAAGCTTGACCCGGTTGAAGTTCAACCTTCACTACTTTTGCTTCATTGATTTCAATAGAAGCCTTCTGACCTCGGGTTAGCAGGTTTTCTGAATTGGCGATATCTTAATGAGGGAGTTGCTCTAAATGATGTGACTCAGAAAGAAATTTCATACATCCATTCGCTTCGTTGACTGCACTCAAAGCTAGCACATACTGAGACTTCCTGATCACTGCTGAATCCCCAGTAAGTGAGATCCTGATGCCAGGATACAAGGGAGTTCGAATTCGTATCTTTTCGAAAGACGCTGGTTGACCATGTCAGAATATCCGCTCCAATGATTTGTTCGACTGCACTAAGGATTTCCGGGGTACGGTTAATTTTTTTCACACAAGGAGAGAAAACATGAAGGTTGTTGAGTTGTCCACGATTGCCAAGCTTTGAGGCATTTGGACTGTCAATGATGGCCAACAGATGGCCCCTACATTTTGCGGTTGCCTGCTCGTCAAGTACATCAAGCGGAAAGAGGTATCCATCTCGCTCAACATCGCGGAGCATATCTTTTGACATTGATTTACCACCTCACATATGTGATTTGATTTTGAGCGGAGTTTGTCATTGGTTGATCAATATAGCAATCCTATAAACAAAGACTGTGAAGGGAGTAGCCTTGCAAAGTATGGTCTCGGCGCCGACGAGTCATATTTTTTGCTGACGATTATACGGTGAATAAAAAAGTAGACCCAAGATGAGATATCCCGATTGCATCGAAGCCGACACAAATACCTTCAAGAAAATGAGATTAACCAAACAACAGTTCTGTACTCCGGTTATTTGGCTGAATACACGCTCTCGGAAAAAACACGGAAAAAACACTGCCTTTTTTGGGAATACTTTTAATACGAAGTTTGGCATTGTTACGATTCACAATGTGATGCACGATGGCAAGTCCAAGTCCAGTTCCACCAGTGTTTAGGGAGCGAGCTGAATCAATCCGATAAAAACGCTCGGTTATTCGGGGTATCTCTTGCTTTTCGATACCAATACCCGTATCAGCAATTGATAGGGTCCCTACCGAAGATTTGACATCCCATTTGATGGAGATTTTACCTTCAGCTGGAGTATAGTGGATTGCGTTGCTGACCAAATTGGATAGTAAGCTCTCAATTTCCGACCGGTTCCCCAGCAAATCATAATTCGAATTTACCTGTATTGAGATAGAGTGGGAGTGTTTGCCACTTAGAACCTTTGCATAGTTCAAGGCTGATTCAATCAACTCAACCATGTCAATTGCTTCTGGTGGATTTGAGGTGTCGAGATTTTCCAGTCTTGAGAGCACGCTCATGTCTTCGATGATTTGCTTGATACGAATGATTTGCTTGAGCATATGCTTGATGGCTTGTCTCCACTCTGAAGAAATGCCGGAATCTTTTTTTTCAGACATCATCTCAAGATAACCATACAGTATGCTGATGGGAGTTCGTAGCTCATGAGATGCATTTGCGATAAAGTCTCGTCGTATATTTTCAAGCGCCTTGATCTGTGTGATATCTCGCGCCTGCAGAAGATATTGACGGTTTTTATACGGGAGAAAGCGCAGTCTGAGGATTAGATTGGGGTTTTTTGGAGAGGCGCATTCGAAGGATTCAGGATCTCCTTTTCCTAGGATGAACTTCTGGATATCATCTGATTTGGTTAACTCAAGAATATTGCTGTGGGCGTGTTCAGAAGTAGAGAATCCGAACCATGTTTCCGCCATGCTGTTTCCCCAAATCAGATTTAGGTCATGATCAAGAATCGTAATGGCATCGGGTAGCCATGAGATATTGTCGCTAAAGTCTTGGAGAGGGTCTACGGAATTTCTGGCCTCTCCAGTCGTTACTGCGTAATCATTGTTGGATTCATTTTGAGATGATTCGACATTCTCTGAATCCGAATTGGATTTGGGTTGAAGGTTCTGGTATCTTCCAAGAAGGTATGCACCGCCCGCGATGATGCCGATGGCTAGAAAAATCAGGTAGTTATCGAATATCACAAGTGAATCCCGACTCAGGTGCTCGAAAGTCGATACCCAACGCCCCTTACAGTCTTGATCAGTTTGTGATGGTTATGTTTTTCTAGGACGGAACGAAGTCGACGAATGTAAACATCTACAGTTCTCTCATCGACATATTTATCTTTACCCCAAATCTTATCGAGTAATCGAGCGCGATTATAGACTCTGTCCGGTTTTCGCATAAATAAGTATAGAAGTTCGAATTCCTTGATTCCAATCTCAATAAATTCATCGTTGATCTTTAATGTATGCTCTTGGGGATTAATCACGATATCCTTACAAATAATCGGTTCCCCAGTTTGTTGAGGACGGTTTCTGCGTATCCCGGCACGAATTCTGGCAAGTAACTCGTTGGTGGAGAAGGGCTTAGTGATATAGTCATCAGCACCGTGATCAAGCCCCTTGATTTTGTCTTCTTCTTCCCCTTTGGCGGTTATCATGATGATGCATGTATCGAGAGTCAATGGTTGAGACTTCAGCTTTTGTGCGTAATCGATACCATCCATACCCGGTAGCATCCAGTCTAGCAAAACCAGATCGGGAATTTTTTTCTTGATACATTTATCCGCTTCATTGGTGTCCCTAGCCTTCATCGCGCGATAACCTTTTCGTTCGAGTAAAAACCGCAACATCTCACGGAGTGCCTCGTCATCTTCAACGATGAGAATTGTCGACTTAGTCATAATATTGCAAGTAAACCACGAAATTATTAAAAGAATATGACGGATAGGTAGAAATTTTTATCAAAGAGTGTTCCACGTGTAATCAAGATTTTAAAATCTATAGAAAACGTTTATCAACTAGGTCAAGCAGTTAGACATTCATCCATGACTTTGGATAGTTGCTTCACCCCTTCAGGAATGCGTTCTGAAGGGATGGAAGAAAAACCCATTCGAAAAAAGTGCCTCTGCACATTTGACTGGTGAAAGAACACACTACCAGGCTCAAAAAGAATGCCATAATCCTTTGCTCTCGTTGCTAATCTATCTGCATCTAACTGGGCTGGGCCTTCGATCCAGAATGATGAGCCACCGAACGTTGACCTTCGAATGTCTCCGGGAAAATATGACTCAAGCATCTCACCGAAAATAGACCAGCGCTCCTTAAGTACACTTCTCAAGCGTGTAATAAGCGCATCATGATAGCCTCGTTTGATGAATTCAGAAACGATTACCTGATTGTTATTGGGGGTATGTCGAACCATAAGACGCCGCAGAGCACGCGCATGTTGAATGAAATCACTCGCTCCTACAAGATATCCAAGTCGGATCCCAGGAGCCAAAGTTTTCGATAAACTGCCGATGTAGATGACCCTTCCATCATGATCAAGACTTTTTAGTGCGGGTGTTGGTTCACCAATAAAATTGGATTCCCATTCATAATCATCTTCAATCAGGATGATATCATGCCGACTGGCCAGTTTCAGCAGTTCTATGCGACGTTCAAGAGTCATGGTGACTGTACTTGGGTAATGGTGAGACGGCGTGGTATAGAGACAGTCGCAGGTTGACAACTGATCATTTAAAACCATCCCTTGGCTATCGACTTCACATGGGACATTATGAGGAGTAAACATCGAGAAAGTATTCTCTGCATCGACATAACCCGGTGTTTCAAAGCCTACAACCTTATTCGAATTCAATAGCAACTGGGCGGTTAGAAATATCCCTTGCTGAGCACCCATAACGATCAGTAACTCATCTGGTTCAGCCCAAATGCCGCGGCGTGGTAATAGTTTCTGTCGGATTTGTTCAATCAGTTCATGATTATCCTGGTCGTTCTGGTCTCGACTCCATTGGTGTATTGATTGAATTGATGCGGCATGCCTTGCGCACATCCGCCAATTTGAAATCGGAAACAAGTTCTGGTCATATTGACCGCAAATGAAAGGATATGGGTATTTGTACCAGTCGCTGGGCTTGGTGTTTTGTCTAAGCTGACCGGGGAATACTATTAACTTTCGATCCCATTGAACGTCATCGGATCGAATAATGTCTTGATAAGGATGAGCCCCGACACGTCCTTTCAGGACGTCTTGATTGACGTAATAGCCGCTTCGTTCCTGCGTTATCAACAAACCGTCGTCGACGAGCGTCTGATAGGCATGCATAACTGTATTCCGGGCAACCTTCAGTTGTTTAGCTAGTTTACGACTTGAAGGGAGCGGCTGAGAGACATCGAAATATCCATTTAGAATATGACTGGCGATCATCTCTTGGATTCTAGATTGTAAGGTTCCCTCGCTATGTTGTGGAAGTTGAAAAAGGTACTCGGTCATTGCACTATGCAGAGAGTTTTCATGGGTGATAAATCTTAGTGCGCGAGTTGGTAGACTGAATATTTCTTTAGGGACTGTTCAACATTATATACTTGAATACATGTGTTCTTCACAGTCGGGACGGTTAGCAGTATGTTTTTCGACGTTAGATTGTGTCAATTCAATGATCACATGTTTTATTGACATCTGCATACCATCACATTTCGGATTAAAACCAGTGTTGAATAGGTAAAGGGTCAGGTCTATAATTTGATGGAGATATCGGTAATCATTTATTGGGTTAACTTATGAAACACGAATCAATTGATTGTGCCAAACTCCATCACTATGTCGGAGGTCAGAGGATTAACGGTCAAAGCGGGCGTTTTGGCGATGTCTATAATCCAGCTCTGGGTACAGTCATGAAACAGGTACCCTTGGCGAATGAGCAGGAAGTTAAACAAGCGATCCAAGCTGCCGCAGATGTTTTTCCCGCCTGGTCGGCCACCCCGGTTGGTCGTCGAGTACAAGTGATGTATAACTTCAGGGACTTGATTCGAAAGCATATGGATGAACTTGCTATTCTAGTATCGAATGAGCATGGCAAAACGATCGATGATGCCAAGGGTTCAATCACACGTGGACTTGAAGTCGTTGAATTTTGTTGTGGTATTCCACAACTTCTGAAGGGAGAATACTCTGCAACTGTTGCAGATGGTGTTGATTCCTGGAGTATGCGCCAGCCGCTCGGTGTTTGTGCCGGAATTACGCCTTTCAACTTTCCTGCAATGGTGCCGATGTGGATGTTTCCGGTTGCGATTGCCTGTGGCAATACATTCGTCCTAAAGCCTTCTGAGAGAGATCCCTCATGTCCACTAAGATTGGCCGAATTAATGACGGAAGCTGGTTTACCGGAGAATGTATTGAATGTGATTAACGGGGACAAGGAAGCAGTTGATACTCTTTTAACCGACCCTCAGGTACAGGCAATCAGTTTTGTCGGTTCAACACCAGTTGGTGAATATATTTATCATCAAGGATCAGCCCATAACAAGCGAGTTCAAGCACTCTGTGGGGCCAAAAATCATATGGTGGTCATGCCGGATGCAGATATGCAGCAGGCGACAGATGCCGTGATGGGTGCTGCTTATGGATCGGCTGGTGAACGCTGCATGGCCATTTCTGTAGTCGTTTCTGTGGGAAATGAACCGGCAGATGCACTTCTTGAACAATTGATGCCTAGACTGAATACGTTAAACGTTGGCCCCTATACAGACGAGAATGCTGAGATGGGACCAGTGGTCACACCTGATGCGAAAAACCGGATCGAGGGTTATATCGAAAGAGGCGTTGCGGAGGGAGCAAAACTGGTTCGTGACGGACGCGGCTTGCAGATAACCGAACATGAATTGGGTTGTTTCGTTGGGGCGACTGTTTTTGATCATGTGAATACAGATATGTCCATCTATCGAGATGAGATATTCGGCCCAGTCTTATGTATCGTGAGAGTCGAAAGTTATGAGGAAGCAGTCAGGATTGTTAATGAGCATGAATTCGGTAATGGAACTGCAATTTTCACTAAGGATGGAGATACGGCGCGGGATTACTGCAATCGTATTCAAATTGGTATGGTAGGAGTGAATGTTCCGATACCCGTTCCAATGGCATATCACAGCTTTGGAGGGTGGAAACGATCACTATTCGGTGATCATGCAATTCATGGTCCAGAGGGCGTTCGGTTCTATACCAAGCTAAAAACCATCACTTCAAGGTGGCCATCAGGAATTCGGGCCGGTGCCGTTTTCAATTTCAAGAGTGGCGGTGAGCATTAATCCAAGAAAATCTTAAAGTGACGATTTTCAGTCAGGCGATATTGGACTTGTCTGTGAATAAGAGATCAAAAAATCGATTCGGATAATCGGTGGTTATGATATCAACTCCCAAATTCATCATGTTTTGCATGTGCTGAATAGTATTCACAGTCCAAACACAAACCTGAAGCCCAAGCTGATGTGCATTTTTTAGTGAATCAGCGTTAAGATCAACAAAGTTGGGAGACCAGATGTTGGCTCCCAATTTATGAAAATATCTAGGCAAGTGATCGGATGGGATCTGATTTTCTGGTGATTTTGGATCATGGTATGGTAGCACGTCTTTACTCAAGAATCCGTACTGGCGGTCTTGATCGCTCAACAGTCCAATCTTTAAACCAGGTAGTCTGGACCTGATACTAATCGGTAATCTCCAGTCGAAACTCTGTACAAAAGCTTGATCGATAATTCCGAGATTCAAGATCTCCTGTGTGGCGATTTCGATATATTGGTCAATCTGAGGAAGTAAATCGGGCTCATCAGTTGTACTTTTTAATTCGATATTGATCTCAATATCAGCTTCCATTTCTCGGAGTAGATTGACGATGTCTTCAAGCGACGGGATAGTTTGTCCATCACATGGGATTTGGTCTGGGAATCTGGCGGCATATTCTGAGTTCGGGTTGATTCGACCGACATCATATTTCGCGAGATCGGCTGTTGTTAAATCACGGATAGGTACTTTGTCTTCAATCCATGAACCATTTGTAGTGCGGACGATTGCCGGAGAGAGTTTTGGATCATGGTGGACGATCAGACGATCGTCTCTTGAGACCCAGACATCAATTTCTATGGCATCCAAGCCCAGTCTGGCAGCAGCTGAAACGGACTGTAGTGTGTTTTCTGGATAGAGACCACGCGCTCCACGATGGCCATGGATTTGGGGTGTACGTGAGATATGCCGCCTCTCAAGTTGATATTGTGCTGAAGGATTATTTGGGATTTATATTCGATAGTAACGAAAAAGGAGTCAAAGCCGACTGTTGTATCTTGCAAGTGCAGTTATCAGAAGTCAGGATCGTTTCATTCAAACATAATTCGGAGGGTTCCAGTCGGTTGCGTAGCTGGATAGAATTTACTGCACTACGAGCGTTGAAATATTACTTCCGCACCTTTTTTGTGTTGTGACTACCATCCATCAATTTCAAGCGAAACATCTTTTTCCGGTTTCTCCGATTCCTGTCCTATGTCGAATTCTGATGACACTGATACTTTCCCCATAAATGGTAAGTTACAACATTCAAAGGTTTTCTAATAATGAGAAAAAAGGAAGACCTTGAACCCGTCAAAATCAAGTATCCGACTCCGAAATAGGTCGCCAGTGCTGGTGATGGGTCTCGGTTACCTTGATAATATAAAATTTCCATAAAATGCTGCATGAAGCGTGCAAATCAGCGGTTACTTGCCGAGTTCAAGACGTACTTGTCGTGCTTTCTCAATCAGAAAATTCATGACATCAATGAGGTTTTCATGATTCCCGGCATGGGATACTGAGGTCATATACCGCCCATCGATAATTATGGTCGGGACTCCGGTGATACCATATTGACGGGTCATGACTTTGGAGAAATTGATTTTGCTGTCAATCGCAAAAGAGTCAAAGGTATTTATGATATCTTGACCACTAACACCAAATTCCTCGGCCCAAGTAGCCAAATTTTCCTTTGTTCTCAACGAACGCCTCTCATCGTGAATAGCATGAAACATCATGCTATGTAACGGATCGAGTTTGTCTAGAACCTCGAAAGTATAAAATGCTCGTGCTGAAAATTCATTACGCTCTGGGTTAAAGTAAACCGGCATCGGAACATATTCAGCAGTTTCTGGTTTGTTCTTTAACCATTCATTAATGACCGGATGTAAACGATAACAGTGCGGACATTCATACCAGAACACTTCAAGCACCTCAATCTTGTCCCCTGTTTGAACCGGCTGGACTTGATCAAGTTCAATATAATGGCCATCTTTGATGAAAGCCTCTTCAGGTTGACTGCTTTGGGATAGTGCATAATCTGTCAATATAAGGATTGACAAAATACAGAAAACGGCAGTTAAAGCCGATTGGTTCGTTGGTTTTCTGGAATTAATCATAGTAGAACACAGGACAACATCTGCAGTGATTGGTGCTGATTTCAGCTCGAGAGATACAGTTTTCGCACAAGCCAAATCGGAAGGTTATCGAAACTTCGATTACCCATACAGATAATAACGCTATTGTCTAACAAGTTCAATTGCAAAACCTCAAGAACTTGTTCAGGGCTTCGGCAAATATGGATTGGGGTTCTGGTTTTCAGGGTATCAGGATTCCAGACAAGTTCTCTTGACAGGTAGAAAATTACCTGATCCGCAAAGTTCAAAGAGCGGCCCAAAGCATCGCCATGCATTCCCTGGGACATGGTGTTGGAGCTTGGATCAATGATTGCAATAATTTGGGATCTGGAATGTTTGCTTCTTAAGGCTTCAAGAGTGACTCGAATCGCTGTAGGGTGGTGAGCAAAGTCTTCGTAAAGGCAGACGGCATCGGTTTTGACAAGGCATTCCAAGCGTCGCTTGGCAGGAGTAAAATGCTCCAGACTAACAACAGCTTCATTGATTCTAACCCCAGCAGCATGTGAAGCTGCAATCGCAGATAGTGCATTTTGCATGTTATGCATGCCAATGCATTGCCAGTTAACAGTACCGACCTTTTGTTGTTTGTTATAAATAGCAAATTGGGAATGATCTTCAGTCCGCGCTTTGGCAAACCAATCCGCTTGATGTTCTTGCAAAGATGTGAATTTTGTTGGACTCCAGCAACCCATATCCAGAACATCCGAGATATTCGGATCATCCTGATTCGCAATCACCTTACCATTGGAAGGAACAATTCGTAACAAATGATGAAACTGTTTTTTGATGTCATTGATACTGTCGAAAATGTCACCATGGTCAAACTCAAGATTGTTCAGTACCGCGATATCCGGATGGTAATGGAGGAATTTTGAGCGTTTATCGAAAAATGCACTGTCATACTCATCCGCTTCAATCACAAACCATTCTGAGGAGCCTAATTCTGCAGTTCGAGTTAAGTTTCCAGGTTGTCCGCCAATTAAATAACCCGGATCCATTTTTGCCTTGAAGAGTATCCAAGCGAGCATTGATGCAGTGGTTGTTTTGCCATGTGTTCCAGCGATGGCAATGACTTTTCGCTTGGTAAGAACACAATCATGCAACCACTGAGGTCCTGAAGTGTAAGCACGCCTATCTGCAAGGATTGACTCGATTAGCAGATTTCCCCTTGAGAGTACATTTCCAATAATAACCAAGTCTGTATCAGCTTCTAAGTGGTCGGGGTCATATCCTTGTTTTATGTGAATTCCCACATCAGCGAGACGAGTAGACATCGGCGGGTAGACATTGTCATCACATCCGCTTACTTGAGCTCCGAGTTGCTTGGCAATCTGGGCAATACCAGCCATGAAGGTACCGCATATTCCTGCAATGAAGATTTTCAATTTGTGGGGGTTCCCATGAGGCCAGTTATAAGAGCCATCGCAATACCGATCATAACTTCTAACAGGATGGCTAACCCAAAACCGGCAAATTTGCCGATTTCCAATGTTTCCTTTAGGATGAAAATGGTGACGACAAAATACCAGAAACTGGTAATGACAATCAGTAATTTGGTAGCATCGAGTACTGTATCAAAAACCACGTCTGGGCCAGCAAAAGCCAAAATTGGTAAAGCAACTGCGACCATAATTGCTGAACAGCCGTACAGAGATGACGCTGACTGGAGCCAGCGTTCGGTTTTTTTGTAAAATTTGAGGAATAAGTACAGACTAGTTCCTAGCATGGCACTTTGGATCAGAGCATAAATCACAGCAACGCTGATTTCGGTCAGCATGATATTGCGGATGAAAAATGCAACAGTTGCCGCTGCAATGCAGTGTATCAGTAGGTTTTTTGAGACGGGCACGTCCTCGGGCTTTACCCGAAACATGCACATATTTATGAATAAGGTAATCATGTTCACCAACTGGTATGTTGATACAGGTGCGAATGATACCACTTGCTTATAAGGTAAGTCACTGTTGATATGGAATTAGAATTATTGGAAAGCGAAGATGAGATACGGCATTTGGTGGAGCATTGTCAGACATGCGATTGGATATCCATTGATACCGAATTCATGCGTTATCGGACTTACTATCCTGTATTGTGTTTGATTCAGTTGCATTCTACATTCGGTACGTTTGGAATTGATGCATTGCGCATCAAAAATATTCAGGTTCTTAACAAGTTATTTAAGCGAAAGGAAACAACCGTGATTATGCATGCTTGTGATCAGGATCTAGAGGCCTTATCAAGACGGGCAAAGTTTCAATTGAATGGCTTGTTTGATACCCAGATTGCGGCTGCTTTTTGCGGATACACTGAAACGGTAGGATACTCCAGCATCGTCTATGAGTTATGTGGGGTTGTATTAGAAAAAGATCAGACGAAGAGTGACTGGAGTAACCGACCATTGACACATAGGCAATTGGAATATGCTAAGAATGACGTTCTATATTTGGATAATGTACGCAAAATTCTCGAATCACGGATGGAGCAATCTGGGAAACTCGAGTGGTTTTTGCAAGACTGCAGAGAGATTGCCAAACTCGCGCTTTTTCCTGTCAGTCCAGAGCATGTGTACCCTAACTTCAGCAATATAGATGTTCCCAATGATGCTAGGGGAATCGCTCGAGAGTTGATAATCTGGCGTGAACGGCAGGCCCAAATGCGAGATCGACCTCGAAAATGGATATTGTCGAACCAGGCTATTGTCGATTTATGTCATCGCCGACCCAAAAAGTTTAATCAACTTTGGCATATTTCCTCACTCAGCAAGAATACGATTAAGAGTATTGGTCCTGTATTGATTGAGATGATTCGTAAACATGAAGAAGAACATAATAATACAAACATTCCTGAGGCAATACAGCTTGATGAGCAATTCAAAAAAAGTGTAAAGGAAGCGAAAAAAATGGTACATTCTATTGCCAGAGAACAGGGGATTAGTCACCGTCTGTTGGGCAGTCGAAAAGATGTCGAATTGTTAATTCGCGGTGAATCAAAATCAAAACTAATGAAAGGTTGGCGTTATGATTTGATTGGCAAAGCGATGAAAGATCGGTTTGGATAAATTGAAGGCATATTAGGCAATATGTTTACCGGTGTCTGAGTACAAGACATTAGATTACTCCTCAATTGAGGAGGTTTTTGGTAGCAGAGCAATCAACTTACCTTGCTCTTTCATCAGGCCTGCCATGTATTCTGCACTATCGCCGTTTCCCCAAAATATATCTGCACGTAATGGGCCTTTTATTGCTCCGCCAGTATCCTGTGACATGTAAAGACGATTATAGGGTTGCTCGGGATTGTCAGGTAGGTAGGTTTCTAACCAAATTGGTGTTCCTAGTGGGATTACTGATGGGTCAATCGCAATGCTTCGCTCAGGCGTAAGTGGGGTTGCGAGCGATCCAATTGGCCCTTCTTCGACATTTTCTCGGATTTCAAAAAATACATAACTTGGATTCTGGTTTAGTAATACACGAGCTTGTGCCGGGTGATCGTGTAGCCATTCTCGTATCGAGAATAAAGTAACTTCTTCTCGCTCAAGTTCTCCCCAGTCAATTAATACTTTTCCAATTGCTACATAGGGATGTCCATTTTGGTCAGAGTAGCCAGCACCAATGATACGACCATCGGTTAGTTTGATTCTACCTGACCCCTGTATATGCAGAAAAAATACATCATCTCGATCATTCAACCATAGTAATTCTTCACCTTTGAGTGGGTTTAGCTCTGAATCAATTTGTTCACGAGTAAAGTAAGGAATAACGCTATTTCCCTCAAGCCGGCCTCGAACACGTTTCCCCTCGAGTTCTGGATAGAGTTCGGAAAGGTCTACCCTCAGGAGATTTTCCGGTCTTTGATAGATAGGGTATCGATAGTTTTCATCTGGAACTGTGCTACCAAACAGTAATGGCTCGTAATAACCGGTTATGAGGCCGGTGGTTTTGCCGTCTGCGCCATGCACTGCATGCGGAGTAAACCAAGTTTCATAGAACTCTCTGGCCTGTTTGTGGTCGGGGCTGTTGAGAGAGCGAGCTGCTTTGCATATTTGGCTCCAAGCTTCATGTCTGATGAGAACGCGACAATTATTCATAAGAGCAGGCCATGAATCGGCATGTTGGTCTTCGTTCCATCCGGTAACTTCGTTCCATTCGATGGGATTGCCAATTCCAGCTGGTTTCTGGGTCGTACAGGCACTCAATACTAAAATGCTGGCCATAAACAGGGCTAAGCATGGCCATTGATTGTAAGATCTGGATGCAAGTGGCTTTTGTTGTTGAATGCTCAAATCAAAAATTACCTTATTATCATGAATAAATTGATGATAAATGTTGAAAAGAAGTTGTAAGAATTCGTTTTGAAGTTTGAAGTATTTGTACAATGCTTTCGGGGTCATTCATGACTCTGCCAAAGAGTAAACTAGGGGTAAAGGATAATCTCTATTAAAATTGTTATCACCAATACTGAACGGGAACAATCATTCGATGAATGGCCTGTTATCTTGTTATTTGATGGTGCGAATTCTCGGGAGCAAAACAGGTTTTAGATATCTTTCGCAGATTTTGGCATTGAAGCAAGCAGTTTTATTATGATTACTCTATTGGGCAAAAAAGTCTGATTTCAGAAATTTAAAGTAGTGTATAATCCACGCCCCTTTGAATTTTAATCGGATCAAACTATATGCCAACTGTTCAAGTTCGACAAAACGAACCTTTTGATATTATTTTACGGCGTTTTCGACGAGCCTGTGAGCGCGCAGGAGTGTTCTCTGAATCACGCCGCCGCCAATCATACGAAAAACCCACCACTGTTCGCAAGCGGGATAATGATGCTGCAGTTCGACGCGAGATGAAACGTGTCGCCCGCCAACGAACTCGTACCAGACGTCTATACTGATTCATCCTCATGACGCTAAAAGAGCGTATCGCTGAAGATTTGAAGGTGGCGATGCGAGCCCGGGATACGGTTCGTCTTGATGTGATTCGCTTGCTTAAAGCGGCTATTCAACGTAAGGAAGTGGATGAAAGATGCGAATTGGATGAACAGGGGGTTGAGCAGGTTATCCAAAAACTGCTGAAGCAATCCCAGGAAGCTGCTGAACAGTTTATCAGAGGCAACCGTAAGGATCTTGCCGACAAGGAGCACCAGTCAGTAAATATTTTGCAAGCCTATCTTCCCGAACAGCTTGCTGAATCTGAGGTTGTACAGGTCATATCAGAAGCGATAGCCGAGAGCGATGCGAAAAGCATGAAAGATATGGGCCGTGTTATGGCTTTGGTAAAGGAACGAACGCAAGGGCGGGTGGATATGAAACTGGTTAGTGAGCAGGTTAAAGAACTTCTCATATAATTCAATACCGTTTTCATAAAAAGGGTAGCCTATTGAGCGGCTGACTATAAAATTGTTCTGATTCAGCGATTAGCGTATCTTCAGTTTCAACAGATGCAGCACCGTGATGGTTTTGCCATCAATGATGATGCCCTGTTTGATCATATCCTCGACTTTCTCAATTTCCAGCCAGTGAAGCTCTAAAACTTCATGTGCTTCCAAAGCTTGTTCGCCGGCGTGAAGATAACTTGCCTTATAGGCGTGCATGTATTCATCGGAATATCCGGGTGAAGTATAAAATGAACCAATTTTTTCCCACTTGTCAGCACTATACCCAGTTTCCTCTTGGAGTTCCCGCCGTGCAGCCTGATCTGGAGTTTCAGAAAATTCAATGCCCCCAGCAGGCAATTCCCAAACCCAATTGAAAGCAGCAGGACGATATTGTCGAATTAAGCAGATCCTTCTTTGTTCGTCAATCGCTGCAATGACTGCGGTTCCGGGATGTCTGATTATTTCCATCGTGACCCATTCAGGGTTATCTTCATTGGGCTTATAGGACTCTAGACCCAGACTAGCTACTCTCCCACTGTACAAAGTACGTCGAAGAGGTTCTTTAGGAAAGTGAATTAGCGACTGTTCATAGTTGTTCGGAGCCCTGAAGCCGAGTAGGTTGAACAGAGTCGCAGCCACATTGGCCAGACCACCATTTGGTTCATCTCGAAGTGCATATTCATTGTTATGGCTTGAATCAGCAATTATGAACGGTACTGGATTGAGGGTATGTGAAGTTTTGGGAGTACGTTTACCATACTGCTCGGTAAACATCTCCTCGGCATTTCCATGATCTGCGGTAAACACTAGAATTCCATTGAGAGTATCGATCGTCTTGAGTAAACGGCCGAGACAATCATCGACATGTTCCAACGACTGAACCGTTGCCTCAATATTGCCGGTATGCCCAACCATATCACCATTGGCAAAATTGATACGACCAAAGCGATATTTACCCGATATTAATAGTTGGATAGTCGCATCGGTGATTTCCTTCGATTTCATGCATGGTGCTTGATCAAAAGGTACATTGTCAGACGGGATTTCGATGTAGGTTTCGAGTGCTTCGTCAATATAGCCAGATCGATTTCCATTCCAAAAGTAGGTGACGTGACCAAATTTTTGGGTTTCACTAATTGCAAAACTGGGGATCTTTTTGGCACACAAATACTCTCCCATCGTGTGTGTAATTGTTGGAGGTTGAACCAGAAAATTACTAGGTATTTTGAGATCTCCATCATATTCCAACATGCCGCAGAAGAAGATATCGG
The DNA here is from genome assembly GCA_026708585.1 of Gammaproteobacteria bacterium. Lineage (GTDB taxonomy): Bacteria > Pseudomonadota > Gammaproteobacteria > Arenicellales > Poriferihabitantaceae > Poriferihabitans. The sequence continues at coordinate 36,280 of JAPOUQ010000064.1, forward strand.
GAAAGTCGCCGCGGTCAAAGTGCTCGAATTCTGTATCTCCAAGAGCAGACGAGATTTCTATTGCCCGGTCTCCTCGAAAGTTGAACAGTACCACCCCATCTCCATCTTGCATTTTGCCAATGGGTTGTCCGTTCTGAGTTACCACAAATGGAGCCAAAACCTGATCGGTAAGTTCCGGATCAGCGGCATACTGTCTCTCGATCTCTTCGAAAACATCGCTAATCATATGGCCAGTTTCATCGACATAACCATGAACATGAGCATTGAAACCACGTCTGACCATATCCCAGTCGGCCTGATAGCGGTCCATGGTGATTCGCATACGTCCACCACCGCTTGCAATGCGATAGTTTGCATCGGCAGCACGATTGATCTGATCTAGCTTTGACTGAAGAATGTTGAGATAGTGAATTGATGATCGGGGTTTCACATCACGTCCATCTAGGAGGGCATGAACACATACTGATTGGATGCCGGAATCATGACATCGATCCAGCAATCGAAGTAGGTGGCGGAGGTTCGAGTGTACGTTGCCATCGGAGACGAGCCCGATAAAATGAACGGTTCCTCCCGCTAATCCTCGTTCTTGAATGGCTTTCCATCCATTCGAATCAAAAATGGTTCCGGCATGAAGAGCAGACTCTACAAGTTTTGCGCCCTGGTCAAAGATACGTCCACTGCCTAATGTATTGTGTCCGACTTCACTATTGCCCATATCTGCATTTGAAGGAAGTCCTACCCATTCACCGTGGGCGTTGAGTTTGGTGCTTAATGAGCTCGCAAGCAACCGATCGATATTGGGTGTTCGGGCCAATGCGAGAGCATTTGCTTCATTGGGATCTGTCAGACCAACTCCATCGGCAATTACCAAAAGAACGGGACCGGGCCGCGCATGGAAACTAATTAATCGTTCGAGCATCATGTGTCAGTTGTAAATTTCAGGTAGAGAGAGCGGAAAGAATGTTTGTGTGCTGAAGTGTAGCCTTGAACTGTTCAAGAGCTTTGGCACGGTGACTGATCTTGTTTTTTTCTTCCGGTTTGAGTTCAGCAGCTGTGCACAGGTATTTTGGCAGGTAAAACACGGGATCATATCCAAATCCATTTTTACCTGAAGGAGTTGTTGCAATTTCCCCTTCCCAAGAGCCTGAAAAAATGAGTGGCTGATCGTCATCAGAATGTCGGATTAAGATAATCACACAATGAAATTTTGCTGTTCGCGAGGACTGATCGAACCCTTTCAGATCCTTCAGAAGTTTATCCACATTCTGTTGGTCAGAGGCTTGGAGTCCAGCATAGCGTGCAGAATGTATACCGGGTGCTCCATCGAGACAATCAACGGACAAACCTGAATCGTCTGCAATCGCTGGCAGATTTGTATATTCGCTAGCCGCACGGGCCTTGAGCAGTGCGTTTTCTTCAAAAGTACGTCCTGTTTCTTCGGGTTCTGGAATACCCATTTCAGACATTGGTTTGAGAATACAGGGTAAGGATTCTAAAATCTGACCGAATTCTCGAAGTTTTCCTTTATTTCCAGAAGCAAGTATAATTTCCTTAGTGAACTGATTCACAGTATGAAATTAGATGACGAGAGGTTGTTGGAGTACCTTTTGTTGATATTCAAGAAGCTTTTGGCAAGCTGCTTCAGCCTGACTTAGCATCGTGTCGACTTGTATTTTGCTAAATGGTTCTTTCTCAGCTGTACCCTGTATCTCAATAAAGCGTCCAGTACTATCCATAACTATATTCATATCTGTATCGGCCTGACTGTCTTCAGCATAATCCAAATCGGTAACAGCAATCCCCTTATAGATCCCGACTGAGACTGAGGCGACCGCACAAAGTATGGGATTGTTTGTAATTACCTCTTCTTGAAGCATTCGATTGACTGCGTCGACAATCGCAACGTAGCCGCCAGTTATTGATGCAGTTCGTGTTCCCCCATCCGCCTGAATTACATCACAATCGACAGTAATAGTTTTCTCACCAAGCATCTTCATATTCACAGCGGCTCGCAATGAACGGCCAATTAAGCGCTGAATCTCAAGAGTGCGTCCGGTTTGTTTACCACGGGATGCTTCGCGCATGGTTCGTTCGCTGGTAGACCGAGGGAGTAAACCATACTCGGCAGTGACCCATCCACGTTTGGAATTTCTGAGGAAATGTGGAACACGGTTTTCAACCGTTGCGTTACACAAGATCCGAGTATTTCCAAATTCGACAAATACCGAACCTTCCGCATATCGGGTATAGCCTCGAGTAATTTTGACTGATCTCATTTCATTAGGTTGGCGGTTGCTAGGTCGAATCATGGTCAAGGTTTTGCAGATTTATTCGATGGCAGATTGTATATCAGAGTCTGAATTAGAATTGGAACTATGTAGTTAATTGTTCAGCTTCATTTGGTATATTGTAATACTATGAAAGGCATTGAATTTCCATCCAGCATCGCTCAATAGCCCACATTTATAGAATCCCAGTTTTTCATGCAAGCGAATTGAGGCAGGGTTGGGCAAGGTAATGATCGCAAAAGCCCGATGCAGATTGGTGAGTAAAATCAAATTGAACAGTTCGCGATAAAGCATTTCACCAATTCCATGACGTGACATCCCTTGCTGAATATAGATGGTCGTTTCTGTTGAACGGCAATAAGCATTTTTGGGACGAAAATATGTATTGTAGGCAAAGCCAACTATTTTTTCTTCACTTTCAGCCACCAGAAGGTAGTAGGGGCAATTATCCAGATTAAACTCCCGAACCCACTGGATACGCTTGTCAAGGTCCCACGGTTGGGTATCAAAATTAATCGAGGTATGCTCGATATACCAGTTAGCAATGTCATTGATGGTGGCTGCATCATCAATGGTTGCCTCCCTAATTGTTGGTCGATTGTTCTGTTTCAAGATGGGCGACAAACGATTAAGTTTATCATCTCAAAAACGACCGTGGCGGCTGCCAGAGAAGTTAGTTCGGCATGGTCGTAACTGGGGCTGACTTCGACCACATCTCCTCCCACCAGGTTTAGGCCGGCAAGTCCCCTCATGATGTTTACAAGTTCTCGGGTGGTAAGTCCAGCAATTTCTGGTGTGCCCGTGCCTGGAGCGTGGGCCGGGTCAAGAACATCAATGTCAATCGATAGATATAGCGGGCAATCGCCAACTCGTTTGCGTATTCGGTCAGCCACATGATCTGGTCCAAATTTTTCCAATTCATCACAATGGATTGTCTTGAAACCGAGTTCCTCATCATTCTTTAAGTCTTCCGAACTGTATAGAGGGCCTCGAATACCAACATGCATGGATGAATTCTCCATGAATAACCCTTCTTCAGAGGCACGCCGGAACGGTGTGCCATGGGTATATGGTGCGCCAAAATAGGTATCCCATGTATCTAGGTGTGCATCAAAGTGAACCAGTGCAACGGGGCCATTCAGGCGTTGATTCATGGCCCGTAACAATGGAAATGCAATGGTGTGATCACCGCCCAGACAAATTAAGGATTCGCATTGCTGATGAATTTCGGTTGCTGTCTTTTCGATTTGCTCAATTGCTTCACTAATATTATAGGGATTGCAGGCTACATCACCGGCATCTGCTACCTGCAGAGATTTGAATGGTTCGGTTTGATAATTTGGATGAAAGTTATACCGCAGGTGCCGCGAGGCTTGACGGATCGCTCCCGGTCCAAAACGTGCCCCAGGTCGATAACTGGTACCTGCATCAAACGGCACACCCAGAATGGCGATATCGCAAGTATCAACATCTCTAATTTCAGGAAGCCTACAAAATGTAGATGGACCGGCATATCGAGGGACAATCGTTCCACTTACTGGCTCAATGGTTTTTGTTTTGTGGTTTGCCATATCAGTAATATCGTAGTGATGTTATGTTTGAATGAACTTTTACAGGGTTATTTTGAGTTTTTCTGTGGGATTTTGAAAGTGTTTTTCGGCAAAGACAAATATCTATCACGCAAAGGTCATTCATGTTGGAGTACGAATAGATATCATCCAGAGTTGCGAGTAATATTAGTACTGGAAATGACAAACTTTCTATCCAGAATTATAACGTCTCTGCCAAACAGAAAATAATCAAACACTAACTGAAATTTCTAAAATGTTATCTTCATTCCCAAATTTGCGAGTTAATTTGCATGCCATACTAACCGCTAGGTACCTTGAATGTAGATCATACTAAATTGATTGAGTAAAAATTTCTTCATGGAGATAACTGAACTGTTAGGAAGAGTTTTTCGATTGTACTATCTAACTTTATCACTGCCTGATGGTCAAGCGAAAATATGACTCGTCGGTCTGGTACTAAGCCTCGCAAATATTCGAATTCGATATACTTTCCTATCAGTGTATTCTATATTGCATATTTTGGAATCCCATCATCCTTAAATTGGAAACACCTCGATGCCTTATGTTTAATGGTCTAGGAAGGGGCTAGCGCTTCACTCAATGGATGACCCAATTTCTAGCGTTAAGCCCATTGTATGATTATGCTTTGAGCACGATGCAGAGAACCCTTTTTGGGATAGGACCGCGACAGAAAACATCGGTCAGGAGTTGTAGAATTAGCTAAGAAGTTGAAAGTACAGAATTAGGACTGGACGAAAGAAATCGCCGTTTTTACAGAAAAAATGAATACGAATTATGTGGAAACTGAAATTACAATTGAGCACATGAATGCGGCTTTTGAGCGGCTGTGCTTTCAGATGTTCCGAGAGTAGGGGTTATGTGTTTCGAGCGTGGCAGTAGAGACCGGATGCAAACGATGTCATTGCACCCGACTGAAACGCGGCAGGAAGCATTAAAGCGAATAGGGCGCGAACCAAATAGGATTGTTTCGCTCATGTATAATCAACAAGTAATTTTGATAACTTCTGATGCGAAAACCAAAAACTTATGTTATCTACCCAAAATTTGATTCACACCCAGATTTCAGACATGAGTTATTATTCTTAAATCTATTTTGAAGGAAACTAGTGACATTTTTTGATTCATGACTTTACAATGAGCAATTATCTTGATGCAAATGCCCTAAACTTCAATGCTACGGGTCAGTTCAAGGGGCGATATGATCTATTTGGGTCTACCCCTTGGACTCCAGAACCTACTTCAGCCGTCTCTTATACTGCAGGTCGAAATTTGCTGATTATTGGTGAGATGGAACAAGCCAGCAGAATTATTCAAGGGTGTGGTAGCAGGCTCAATACATACATTGCAATACCTAGCGAAAAATCAGGGTTCGCCAGTTCTGCAAATGCCCACCATGTAGCAGGACTCGCTGTACAAGGTTTTCTAGGTCATTTTGAAGTCCTGATTGATCAGCATTTGGACCAACCGAATTCGAGTGAGCAAAATCTTGCCAAACTTTTCGATATTGAAGGTGGTTTGTTTGATCAGGTTTGGGATTGTCAAATAGAGCCATGTTTTACCGCAGAACTCAAGCCACCCGGGTATTACAACGAGAGAATTAGTGAGGATAATGATCGACCCGGCGATAGAACTGACATCCTGCCGGAGATGATAGGTGAGTTCGAAAAGCCCAAATATTTTCATTACGATCCCGAAATCTGTGCACATGGAAGAAGCGGTATAAAGGGATGTAATAATTGCTTGAACGCATGTCCGGCTGATGCAATCATTTCAATTGGTGATACTATTGAGGTTAATCCACACTTATGTCAAGGTGGAGGTGTCTGTGCGTCTAGTTGTCCGACAGGTGCCATCACCTACGTTTATCCTCCCACTGATCAGCATCTTGAATTACTTAGGACTTTAGTTAAGGGCATGCTCAAGGCCTATCCGAATAAAGCTCCTGAGGTTGTTTTTGTTGATAACGAGTACGGCGTCGACCGGTTCAATGAACAGTTTCAGGAGATGGTGCATACTGTGCTCCCATTTGTTGTTGAAGAAATCGGCTCGGTTGGACCTGAAATGATTGCCTCAGCTCTTGCCTATGGGGCGGGCAGGGTATTTATATATACCGCTACCGGAACACCAGTTAAGGTCGTCGAGACACTAAAGAAGACAGTCGGCCAGATCAATACCGTTCTTCAAGAAACGGCCTGTACCGACCGTTCACTGAGTATGGGTGATTCACTTGAAGGCGTTGGCGTTTCAGTTCTCGATGGCGTTATCAAACCTGCAACCTATGCTCCAATCGGTGATAAGAGAGCGATCACTCGTAAGGCGTACTCGCATTTCAATGAGGTTGCCGAGTCGCCTCGTGAGCTATTTGCTATGCCAGAAGGCAGCATGTTTGGTCGGATTCGTGTCGATAATGAAACCTGTACTTTGTGCATGGGCTGTGTATCACAATGTCCTGGAAAGGCCTTGCAGGCAGGTGGTGAAACACCTGCACTCCGCTTTATTGAAGTTAATTGTGTTCAATGCGGAATCTGCCAGAAGAGTTGCCCAGAGTCTTCCATTACTCTGGAGCCCAGACTTCATTTTGATCTCAATATTATCAACAAGCCTATATCCCTCAAAGAGGAAAGTCCGTTTCACTGCATTGTCTGTGGGAAACCATTTGCTACACAGGCAATGATTACTCGGATGACGGATAAACTCAAAGGACACTGGATGTTTGATGATGCTGGATCTTTGAATCGCCTTCGAATGTGCGGTGATTGCCGAGTCATTGACATGCTTGAAGAGGAAAATCATAAGCTTACATGACCGATTATGCATGTCCAAATCGGAGTATTTCTGAGTCAGTTCATCAGGATAAGTAGGCTTGACCACTTCAAATACAAATTCAAGCACATCGAGATCTAATTTATATAAAATATATTTATAGTAGCAGTAAACAATATATAACAAGAATTTATTCAATGTTGCCTGAATTTGGTATACTCTTGTCGTATGAGTATGAAAATATTTGGAGTGCAAGTAAAGTCATTGGAGAAATTATTGCTTCTAGTGTTGATTATCCGGCCTTAACTTTGTTCGGCGTTAAATGGATTTGTCGTTCCATCATGCGAGGGCTTTAAGTTGGATGCGTTAGGTTAAATTATGACTGACTTGATAGACTATTTAAAATACATGCGAAGCAATCCAAATTGATCAAACGTTTTTGGGGTTGATTATCTGATAACAAATACCAATGCTAAATTTCTTTTACACATTTCTTGAAATCATCTGCTAACAAGTGAATAAAGGTTGAATGTTGACACTTGAGTCAAAAGTTGTCGTTCGGGAGCATCACTCTAGCCAAACTCATTTTGTTGGCTCTGAATTGCGTATGAATACCTACACAATTCTCGCTTCACTACTTCACAAAACTCCTGATCTCTCCTTGTTGAATCATCTCTTAAGTATGGAAAGTTCTGATCCCAGTGAACCAGGTACCATGGGACGAGCATGGTTGTCTTTGAAGCAGGCCGCCTCTGAAGTAGAACCAGCTCGGTTATCCGAGGAATATCAAAATTTGTTTATTGGCCTTGGCCGTGGTGAGGTCGTACCATTTGGAAGTTGGCACCTCACGGGATTTCTGATGGACAAGCCCTTGAGTGATCTGCGCAATGATCTTCAGGCTTTAGGGATTGTGCGTGATGAAAGAGAAAAAGATCCAGAAGATCACATTGCATCGTTATGCGAAACGATGGCGTTGCTAATCCAGGCAGAAGATATAGATGAGCAAATGGAGCGACGTTTCTTTGCGTGTCATTTGCATCCGTGGGCATCGAAATTTTTCAGAGAAGTTCAGGAAGCCGACTCGGCGAAGTTCTACAAGCATGTTGGTTATCTGGGGCAGTCATTTATGGAAGTTGAAAGCCATTATCTGAACGTAAGAACACACTAATAACCAAACACGTAAAAATAAACCACAACCTTGGAGAATGATAAATGAATAAAGAATCTATCCAAACAGAAACCATTCACCGCCGCAGTTTCTTGAAAGGCGCAGCGGTCGCTACAACCGCAATTGGTGCGGGTGCGGCAGTTGGTATTGCACAGGCTGAGTCTGTGGAAGATGCACCGGTGAAGAATCAAAAAAAAGGATACCGTGAGACGCCGCATATCCGGGAGTACTACCGGTTAGCAAGACTTTGATTATTAATTTTTAGCAATATCCAGAGTCTATCAGGAAAAAATTTACAGAAGTATCTATCCACAAAGCAAAGTCAGATTACCTATAGGAGTTCATTCGATGAAATTGATACGCAAACGAACGGTGGAACCAACTGGCAAGTTCACCGGTTTAGGCGAGACCATTGATCGGCGCACATTTTTGGCGCGGTCCGGTATCGCCGTAGGGGCGGCTACAGCAGCAACCATGCTGACTCCAGGACGAGTCAAGAAGGTGCATGCTGCGAGCAGCGAAGCCAGAATAGGCCCAGTAACCATAAAGAAAAGTGTATGTACGCACTGTTCAGTTGGTTGTGGGGTGGTTGCAGAGGTGCAAAATGGAGTTTGGACTGGTCAAGAACCCGATTTTGATTCTCCTCTGAATTTAGGTGCGCACTGCGCCAAGGGTGCATCGGTTCGAGAACACGGCCACGGTGAACGCCGTCTCAAGTACCCTATGAAACTAGTTGGTGGCAAATGGGTTCGCATGTCATGGGACGATGCGATTAATGAAGTTGGCGATGGCATGTTAAAGATCCGCGAAGAATCTGGACCGGATTCGGTGTACTGGATGGGCTCTGCTAAATTCAATAATGAGCAGGCCTACTTGTTCCGCAAGTTCGCAGCCATGTGGGGAACGAACAACGTTGACCATCAGGCTCGTATCTGCCACTCAACCACAGTTGCTGGGGTAGCAAACACCTGGGGTTATGGTGCAATGACCAACTCCTATAATGATATGCACAACAGCAAGGCGATGTTGTTTATCGGTTCAAACCCTGCTGAAGCGCATCCAGTCTCTTTGCAGCATATTTTTAGAGCAAAGGAGAACGGCTCCAAAATGATTGTAATTGATCCACGGTACACCCGTACCGCGGCTCATGCTGACCACTATGTCCGTATTCGCCCCGGTAGCGATGTAGCAATTATGTGGGGCATGCTCTGGCACATTTTTGAAAATGGTTGGGAAGACAAGGAATATATCCGTCAGCGTGTTTACGGTCTGGATGAAGTTCGGGCAGAGGTAGCAAAATGGAATCCAGAGGAAACCGAGCGAGTTACTGGTGCACCTGAGGAAGTAGTTAAAACAGCAGCCAAACTGATGGCTGAAAACTCTCCGGCTACTTTTGTTTGGTGCATGGGCGGTACTCAACACACGATTGGGAATAATAATACCCGTGCCTACTGCGCATTTCAGTTGGCGTTGGGTAATATTGGCAAATCTGGTGGAGGTGCAAATATCTTCCGTGGACATGACAATGTACAGGGCGCTACTGATTTCTGTGTGTTGTCACATTCACTGCCGGGCTACTATGGTTTGAGTGATGGAGCATGGAAGCATTGGTCGAAAGTTTGGGACCTTGAGCACGAGTGGGTCAAAGGTCGTTTCCATGCAGACAAAGTAGAAGGTGATAAAGGGAAGCCAATTCATCCGATGAACTACCGAGGAATTCCGGTGTCGCGATGGGTTGATGGAGTGCTTGAAGAGAGCATTGGACAGAGTGACAATATCCGCTGTATGGTTTGGGCTGGGCATGCGGTAAATAGTCAGACTCGTGGACCGGAAATGAAGAAGGCCATGAGTAAACTGGATATGATGGTAATCATTGATCCATATCCAACCCATGCCGCTGTTATGCATGATCGCACTGATGGAGTCTATCTATTGCCGGCTTGTACTCAATTTGAAACCTATGGTTCGGTTACTGCTTCGAATCGCTCATTACAGTGGCGTGAAAAAGTTGTCGAGCCGTTGTTTGAGTCTCTTCCCGATCACACAATTTTCTACAAATTCGCCAAGAAATTCGGATTTGAGAATGAGTTGTGCAAAAATATCGCAGTCGAGAATGACGAACCAAATATTGAAGATATTACCCGCGAGTTCAATCGGGGTATGTGGACAATTGGTTACACCGGACAGAGTCCTGAGCGATTAAAGCTCCATTTAGCGAACAAGCATACCTTCAACACCACAACTCTCAAGGCTGAGGGTGGTCCCTGTGATGGAGATTACTATGGCATGCCTTGGCCTTGCTGGGGTAATCCTGAAATGAATCATCCGGGAACGCCAATTTTGTATGACACCAGCAAGCCGGTAGCTGAAGGTGGTTTGGCTTTCCGTGCGCGTTTTGGAGTTGAGCATGAAGGCAATAACATTCTAGCGGTTGACTCTTGGCCCAAAGGTTCGGAAATCCAGGGTGGACATCCTGAATTTACAGCGGACCTCCTCAAACAACTTGGTTGGTGGGATGAGTTGACCTCAGAGGAAAAAGCACTCGCGGACGGCAAGAACTGGAAAACCGATCTTTCAGGGGGCATCCAGCGGGTGGCCATCAAGCATGGCTGTCCTCCGTTTGGAAATGCAAAAGCCCGAGCGATTGTTTGGACTTTCCCGGACCGAGTGCCTATCCACCGTGAACCGCTGTATACGCCTGATCGTGCATTGGCAGCAAAATATCCAACCTATGAGGACAGGAAACGTTTTTACCGTCTCCCGACTCGTTATATGTCAATCCAAAAAGATGATTGGACCAAAGATTTCCCGATCGTTTTTACGAGTGGAAGACTGGTTGAGTATGAGGGTGGCGGTGAGGAATCACGTTCAAACCCTTGGCTAGCTGAATTGCAACAAGAGATGTTCGCAGAGGTGAATCCGAAGGATGCTAATGATGTGGGTCTTAAGGATGGGGACATGATCTGGATTGAAACACCTGAAGGTGCTCGTATCAAGGTTAAAACAATGATTACCCGCCGTGTGGCTCCAGGTGTTGTGTTTACACCGTTCCACTTTGGCGGATGGTATGAAGGTGAAGACCTGGTTGATAAGTATCCATCAGGAGCCGAGCCATATGTCAGGGGTGAGGCGTGTAACACCGCGTTTACCTATGGGTATGACTCTGTAACACAGATGCAGGAGTCGAAAGTGACCCTGTGTCGAATTAAACTCGCATAAGGGAGGAGGACAGAACAATGGCAAAAATGAAATTTCTTTGCGATGCTGAGCGATGCATTGAATGCAATGGTTGTGTTACCGCCTGTAAGAACGAGAATGAGGTTCCATGGGGCGTTAACCGTCGGCGTGTAATTACATTAGGTGATGGAGAAGTTGGTGAAAAATCAATTTCGGTGGCTTGCATGCACTGTACGGATGCGCCATGCTCTGCGGTTTGTCCAGTCGATTGTTTTTATACGACTGATGATGGAATCGTCTTGCATGATAAGGATTTGTGTATCGGATGTGGGTATTGTTTCTATGCCTGCCCGTTTGGTGCACCACAGTACCCCTCGGAGCAGGCTTTTGGTGTACGCGGAAAAATGGATAAGTGTACATTCTGTGCCGGCGGTCCGGTAGATGATAACTCTGTAGCGGAATATGACAAATACGGTGCGAATCGTGTATCTCAAGGCAAGCTTCCGCTGTGTGCAGAGATGTGTTCTACGAAAGCATTGCTAGCTGGGGATGGAGACATGGTTGCAGATATCTATCGTGAAAGGATTCTTAAACGAGGTGATCGACCTCAAACATGGGGTTGGGAAAAAGCCTACGGATCTGCAGTTTAGTTTTTGATATTTTGGGGGGCTGATTGCCCCCCATTCTATATCAGGTTTACTGTGTATCAGGCGAATAAACTTCAGGAGATTTGCAAATGAATGCTTCTATACAAAAACTGGCGGTATGGACAGGGGTTCTGTTTCTCACGGTCTCGTTGACTGGTTGTTATGAGTCCCCAACAGTTACTTTGTTCGAGCCGGGAGTGTATAAAGGTGCCGCTGATCCGTTACTCACTAGTTCTGACAACGAATCATTGAATGAGCGTTTCACTGGTCAAATGGACCGCTAGCGTTCAGGGCATATATAAGAGAGAAACTACCATGTCATCAAAAACAGTTACTGCCGACAAAGCTCGGCGGCGATTTCGTGCCATGGGATGGTCAATGTTATTGATCTTCGCATGTGCAATCATTTTACCTACCACCTCTTATTTGATACCAACAGAGACTGCTAATGCTCAGGTAGTTGATGATCAAAACCAACGTTCCAATTTCTGGCGAGCGGTACGAGAAGGGGGCTCCGGCTACAGTTCAGTCAAGGGTCCAGAGACAGGAGTGTTTATCGACAACGGCGGTCAGAATTGGCGACAATTAAGAAATGGCCCGATAAGTACATATGGCGGATGGGCCTTGATCATCGCAGTTCTAGGGTGTATTGGGTTTTTTCTGGTTCGAGGAAAGATCAAGATTGGTGCTGAAATATCCGGCAGGAAAGTCCAGCGTTGGGAAACTTGGGAACGATTCATGCACTGGTTCACTGCTGCAGGATTTGTGATTCTCGCCATTACTGGACTGAGTATGCTGTTTGGTCGGTTGGTATTGATTCCAATAATGGGTCCTGAAGGCTTTGCTCTTTGGGCGAATATGTCGATCAATGTGCACAATGCGGTTGGGCCGTTTTTCTCCATCGGTGTGCTTGGTATGTTTTTGTTTTGGGTTAAGCACAATTTTTTTAATGCCGTAGATTTGAAATGGTTTGCATCTGGTGGTGGAATCATCGGTAATGCGCATCCTAGTGCTGGGAAATTGAATGGTGGAGAGAAGGTTTGGTTCTGGGTAGTAATACTGGTTGGTTTGATCGCCGTATGCGGTTCTGGCTTTGCTTTGATCGGATGGCTTGCTCAATTGGGAATAGGGGATGAGACGCGTGCTACGATGCAGTTTATGCATAAAGTTCATGCAATTGGAGCGATTCTCTGGATTACGATGTTCGTTGGGCATGCCTATATTGGAACGATTGGAACTGAAGGTGCATTGGAAGGTATGACTACTGGACAGGTGAGCGAAGAGTGGGCGAAGCAACACCATGACCTTTGGTACGATGAGGTTAAAGGTACAGTTGTTGGGCAGGACAAGCCCGCCACAGGTTCAGGAGTTTCGCACCCTAGTACTAGTACAACTTAACCTCTGGAATAAGGTAAACGACCCCTGTCATTGACAGGGGTTTTTTACGCCTACAAGTTTTGCGCAGAAATATGGCAGTGTACTTTTTTCCCGAGTGGGTTTCGAATAGCATGAGAAAATCAGGTGCTATGGCTACCTGTTCCGTGGTGAAATTTGAAGACGATGGTGAATGGGAGACAGCGGCATTTATCGAGGTGGGTGGTAAAGAGTGCAAGGAAGACCGTCGTATCCTGAAGCGTTCAAAATCTGCATTTAATGTCGCGATTGAAGCGGATATTATTGAACACACATTTGCAAGTATTTTTGTTTTACGTTTTGAGATTATGACTAAACCTCATGATCCTCTGGTTGGAGAGGTGCTGGTTGCTCCGGGTATTGGTAGCCCTCACTTTGATGTGCTGGATAATCTAACTCGGCAAGATAGCATGCGATTTTATTTTGGTGATGGTTCTTATCGTATTCTATTTTCGCAAGATGTTTCATTATCGGAAAAGGTGCGAACAGGATTACAAGAAGTACTTAACAGTACTGTGCGCAGTGATGCGCTAATCAGGTTGACAGGGAAGTATGATGTAAATCGGGCCATGAGTGAAATTGTGCAATATTATGCCTATCGATAATGTATTGAGTTTCATCCGTCAAGTTGGACTGGCTTTGTTCATCTATTGTATCCATGTGTCTAGTGGAATAGGATTGGACAGTTTTTCTGAAGCGGTATATAAGAATGATATAACGGGTATGGAAGCTTTTCTTGACAACCCGGAGTCAATACCAAATATTGATGTTCGAGGTATCAATGGGAAGACTGCATTAATGATTGCTGCTAGGGCGGGAGAACTGGATATGGTGAAGGAACTCCTGCAGCGAGGAGCGAATCCAAATTCGGCCAACATCAACGGTGGTACCCCACTTATGTTTGCAGCAATCAGCGGTAATACTCTGATTATTGATGAGCTGTTGAGTTGGGATGCAAAAGTGAATGCGACTGGTAGCAATGGTTGGAATGCTTTAATGGTCGCGAGCGCTAAAGGCTTTTCCGATACTGTAAAACGGTTGCTAGACTATGGTGCTGATATCAATGCTGCGGACGTCTATCTCTGGACTCCGTTGCATCGCGCAGCTTATGAAAATCGTTTATCTGCCGTAGAGGTTCTCCTTGATCATGAAGATATTGAAGTAGATTTTCAAGATGATCATGGAGCAACTCCATTACATCATGCGGCGGTAATGGGTCATCAGAAAGTTGTTGAGAAATTACTTGAGGCCGGAGCAGACCCATTGTTGCAGGATTCGTATGGTCGAATTGCATCGGATTATGCCAGAGGTGGTGGTCATGAGTCATTAGCAGAGCGTCTCGATACCTAGACCGGATGTATGGAAAAAGATACTCTTGAACTCCCTAGTGCCTATGATCTTCTAGAAGTTGCTGAGTCAGATGATATTCGTAAGCTCGCTGCAATTACTGCTAATGATGGTGGAGGTGAAGGAACACTGATCTGGCTTAAAAAACAGACTGCAGGTCACGAATGGGATGGTCGTCCCTGGTACAGTGAAGAGGGGGATTTGCATTGTTCGGTTTTGTTAGAGCCCGAGTTTGAGCGACAACACTATGCTGAGATGTTGCTGGTAGCAAGTGTAAGTATGGGTCAGGCACTGGCCCAGTATCTTTCACCAATGACCGCGTTAGGATATGATTGGCCAGACAAGTTAATGATTGCCAATCATGTGGTGGGTCGAGTTTGGGTTCAATATGGAGGTGAATCAAAGCCATGGCTAAGTATCAGTAGTTCGATCAATATTTTAAATGCACCTGAAGATTTTTCGATTCCGGCAATCAGTGTACGTGAAGCGGAGGGTAAGACGGAACTCAATGCAGAAAAACTGCTTCAGGCATTTTCTCGTGAATTCATTACCTGGATAAATCACTGGAATGAAAAGGGATTTTTGGATTTACTAGATCGCTGGAAGGTTCGAGGAAACCAGCCTGGAAGTTCTTATGAATCCGGTCTGATTACAGGAACACTGCATGAAATTGATAGTTATGGAAACCTGATCGTACAGGTTGATACAACCCAACAGAAGATTATTCTACTTGAGTCCTATGTTAACAAATATTCGGGGTGATGGATTATGAAGAGTAAACCGTTTCAGAAAGGAAGACGATCTTTTTTTAAGATGTGTCTGTCGACATTGTCTTTGGTTGGGGCAAGCCCGTATTTACTCGCCCAAAGTGAAGCAACTTCCAAGACGTATAACCGTGTGAAGTTAACATTGGCGAATGGTGAGGATTTAACATCTGAAAGTTTACGAAAATCCGATTATTTTCTGTTTAATTATCCTTATGTAACTACTCCATGTTTTTTGATTGATCTAAAAAAAGCTGTTGATTCACCCATGGAATCGAGTTGGCCGGGTGGCGTTGGAAAGTATCGTTCGGTGGTGTGTTATTCAGCAATTTGTGCTCACAAGCAGACCTATCCAGCGAGAAGTTTCAGTTTCATAAACTTCAGACCGGAAGAAATTACCTATCGTGATCGAGAGAATAATTTGGTGAAACGTTCGGGATTGATTTATTGTTGTTCAGAGAGGAGTGTATATGATCCATCTCAGGGTGCTGAGGTTTTAAGTGGTCCGGCTCCGGTTTCATTGACAACTATTCTTCTGGAACATGATACTGAGTCCGATCATTTCTATGCTGTTGGTACTTTGGGAGTGGAACAATATGAGGCATTTTTTGATCGTTTCATATTCCGTGTTGCGTTGGAAAATAGCTTAGAAGGTCCAGAAGAGACGCGTGTCTTAGCCGAGGATTCGACAATCGTTTATACATCAGGGGAGTATAGTGCTCAGAGTGTTGGTTGTTGAGTGACAGTAAATTCTTGTTGCCTATTCCTGCTTGAATTTGATTCAATAGAGTGGGTTTTTGGAGGTTTCGGCATATCTGACTTTCCGGTCATGTGTAGAGTTGGTATTTAGTCAGAAAGGGACGTGTTCCAATTAAGATTGGAAATCAGAATTTAATGGTCCCTGAATGATATGAAGTACTGTATTGAAGAAATCGAAAACCGCTTGCTTCAAGGTGAGGATAGTGGTTGGGAATTCAAACAAGTCGAGTTCTCTGGAAATAGAACCGAAGAGGCTCCTTCCATTTTGTCAAACAAAAGTAGATCCATTCTCTGTGGTACAGTTAATTCCTCTAGAGAATCCAATATACCCCCATGATCCATAATCGCCAGTTCGTTACCGAAAAATGCGATGTCAATATCTGAACTTTTCGTAAAATTACCCATTGCTCTAGAACCAAATAAAACTGCCCGTTACCCTCGATTATTTGCTCGAATCACATTAATAATTGGGTTGCGATGTGCGTCTTTCAGACCATCAGTCATTGATTTTGCTTTCTCCTTTAAAGTTGAATATACGCGAGCAAGAACAGGAAAGTAATGTTCCAGGATCAGGTTTTCTGCTTCAATCGCCGGATTCTTTTGGTGGGTGTGGTACAACACATTTCGGTTTTTTAGACACTCAAAAAGCATTTCGCAATCCGAAGTATTAATGTATCCGGCTTTCAAAACTTCTTTTGATGTTTCCACGAGGTACTTTTTCTTCAAAGCACGCATAATACAGAAGATCTTTCAGTATATTCCAGGATAGTTCGAAGTAGATTTCAAAAGTCTTGATGAGTCCATCATATTCAAGATTGGTATACATATCTTGTTGGCAGGCTTCATTGAGGTTTTCGAGAGTAATCCCCAAAAATATCAAGGCGTTGCTTCCAGCGTTCTCTATTTGTATCACTCATTGCACAGAGGTCTAACAAAATTAAAAATCCAAGGTTAGAAAGAAAATCATATCTAATCTCCGAGTTATGTTTGTTTTTCAATAACTCGTCAACCATATGAACCATTTTCTGGAAAAGTGAATTATTTCTCTTATTAATCGAAACGCTCAGAAATAGTCAGTATCTCAATCATTCATATGTTGATGTCTGGATAGAAATGATTCACCCAATATGGTTTTGAAAATTATAAATTTAGTCACTAGCGTTCAATCAAATTATCGAATACAATCAAAAAGAATTAAATATTATCGGTTCTCATTTGTATTAAGGCTCTATAAGCAATTGATATGATGATATTAACATGAAGTCTGCCTGATTATGTAGAGACTGAGATCTGACTACAACTTTTTTGTTATTGATAATAGCAATGGGCATAGAGGAACTGAAAACACACCAAACTGCTGCGAACCTCTAACATCCAAATAAAGATTATTATATTATCATAATCAATATGTTACAGGAATTATTTTTTCAAACGTGGGAAAGCAGTGAATACCTGTATAATTGTTGAAAAGAACCTGAGAGTCGTGGGATCGAAACTATGCTTGGTTACGCTCAAGCCTCTAACACCCTGAAATAGGCATATAGTCTATCGTCATCAACAGAGTTTGACAATGATTTTATTTTAAACGCTGGGACAGTAGTGAAATTTAGTCTCTTTTATCCATAAATAAATATTTATAAAAAAAATTTATGTAGAAATACGCAATTTTATTACTAAGCTTTGGTTCTGGCCAAGTCAGATTAGGATTAGATCCTTTTTGGTGGGTTTGATCAGCTACACGTCCGTTTTATCAGGCGTATACGGCGGTAGGTTTGAATACTGCAAGCGCTGGATTTTTTCCATGATCTCCGACAGCTCTTCATGAGAAATGATGATCGGTGACTTACCCAGCATCTTCATGGCTTGGAGCTGGTTTTCATGCTGGATATTCTCACTGATATATTGCATGGCGTGATTGACAAATTCTTGATCGGACATCTGCAAACCGCAACGTGCCTGAAATACTTTTTTCGCGGCATGGAACAAGTCGCCGTCAATTTCGATTGTTACTGATTCGGTCATTGCCTTGGATCGAGTTAAGTCATTTATTTTTATTATATCGTATCGTGGGTTGTGTCTTATATTGCATTTTGGTTTGTTTTCTATCTTTGCAACCCAAATCCAAAATCCCAAACCCTACTAAACATTTACTGCTATTCGATAGACCATTAACAGCAGAAATTGCCCCTGCTACAGGAGGGTTTCGAAGAGGGTGAAAGTATCGGATAGTCATATTGTTGCAGAGTATTCCGAGTGATTGCAGAGCGGACTAAAGATGTGGAGTACAAGAACCTGATTACAGGATTTAGTGCTAGCGAGAAATAAATTGTCTTATACCAAGGTAAGTCTTGAAATGGCGGGTAGTACTCAGAACTACTTAAAGATCAGAGTACAGAGGAATTGCATAATATCCGTGGTTCTTGAGGCACATGCAAATCAGTCATGTGCTACCACCCAGTCGTGCTTGCCTATCGACCATGGAAATCTCCATCATAGAAGGGCCTGATCCGGGCAAAGGTCGAACCGACATCCGTTTCGCTTGCTCAAGAAGAATTATCTTCATTAGGGTTTCGCTGAGAATCGTGTAAAAAAACACTCTAAGGACCGGCTTTCAATCCTCTTGTTCATTGCATGATTTGCTTTGCTCGTTTTTTGTGTTGTCGGGTGTAGCTTTATTGGCGATGGGTTTTTCATGGTCATTTTTTTTGAATTTTTTCTTGTATGTGTTCTTGATCCACAGAAGTGGTAACTTGAATAAGTGGGTTTCCTCTTTTTGGACTACGGCAAACTTTTCCCAATTTGGCAATCAATGATTTTTCTTGATTATTTGCTTTACGAACGTTTAAAAAAAGGCCCTTGGTCTCATTAATATCAATAACAAAACCATGATCTGGATAGGTTCTGGTCAGTCATTCGATATTAAATGCAATTTTTTGATTTTGTTTGGCGGCAACACACCAAAACAACAGACATGAACAGGACAATTTTATGTTTAGCCTCAAATATTCAATTATAAACAAATAGCACAAGAAGCTG
>JAPOUQ010000106.1 GCA_026708585.1 Gammaproteobacteria bacterium
TCTTTGATTAAATTAATGCCGAAATTCACAAAATAACCAACCACAATCGATTATCCCCTGCAATCAAGAAGTAATCAAAACTCCCCATCATTTGGAGTGGAGCCTATTTTGACGGAACGAGATGTTTGATGATTTTGAATAAATTGGGTCGATTATTGCGCACTTCATCGATATCCAACCCTTCAAGTGAATGTGGAAACTTTAACCATGATTCTGTTTCATGGATATAGTAATCCGGCTCAAAATCGACACAGTTTTTAGACGGTTTGTAATAGGGAACTGCAATTTTGATTGCATATGGAGCATTTTGTCTAGTCTTTGAGTGCAGGTGATTGATCACGGCCTGGATAGTAAATCCCGTATCAAATACATCATCAACAATTAGTAACCGATCTTCATGTCGAATATTCTTGATAAGATAACTCATGCCATGAATACGAATGTTTACCGTGCGGTCATTGATACCTGTATATGACGAGGTGCGGATTGAAATATGATCTATCTCCATATCATGATAAGCCAGCATCTCTTGGACTGCGATTCCGACCGGTACTCCGCCTCGCCAAATTGCAACCATGAAGCTCGGTTGAAAACCGCTCTTAACAATCTGAACACCAAGACGAAATGAGTCTTCCAGTAATTGTTGTGCGGAGAGATATACTTTCTCAATCATAGAACAAATCTTGGCCCATTGCAGGGAGATATTACGTCATAACAAAGTATTTTGCGCTAATATTGAACAAATAATGGCCCATTCAAAAAAGATCGACATCCCTGTTGAGTTACCCATAGAGTAGACTTCATACCATATCCGAGATCTCAGTTAAGAAGATTGCTCAGATTGATAATTTAGGAAATTATATATTTAAGTAAATCAAGCTTGTTCATATATCTTTTCATGGATCAACGGAGTATCCAACGACGCCCCTTCCCGTGCAGATGCCCAATCCCGGAGGCCAATATATTGCGGTCTGCGTTGATGCCCGCTTGATCGGCATGCTCACAGACCACACACTTGAACATCGCTTGCGATGGTCTATTGAATTGAAAATGCATACCCAGCGTTTGAACACTCCAAAGGCCAACTCAGATTGAAACATCTATCAAATCACAGAACAAAATAAGAAGGAAAGGTATTTACGTTGATCAATCTAGTGAACACAGGGGTTATCCAAATCTAACTACAGCTCATTATTCGATTCATGAAAACAGTAGCAAATAAATGGTTTATTGATGAAGAGACATTGATAAACGACTCCTATAGACTGGCGGTAATGATATACGAGAGCGGATTCAGACCACATTTTCTGGTTGGTCTCTGGCGAGGCGGCTCAACGGTTGGCATTTATGTTCAAGAATGCTTGCAATATCTAGGGGTTGAAACAGATCACATCTCCGTAAGGACATCCTATCAAGGAATGGAGGACTACATGAAGAGATATGAGTTCAATACCGGATTAACTGCACATGGCCTCAAATATCTGGTCGAAACCATGAACCATGACGATTCGTTGCTTGTTGTTGATGATGTGTTCGCCACTGGTCGGCACATTGAGGCCCTGATCCAACGATTGTGTTTGCGAATGAAACGGAATATGCCAACTGACCTCAAAATCGCAGCCCCATTTTATAAGCCCCTACAAAACCGCAGTAAACGAGAGCCTGATTATTTCCTGCACACTACCAACGATTGGCTTGTTCTACCTTATGAACTAACAGGACTCAAACAAGAGGAAATTGCTCAAAATAAACCCTGGGTAATGCCAATCCTAAACACAAAAAATGGATAACAGTGCCAATCAGTGCTGTTCAAAGTCGATCAATTCATGTACTGGTAATCCGGCAAGCGAACGCCTGAAAAAATCTAAGCCAAGTTCCACTGCCCCTAATCTCGTCCAGTTCGGCGAACCCGGTAACCGAGATTTCCGGTATTTCACATCTCCACCTTTTGCAACTGCTAGATGAACTTCAATTCCAACCTGCTCTCTCTCATCAATATATCGTTCAGTCAGAACTGACAAACCATATGTCGAATTGTTTTTCTGGGCCGTCAGTGATGCTACTCGCTTGGTAACCACCGGTTGAGTCCATTGGTCAATCGGTAGTTGAAAGAAATCGTGAAAATCACGCATGGTTTGCATAAAAAATCCTATTCTCACCAGATCGCCTTTCTCATCGCATGCATGTAGACGACTATTGATCAAACCAGCCGTATCCATTTCAACAATTGACACTGTAGATTCCGATTCCTGCAACATCTGACAGATTTTTCCTTCAATGGTTAGGTCGTCTTCGGAAACAATGAAATTTCCCAGACAATCACGAATATCATCTTCAATTGGAGCCATCATCTCGGGAGGGTCTTGTGTAGTGGTATTTGCGACCAGTTTGGTTTCAAGTTGTGGATAATGAGACTGAAAACCCAGTTTGATTTGTGAATTTTCAGCCATCTGGGCTGCTTTTGTTAGCATTTTGTCTGCACGCGACTCCCCAATCCCAAAAGAATGAAAACGTTTGATGTGGGTATACAGCGATACACCTCTTAAATTCTGCAAGCGTGGGATAATCTCGTGGTCTAGCATCATATATAGTTCTTTCGGCACTCCCGGTGTGAAGAAAAAACGAACCCCATGAATATCTAGGGCAAAACCACAAGCAGTACCGATCGGATTATCAATCAATTCTGACCCTGCTGGCAAGAGTGCTTGCTTACGATTATTCTCAGGCATGATCCGCCCTCTTGAGTGATACCAACTGGAAATATGAGCTAACCACTCTTGATTCAACTCTAGTTCTACCTGAGCTATTTTTGCAGCCACTTCTTGTGTTAAATCATCCAGAGTCGGGCCCAACCCACCATTTACGATAACCGCATCAGATAACGAAGCTGCAACTTCCATCGCATGATAGATATTCTTAAGCTGATCCCCAACCACAGATCCCCAATTCACTTCAAATCCATAATCAACCAGACACTTGGCAATATGACTGTAATTCGTATTGACAGTCTTACCAGTCAGAATCTCATCACCTGTACACAATATGCCAATTTTCATAATGAATTGATCACGACTTCGATACTGCTATTTCCAGGCAAATCGTGGCTGATCGTATTGGAATACTCGGGTGGATTTTCCTCGAATCGCAACTTCACGAAATTGATAAATGATTGAAGCGGTTGGTGAGTACATTCGCCGCCCTAGGGTAGGAAATTGCGAACATAATATTGGTCGGTCAGGTTCAATACCAGGTTCAAATATGGGAATCGCCTCACTGTCAAGTTCTTCAAAAGGAATCCGAAACACCAGAGCGACCTCATCAGGACATGGGGCTAGAATGCAATTGCTACCCAACCACACCACAATTGGGCTAATCCGAAATTGAGAACGGGTTGGATAATCATCCAACCGACCGAGCACCTGTTCCGAATCCACCTTGACTCCTAACTCTTCATGCAATTCTCGCAATGCAGCTTGGATTGTCGTCTCTCCAGAATCAACCTTTCCACCAGGTAGTGCAAATTGGCCAGAATGACGACCAATCGTTTTTGGTCGCCGAGTTAGGAGTATTGCAGCATGACGGGGCTTATCATCACGTTCTACCACAGCAAGTACGACTGCTGCATGACGAAGCGATTTGTCTTCAATAACCTGATAGTCAAACTCTTTCAGTCTAACTCTGATCTCCTGTTTGAGTTGATGATTCAGAACATGACTCGAAATCATGATTGGTCGCTTTTTTCAACTGGATAACCTTGAGATAGCCAGTCGTTATAACCACCTTCCATGTGTGCTGCCGAGATTCCTAGATTTTCCAATGTGCAGGCAGCAAGAGCTGAACGCCAGCCTTTATTGCAATGAAGAATCAACTCGTTGCATTGATTAAAATATTCTCGATAATATGGGCTTTCAGGGTGAATCCAGAATTCGAGCATTCCCCTTGGTATATGCTTAGAGCCTGGAATTTTTCCATCTCGTTGCAATTCTCTGATATCTCGAATATCGACAAGAATTACTCCAGGCTGATCTATTCGATCTGCTACCTGCTCAACCGATAGCGTAGTTACTGATTGATCTGCCTGTTCAATCATTTTGTTAAAACTTACTGTTGGATTAATCACGGAACACCTTTCTTCATGAAATTGATTTTCTTCTGTTATACACCCATGGGTTCGAGTAATGGCTCATCTCGACCGAGTTGTTCCTTGCGTTTTATAACGAACGCCTCTAACTCCTCCTGAATTCCTGGGTCTATTGATGGTGGTTCAAATTCCTGCAAAATCTGTTGCCAAATTTCGGTGGCTCGCATAGTTGCATCCTTACTGCCAGAGCTTTGCCAATTCTCACTGTTTTGCCAATCACTTAAATATGGCTCGTAAAAAGCATCCTTATAACGTTCCAGTGTATGCTCACTGCCAAAAAAATGCCCTCCCGGACCTACCTGATCCATAGCTTCCAACCCAATCTCGGAATCATTGATGGTAACTCTACAAAACAATCTTGACATATGCTGGAGCATTTCACAATCGGTAACAATTTTCTCGAGTGAAGTCAGTAAACCCCCTTCTAACCAACCAGCAGAATGAAAGATGATATTTGCATGCCCCATCACCGAACTCCAAAGCGCCATTTGCGTTTCCCAAGTTGCCTGACAGTCATTTACATTTGAAGCGTTACATGCACTACTTCTATATGGAAGTTGATAATGTCGAGCTAATTGACCCGAAGCCATATTGGCTAGTGAGTTCTCCGGAGTGCCAAAGGCAGGGGAGCCTGAACGCATATCAACATTTGTGGTAAACGCACCATATACTACGGGTGAACCGGGTACAGTTAGTTGTAATAAACTCAGCCCCAATAGCGTTTCGGCGTTTTGCTGGACTAGTGCCCCAGCTATGGTAGCAGGTGTCATTGCACCCATAAGGGTGAAAGGTGTGACGATTACTGGTTGACCCATCATTGACATCTGCATGGCTGCATATGCCATTGAGTCATCAAGCTTTCTTGGTGAATTAACATTGATGTTGGTTAACAATGAAGGGCGATCTTTGAGTTCCTCAAGACTTATACCCAATGCAATTGCAGTCATTTCTAGGGCATCACGAATTCGCCCACCACCGATACCGATTGTAAAACTCGGTTTATCGGTGTGAGTGAGATTGATGAGTGTGGTATCTAGGTGGCGAGTATTTGGGGGTAGATCGGTCGTCGCCACACCTTGAGTCCCAATAAAGTGAATGATATTGAAATATTGCGCTAACTTGATGACCTTTTGATAGTCTTCAAAATTGCCTGATCGACGACCATTAAGACAGTCATGGACATTCGGGGGTCCAGAAACCAACCCAAAATTTATTGAGTCACCACCGATATGAATTGCTCGCTTTGGATTTCTGGGTGTAACCGTGAAATCCTTTGGGGCTTTTGCTATTGCCTCCATAACCATATCTCGGTCCATCTTGACAACTCCGCCGGAGTCGACCTTTGCGCCTGCTTTTCGAAATACTTCAAGAGCCATCTCACCGAGTACTTCAACACCCTGCTCTTCCAAGAGTTGCATGGACGAATCATGAATGTGTTCGACCTGCTCTTCACTCAGCGGAGATAACGGGGGAAATGGGGTTATAAGATTCTCTCGCGGCAATTGACGAATGGATTTGGCGATCTGTGGGGTGGATTTACCTCTGGCTCTCCGGTTTCGTCTCTTCACAACCTCTGTCATATCAAATACCCAGATATATTTTGCTCCTTATGATACTGCCAAATTCAGTTTTTGGGGAAGAAATTGATTCACGCTTTTAGGCAAACTAAGGTGTGCGTTGCAATTTAAATAGAAGTTTTTTGCACATACTCTGCCCTCAATTCTACTTAAAATAAAATTCCAATACTTCACCACTTACTTGCAGTCAATATTCGGATATGTTCAAAGCGTTATAATCACCCAAGATACCCAAAACGAACAACGTTTGTTTTTTTACATTATTTTATCGATTCGTTCAATTCATCCGATCACCAAATCATGGGAATAATCAACTTAGCGAAACGCATTCATGATCATACTTATCAGCTGGATCCGATTGCCCGTAGCTTGTTAGATACAGATATATATAAGCTGTTAATGCTACAAACCATTTGGAAGGAATTTCGTGATGTTCCAGTAACTTTTTCATTGATCAATCGAAATCGAAATGTGCGATTAGCTGATGAAATCGATGTTGATGAATTGCGAGAACAGTTGGATCATGCTAGAACGATTGCCTTATCAAAACGAGAGCGGATTTGGCTGGTCGGAAATACGTTTTATGGCAAGGAACGGCTGTTTAGCCCTGAATTCATCGATTGGTTGAGCGCTTATCGATACCCTGAATATAGACTGGAGGTTCGAGATGGCCAATTTATCATTGATTTCGAAGGTGCGTGGTCAGAAATCACCCTCTGGGAAATGCCTGTACTGACAATCATTAGTGAATTACGATCGAGGGCTGCACTCAGGAAGATAGGACGGTTTGAAATTGACGTTATCTATGCGAGAGCAAAAGCAAAATTATGGGAAAAAGTTGAACGACTTAACCGTCTCCCTAATCTAAGAATTGCAGATTTCGGGACTCGAAGACGCCATGGATTCCTCTGGCAGGATTGGTGTGTAGAAGCTCTGAAAGAAGGCCTTGGCGAGAAGTTTACAGGAACCAGTAATATACTGCTAGCGATGAATCATGATCTAGAAGCAATTGGCACAAATGCTCATGAATTGCCAATGGTGATGGCAACATTGGCCAACAGCAATGAAGAACTTCTCTATTCACCTTACAAAGTGCTTGAAAGCTGGCAACGAACATATGATGGAAACCTGCTGATTGTTCTGCCTGACTCATACGGTACGACCAATTTTCTAAAACATGCCCCAAACTGGATTCGAAACTGGAGTGGTTTCAGAATTGACTCTAAAGAACCAGCTACCGGAGCAGAAGAATTGATCCAATGGTGGACTTCCATCGGGGAAGATCCAACCCAAAAAATGATCATTTTTTCAGACGGGCTGGATATTGATGAAATTGAAAGCCTGTATCACCGATTTGAGGGACGCTCACGCATTGCTTTTGGCTGGGGTACAAATTTAACGAACGACTTTAAAGGATGCTCGCCAAGCCCCAATCTCAGCCTGCAAATGATATCCCTCATCTGTAAGGTTACCAAAGCCAACGGCAAAGATGCAGTGAAATTATCCGATAATCTTGAAAAAGCAACAGGTCCGGAGGAAGAGATCAATCGCTATTTACGTGTATTTGGGACAGACCAACTATCACGTAAGGTTGTAACCGTATGAACTGAATCTGGACTGATTGTTGAAGGCGTAATCATCGTTTAGCAGTTAATTTGCTCTGCTTTGATATCTTCACCTGTCCATTCTCGAGATTGAAACTGATTAACAAAATCATTCGGAACAGTGGCTTGTAACCAATAAAGAGGCCCCACAATCTCATATTTTGTCTCTAGTTCAGCCTGAATGTCAACAGCCTGTAAATCTTCTAGGTATTTACTGGCTAATTCTTGCTGATGGAAATAACCAAAAGAGACAAAATAACCAGTCTCCGAATCGCCGTAAACATAGTATTCTAACTCTCGATTCATCTCTTTGAATTGAAGTTGTTTGATCTTCAGTTCTGCAGTATACCGTTGCAGAGGTTGCCGCTGTAAAAATGGTCCAGCGAATACACGGATTGCTTTGATCTCTCGGCTATTGCCCGTAATCGTTTCGGCTGAAATGGCGTTATCTATCATCCAAGCCGAGGCTTTTTGTACTGATTGTTCGTCATTGAAAGGACCAACCCTGAAACAGATTTCAGTCGCTTGCTGTTCCGCATACATTCTTTCTGGACTTTGAGTCTTCTCATCGTTAACAATGGGCAAAATTGAGAGTTCGGTTGATGGCAAATCATTTTGCTCGTTAGACAAACCTCGAACCACAACTCCCTCTATACCAGCATCTTCTTTTCTATCCGAATCGTTATCCGCTTCAGGTTGGGGGGTGGTTAAAGTTGAGAATGAAGGAGGATTATCTTCAACTTCATGTAAGAGAAGCATGGCTTGTTCATTTACACCAACCGATTGTATGGGGATTGCCTCATCGGACTGATTGGTTTGGCTACCGATTGATAAAAATACACTGACATTAATTATCAGCAAGCCTATTGCAACCCACTTTAACAATCGGTGTCCCTCGTCACAATATATAGCCCAATTAATACCAAATTCGGAAACTCAATCATACTGTATTTTGAGACACGATTAATTAGTGAGGCATCTCCGCCAGTAATGACAGTCCTCAAATGCTTGCCTGTTTTTTCTCTGTATTCAGCGATCGCTATCTCAATTGATGACACTACGGCATGCAAAGCACCATTGACAATCGCTGAATGGGTGTCTCGATTATTTAGAATTCGATGTTCTTTATTTGTCATATTAGAATCTACCGTGGGTAAACCTGCTCTTTGGTTCAGGGATTCCATTATGGTCATCAATCCGGGAATAATAATCCCACCTTCAAATAAACCGATAGTATCAATGTAGTCAATTGTGATAGCGGTTCCAGCATCAATCACCAATAAAGGTCGATTAGGAATGAACTGTCTCGCAGCAATCATCGCTAACCATCGATCAACACCAAGTTGCTGAGGGTCAAGGTAGCCGTTTCTTATTCCAGCTTTGCAATCAGATGAAGTAAGGTAATTCGGCTGGATATTCCAACGTTCCTGGCAAGCCTTATGAATTTCTGGCATAGCTTTTTTGCCCCCAACACATGAAACATAAACTGAGTTTGGCTTAGGCTCATTGAGAAATTGTCGACTTTGCTCATCTTTTGCTTCTCGGGCTGTGAAGTTTATCACGTGATGTAACTTCTCCAACTGCAATAGAGTGTACTCACCAGTAATGAATTGTGCTATATCGATACTCTTTGCCCATTTGATACGCCGGTTTCCGACATCCACTAATATGTCCATGATTTCATTTTGCTGAGGAAGTCTTATAACGGAGTGAAACATCACCGGTGTGAATAGCCTGGACTTTGTTATCAGTCTCAATTCGAAGTGCTGCTGATTCGTCTATACCACGATTAATTCCGATAGTATGATTTGGACCAACCTGAATCTCGACCAAGCAACCTCTGAATGCATCAAGTGAATTCCATTCGTCGACAAAGCCAGAAAATCCGTGAGCTATACAATCTGTGATGTACTCACCCATGTTTCGTAATATTCCGCATAACAACTCATTGGCATCGCATGTTGAACTGATCGAAGTAATATCGGTCCAAGGTTGGTTAATAGATAACATTAACGGATTTTCCAATCGGTAGTTCAAACCCAATCCAACTACTAACTTGTTTCCCGATCTTTCAACCAGAATGCCTCCCAGTTTACTTGCATTGAACAGAATATCATTTGGCCACTTCAATTGAATTCCCTCGACACCCAACTCTTTAAGGGATTTAACCACAGCTAGACCGGCTGCCAGAGAGACCCCGGAGCAGTATTCATTATCAACATTCCAGCCCATTGACATTAGAATGGAACCACCCCGGTCATCTGTCCATATACGGCCTTGACGGCCTTTCCCCGCAGTCTGGTGATTCGTGATACAACACAATCCATCAATCTCTGGTTGTTGTAGCATCCAATTATTGGTTGAATCCAACTCCTCGAAAAAAATCAAGCGATCAGCTGAAAATTTCGTGTTTTGTGATAGCAAACTCGCTATTTTTTGCAAGTCATATTCCACTGAATTGATGTTGTGTTGTATATCGGGAGATAATGCAATCAAAAACCATGGGATTAATTTAAGCAGATCATACAATCAAAGGTGGAATTCGATTTCTGAATATTATCCGCATAATGTATTTTATGTTGCGGCAAGGTTGTATAATTCAAACTATGCGCCATTTATTTTTGAGAAATTTTAGTTATCGGGTAAAAAATGATCAATCGAAAACCCACTCGTGAAGTCAAGATTGGGCGAATTGCCATTGGCAATGGTAACCCTATTGCTGTCCAGAGTATGTGTGCCACCCCAACACGTGATCTCGACTCAACACTAAAACAACTCAAACTTCTCGAACAAGCGGGGGCAGATGTAATTCGCATTGCGGCAGACAACAAAAAAGATGCTAAGGCATTGGTCGAGATTCGACAACAAACCGATGCTGTGCTAAGCGTTGATCTTCAGGAAAATTATCGTTTAGCTGAGATTATTGCACCCCATGTCGAAAAAATTCGCTACAACCCGGGTCACCTGTATCATCATGAAAGAAGCAAGCCTTGGCAAGACAAAGTTAGTTACCTCGCTGAGATTGCAACAAAACATGATTGTGCCATGAGAGTTGGTGTAAATGCAGGTTCAGTAGATCCAGATCAGGTTGCAAAGTACCCGAAAGAAGATTCAATATCACCGATGATTGACAGCGCACTTGCACACACCGAATGGCTTGATCAAATCGGGTTCACTCGTTATTGTGTCTCGCTCAAGGACTCTGATCCAGAGAAGACTGTCAATGCCTATCTAAGATTTGCCGAACAACGACCGGAAATTCCCCTGCATGTTGGAGTCACAGAGGCAGGCATGCCGCCCGAAGGCATTGAGAAAACAAGGATTGCTTTTGAGCAAATTATCGGAAAAGGTATTGGGGATACCGTGCGCGTTTCGTTAACCCTCCCTCATGCAGAAAAGCATTTGGAAATTGAGGCAGGCCGTAAAATTCTCAAGGATATTTCTGAAGGAAGAGTTAGAACAGTTGTTCATTTCAACCGGGATAAATTGAATCTGATTAGCTGTCCTAGCTGTTCAAGGGTTGAAAATGAAGCTTTTATTGATCTTGCCCGCAAGGTCAAGGATCGAACAAAATATGCAGAAGATCATGCGATAACCATTGCCGTGATGGGATGTCGAGTCAATGGTCCTGGGGAGACTGATGATGCCGATCTCGGTCTATGGTGTGGGCCAAATTATGTGAATTTGAAAAGGCATGGAGAAAAAGTGGGCGCATTCACTTATGATGAAATCCTCGACCAACTCGATCAGGAACTAGAAAACATGATCAATTAATCTAGGTTCTGTCCATTCTGCTCGGATTGATCAAGAATGACCAGATGTCTGTCATAGATATTGTAAGCATAGTTTCAGCACTCCAGATAACATGTTGGTACTCACCATACATTCATAAAACTACCATCTTTTTGGTTTAGTGATGTTCGTTTCTGGAATCAGAATCGGAAACTGACATCTCTTCAGAGCTCCTTTACGAATATGACGTTGAAAATCAGCATACCTAACTAAATGCTGGGAAGGATATCGATTTCCTGGAGTTACTAGTCCCAACTTTTTTGAATGTTGTTTTTTAACAAGACGCATAGACTCAGAAATATCGCTATCGTTTGTTACAACAACTGCACAATCATATGAGTTCAGCCAAGCATCATTCAAAAGATGTACTGCCAAATTTACGTCTGATCCCTTTTCTTCTGTCTTCAGTACCTCAGCGAACTCTTGACTATCTGATGGATTTACCAAAGGCATTTTAATTGAATGAGTGACGAAACTTCCCATAATCACTTCGACCTCTTTGCAATGGGATCGTAGAGCTCGCAAATAGGCATTTTGTTCTTCTGAAACTCTTCGATTGTTTGATCGAGAAGAAGAAAGCGGCGCTGTGAAAAATTTTATTTTTTGGATGAGGTGTCTTGGATGAAGTATTTCCCGAAACAGACAAGAAAGATCAAGCCATTTGTAAGGTGTTCCTTTAAGGGAGCCATAATAGAGGTTAAAACCATCTACATAAATATGGGTGCGCATAGTAGAGAAAGATTAAAGATAAGCAGGGGCCCCTTGCGGGGCCCCGCACCCTGCGGACGAAGCTGCAAGGGGGGTTTACCTTTTATTGTACAAAAATTTTTGCAGTAGTGAACAAATTGTTTTAGTCAAGTTCAGAACCAATATACCAATATAGAATCAGGATATTTGGAATCTCCTGCATAAGGAGTTGATACATTGGCTCTCAGCCTATGTAATACCATTATATACATACTACAAATATCGTAAGTAGAGACAACTTTTTGGCTTGATAAGTGTTCGATAACATAGTAAACCGGAGTTGAGGATTTTCCAGCCTAATACTGAGCTTTTTGATTTCAAGAATTGGGGCACTTAGCAAATTACACCGAAATTTTTCGATTTTGGTAAAATAAACATTTTTCACTAACCTTGAGTACAACCATGCCTGATTATCGATCTTGGACTACCACACGCGGCCGAACTATGGCCGGTGCTCGTGCCTTGTGGCGAGCAACTGGAATGACCGATGAAGACTTCAATAAACCCATCATTGCTGTTGCAAATTCGTTTACGCAATTTGTACCCGGCCATGTCCATCTAAAAGATTTGGGACAACTCGTTGCACGGGAAATTGAAAAAGCTGGAGGAGTCGCGAAAGAGTTCAATACGATCGCCGTTGATGACGGAATAGCGATGGGACATGGTGGTATGCTGTATTCCTTACCCTCAAGGGAAATCATCGCAGATTCTGTTGAGTACATGGTTAATGCACATTGTGCTGATGCCATGGTCTGCATATCGAATTGCGACAAGATCACGCCTGGAATGTTGATGGCCACCATGCGCCTGAATATTCCGACTATTTTTGTTTCAGGGGGACCCATGGAAGCGGGCAAAGTTACATGGCGAGACCATGAGCAGGCTGTCAATCTTGTCGATGCCATGACGGTGGCTGCTGCTGATGATGTGACTGATGAAGAAAGTCTGGAAATGGAACGGTCTGCCTGTCCAACCTGTGGTTCCTGCTCAGGAATGTTCACCGCTAATTCCATGAATTGCCTAACTGAGGCCTTGGGACTGGCCTTACCCGGAAATGGGACGATTGTTGCAACCCATGCTGAGCGAAGAAAGTTGTTTGTTCAAGCTGGTCATACCATAGTGTCTCTTGCTCGGGCATGGTATGAGTCTGACGATGAGTCGGTACTTCCAAGAAATATTGCAAATTTCAAATCTTTTGAAAATGCCATGTCTTTGGATATTGCCATGGGAGGTTCAACCAATACCGTTTTGCACTTGCTGGCAGCTGCCCGTGAGGGAGAAGTTGGATTTACTATTCAGGATATTGATCGATTAAGTCGCAAAATTCCAAATTTATGCAAGGTTGCTCCATCAACACCTGACTATCATGTTGAGGATGTCCATCGGGCCGGAGGAATCATGGGTATTTTGGGAGAGCTAGACCGAGCCGAATTAATTAACCAAGAAACTTCCACTGTACATGCAAAGACCATGGGGAAATCTCTTGAATCTTGGGATGTTTGTCGTTCAAACGATCAAAATTTACATGATTTCTATCGTGTAGCACCCGGAGGTGTTCCTACTCAAGTCGCATTTAGCCAGGATAAAATGTATAAATCTTTGGACATTGATCGCGAAAACGGTTGTATTCGAAATGTCAGCAATGCCTATAGCCAAGATGGAGGCCTAGCTGTCCTGTTTGGGAATTTGGCTGAGGAAGGTTGCATCGTTAAGACTGCGGGGGTTGATGAAAGTATTTTGACTTTTTCTGGTAAAGCAAGAATTTTTGAGTGTCAGGAAGCGGCAGTAGATGGCATCCTAGGCAATCAGATTGAACCGGGCGATGTTGTTGTTGTTCGTTATGAAGGACCAAAGGGCGGACCTGGAATGCAAGAGATGCTTTATCCGACTACCTACTTGAAATCGAAAAATCTAGGAAAGGTTTGTGCGTTGATTACTGATGGGCGTTTTTCCGGTGCCACTTCCGGTTTGTCTGTTGGGCACATCTCTCCTGAAGCTGCTGAAGGAGGTTTAATTGGGCTGGTTGAGGAAGGTGATACGATTGAGATTGATATCCCAAACCGCAGTATTCACCTAGCTGTAGACGATGAAACTCTTCAAGCCCGTCGAGATGCAATGAATGAACTTGGCAAGGGTGGTTGGAAGCCCAATCGTGAACGTACAGTTAGTAGTGCACTCAAAGCTTATGCAGCCATGACTACCAGTGCATCCAAAGGAGCCGTCCGAAATACAGAAATACTCTAAGTTACTTGACCGAAGTTTAACATGTAGTGTTCCAACCTATTGATAATTTGCAATTAAAAAAATCGAGTGGCACTACAAGTGCATTCATCCACCGATTTTCGGTGGA
>JAPOUQ010000076.1 GCA_026708585.1 Gammaproteobacteria bacterium
CAAAAATGATAGGTTGTGTTGCCGACCTATGAGGGTGCTATTGAATAAAATCAATGACTTGATTTTTCAATAATGGCCCACTTGCGAAAGACGGGCTAGGGGTAGCAGTTGAAATTTTGCGAACCGTATACTAAACGGTGACTTTTTGAAAAACATGTTCTCTTTATAGTTTCAAAAATTCTCAATACTGTAGAAATCGAAAGTCATCCAGAATAATTTTCTCTAATGTAGAATGATTGTGTATAGGATTTTTCGACTCATGACACATCTCATTCGCTGGCAATTTCAGATTATGTATAAAATATTTCGAATCTATTGATAACAAAATTCCTGACATATACCCAGATGAAAGTCACGCCATTACTCGAATATGGGCAACTTGTGCTCCGGAATGGATCGAGGTTATTTTCTGCATCCCCCATGTCATTACCTTGAAGTATAGTAAAGCGTTTGTATCTGTCAAACCAACCATGAAGACCCTGAACCAAATCGAGTCTCTTGTAGAACGCCATGGTCTGGTTAATCGAGGTTCGTTTGTAGTTCAGGATGAAGACAACGTCCCCCCAATCCATGCTCAAAGCCTAACTCGAACATTAATGTTGGTTGGTAACGCCGGCCCATCTTTATGGAAGACGTTTTCTGCATCGAGAGAATATAGCGATGGTAAATCTGATGCGCTGGATCGCTGGAGTAAGCGAGTTGGGACAAATGTAGCCAGTCAACTAGAAGGTAGAGCATTGTTTCCATTTGGTGGGCCGCCATTCCACCCATTTATAAAGTGGGCCAAGAAAGCAGAATCTTTATCCAATTCTCGCTTGGGCATGTTGATCCATAAAAAATACGGGCTATGGCATGCCTACCGGTTTGCCCTAGCTTTGCCATTTGATATTGAAGTTGCCCTCGGTGATTCGGTTGATATCTGTAGTACATGTCTGGATCAGCCCTGCATCAGCTCCTGCCCGGTCAATGCCTTCGAAATAGAATTGGAATTTAACGCTAAAGCATGCTATACACATCTCAGCGGACAGGAAAATACCGCTTGCAGATCGGGTTGTCAGGCCAGACTTTCTTGTCCGTATGCCAGCGAGTTCAGGTATCATTCCGATCAGACGAAATTTCATATGGACGCTTACTTGAAAAATATGTCCAAACGATTTTGATATCGTTCTTCTTGATATTTCCAAATTTTTCGAACGTTTCGCATTACCCATTTTGGACGCACAAAACAATGCAGGTAAACACATGACCTATCAACTCGGAATTGATACAGGAGGAACATATACCGATGCAGTGATTGTCAATACTGAAAAACAGGTTATCGCCAAATGCAAAAGTTTGACTACACCGTTTGATCTGACCGAAGGTATCGAACAGGCACTTGATGGATTGACTGGAATTAATCTTCAAGATATTGGTCTGGTCGCCCTATCGACCACTCTGTCGACCAACTCAGTGGTTGAAGGTCGTGGATCACCAATCGGCGTCATTCTAGCTGGCTACAAGGATCAACAAGTTAAGCAAAGCGGATTGACTGAAATTCTTGAAGAGAAGATGATTTCGATCATCGATGGTGGACATGGAGCGACTGGTGAAGAGTTGGTTCCACTTGATGAAGTCAAACTGGAAAACCTGATACAGGGATATCAGGGTAAAGTTTCTGCATTTGCGGTATCTTCGATATTTTCCATACGTAATCCGGATCATGAAAGAAAGATTCGGGAGAAAATCTTTAGTATCTCGGGTAAGCCTGTGGCATGCGGACATGAATTATCGAGCAGTCTTGGTGCACCGAGACGGGCCTTAACTACAGCCATGAATGCTCGGATGCTACTGTATATTCAAGAGCTGATTGACTCTGTTGAAAATATACTGCTCAAGAAATTGATTCGTGCTCCTCTGATGATTGTCAAGGGCGATGGATCCTTGGTGAACGCTCAGATCGCCCGTAAATATCCAGTTTCCACCGTCTTATCTGGACCTGCTGCTAGCGTGATAGGGGCATGTGCTCTGAGTGGAAAAAAAGATGCTATCGTTGTCGATATGGGTGGTACCACAACCGATATTTGCGTGGTCTCGAATGGACGCCCCGATCTCTGCCATGAAGGTGCAAAAATCGGTGACTGGTATCCAATGGTAGAAGCCATCCGAGTCATCTCGATTGGGTTAGGAGGAGACAGCGAACTGCGATTCAAGGTTGGGCTGGATATATCCGAGCGAAGAATTGTACCCATTAGCTTGTTAGTTTATCAATATCCTCAAGTCCTTGAAAAATTATATGTCCAGTATCGTGCAGGTCCGACTCCACGGAATAACAAATTTGCTCTTCAACTTCAAATGAACAGGATTTTGATCGACAACCTTGATCCAGTGGAGAAGGACGTTTGGGAGTTGCTTTCGCAAGGACCGATTGAATTAGATCATTTGGCAATTACTGATCGCATTCGTTTGCGTGCACTGGCTCGTCTAGAACGATTGGGATTGGTCGTTTTCAGTGGATTCACTCCCTCGGATGCCACCCACGTATTAGGATTAAGCCAGCATTGGAATCGTGAGGCCGCCATCATCGGTGCCAAAATCTGGGCTCGACAGATGCGACATCTTTACGGATTTGGGAACTGGGCTGATGATGACGCCGACTCTCCATGTCGACAAATTTTTGATACGGTTACACATAAAATTAGCCAGAAACTAATTGAGGCCGGACTACATCAACTGGAAAAACTGTCTGAAGTACAAACCGCTAAACTAACCAATATCCTAGCGAATATCTTATTAAACCCGCAATCGAAACAATCTGGAAAGCCACTATTTGAACTTCGCTTCTCCCAAAATCATTCAGTGATTGCAGTTGGAGGACCAGCGAAAGATTATTTTCCAGATGTTTCAAAGCACTTAGGCGTGAACCTGGAATTGCCAGAGCATGGAGAGGTTGCAAATGCGGTCGGTGCAGCTTTGGGCGCAGTGGTACAGACTTCAAAAATCAACGTAACGCAACCTGAATTTGGAGTATTTTATTTGTTTCACAAAGGTCAGCCGTTGCGATTTTCCAATTTGCAAGAGGCTGTGAATATCGCAGAGAAAATGGCGAAAGAAGAAGCGGAAAATCTGGCAATTGCTGCAGGAGCAATGGAAATTGAAACTCGCATTGAACATGATGCCAATCATATTAAGCATGATATAGATGGTGAGTTATTTGTGAGTACCATGATAACCGCGACAGCGACTGGGCATCCGAAATTAATTCAAGCAGATTTCACAACCGGTTTGGATTGATGGCAGTCGGTAAAGGTAGGAAATTTAGCAACTCGAGTTACAGAAAATTCAAATTTCTATGAATTCACGACGATAAGGCACCTCATCTATATCGATCTGTTCATTGAAGTCACGTGCATACAAATGACCAGAATATATTGCTGCAGCAATGGTCGATGGCGCTAGACAATCGCCAATTCGCTTGATAGAACTTATGCCCCTCTGTTGAGTAGTTACAGAATCCTTATTCAAGTCAAAATACAGTTGGTCATTTGGCTTTCTGGCTGTTATTAAAATCAGATTATGGGTGAGTAGACTGCGTGGTTCTTGGCTAACTACATGCCTGATTAAGGCTTTTCCTTCCTTCAACGAGATGAGGGCATGTTTTTCAATCAATCGAATATCCAGATCATGCAGTCGCTTTTCGATGAAAGTCTGTTCAAGGGTATTTTGGGTCCAGGCAGATACATTAGCCTCAGGTGTGACCAAAGTTACTTGACATCCTTCTAACGCTAGTTTTTCAGCAATTACGCCGCCCATATAGTAATGATCATCGTCGAAGATCAGGACTGAATCTGAAACATTCTGACCGTCCATAATTTGATCTGGAGTGAGTCGGATCACACTACTGTCGATTTCAATGGGCATGCGATGAGTGCGACCAATACCCTCGGCATTCCATGCAGATCCATTCGCACAGAGGATATGTTGAAATTTCAACTCTTCAGCCAAATCAAGAACCTGTTGCTTATCAAGCTTACTTTCAAAATACATCTCGACATTCTGCAATTGCTGGATTTGTCCCAGTCGATAATCAATCACCCTCCGCCATTCAGAAAGTCCGGGCAGACGGCATTCTCGAGCGACCCGACCGCCAGCATCTCGGGATGCTTCAGCAAGTATTACACGGTGTCCCCGCTTGCCGAGAGACATTGCCGCTTCTAATCCGGCGGGACCGGCACCAATCACCAGAATCGAATCTTCCGAACTTTTGGGTGCTATTTTTTCGGGATGCCAGTTTTTTCGGTACTCCTCTCCCATAGTCGGGTTTTGGGTACAGCGTATGGGTGACATGGTCATATCTCCCGATACGCAAATATTGCAACCGATGCATTCACGGATATCTTCAAGTCTACCTTGTCGAATTTTCTCCGGTAGAAAGGGGTCAGCGATGGAAGGTCGAGCTGCACCAATCATATCCAGAACCCCACGCTTGATTTGATCAACCATGGTCTCGGGAGATGTGAAACGTCCAACCCCGACTACCGGCTTGCCGGTTATCTGTTTCACAAAGGCAATGTACGATTCTTGATCACCTTCACTTGCGAAGCGGGAAGACTTGGAGTCATACATCCAGCTCGAGATATTGACATCCCAGATGTCCGGTAAATCGGCTAGCATCTCCACGACATCGCGGCCCTCTTCTTCGCTTAGAGAATCCTGCCCCAGAAACTCCCTGACCGCGAGTCTGAGAGCAATCCCACACCGGTCACCAACAGCATCACGTGTATCGTCAAGTACCTCGCGTAACAGGCGAGCCCTGTTTTCCAGATTACCACCATACTCATCGGTTCGATTATTGAACTTGCGCGAGAGAAAATGTGCCAACAGGGACAGACTGTGGGCTGCATACACATAGATAATATCAAAGCCGATGTCCCTTGCACGGATCGCAGCGCGTCGATGCCAGCGTCGGTAGTTGGCAATATCTTCACGCGTCATCTTGTACGCCTGCACGGGATCCAGATTGGTTCCCGGAATCATCTCGCTAACAGCCATCAGTGGCAGACGACTGTGTCGATTGGTTGCCTCATGTCCATTGTGCGTGATTTCAATGGCCGCGAGTGAGTTGTACTCATGAATTGCATCCACTGTCAAGGCAAGTCGATGCATATCCTTCTCATCCCAGAGACGACCTTCCATACATGGAGATACATCGGTGCTTGGATGGATATCCACTTCCTGAGTGGATACGACTCCCCATCCGCCTTCGGCCTTGACACCACGCATTGCAGCCTCGGCTTTGGGGAATACATGGCCCAAACTATTGCAATGCGGGACCTGATAAAATCGGTTACGCGCCGTGACGGGTCCGATTTGGACCGGCTCGAACAACACGTCATAGCGAGTGTTATTTATCTCACGTGAATGGCTGAAATCAGACATACCATACAAAATCCTGAACCTTGAGAGACTTGAATATATTGTACTCCTCAAGCTTGCAGACCGTATAAACTTTTACATAATGCTTTCCAAAATAATTAGCCAAGAATTGACTTTTTTGGGTGATATTCATTGCTTGCACAATTTCAGTTGGAATCGTATTGCTATGGCTGGGTATTGTGTCACCGATGGTAGGAGGTCCCGGTTCGATTTTTTGTTGAATACCATAATGAATGCCGGCCAATATCGTTGCGAGCAGGAGATAGGGATTTGCATCAGCACCTGCGATTCGATGTTCGATACGTCGAGCATGAGGATC
This sequence comes from Gammaproteobacteria bacterium, assembly GCA_026708585.1. Taxonomy (GTDB): domain Bacteria; phylum Pseudomonadota; class Gammaproteobacteria; order Arenicellales; family Poriferihabitantaceae; genus Poriferihabitans. The sequence goes on from JAPOUQ010000076.1 coordinate 5,735, forward strand.
ACTTTTTGGAATACGCAAGGCAACAAGCCGGTTTTCGAATCCCCAGTTATCGTGAATCGGGGCATAGCAATCCGGTTTGAAGCGCCGATAGGCGTTCACATTTGGAGCATAAATCCCCATACTCTCAGACATTGTCTGCAGAATGCCCCCTAAAGAGTGGCGCATTAAATCAGTGATTGAGTCTATTTCTCCATATTGTCCACATCCCGCAAACACATTCATTCCATTCTGATCCAGTAAGCTGATATGAACATGCAAGCCACTGCCGGATTGCTCAGGAAACGGCTTTGCCATATAGGTAGCACGCATATTATGTCTACGGGCAAAACCCTGACTGGCCCTTCGCAACATTACATACTGATCGGCGGCTAACAGTGCGTCATCGACATGATGTAGGTTCAATTCAAATTGTGCTGGTGAATATTCTTTGGAGATCGCACTGATGCGAATATTCTGATCCTTGCAAGCCGAAACTACCTGATCAAAATAGCTGCTAAATTTTTCGACCTCATCAATGCTGTAGACTTGAGTTGAGGTTGGCTGCCTACCGGTCGATGGCAAGTGAGCGGGTTCTGGGCCGGTTTCATCATCCATATCAGGTTGAAGCAGATAAAATTCCGGCTCGAAAGCTACTACTGGGCGCAAGCCCAGCGAATCAAACTGATCAAGTACCCTCCTTAGCACATTACGCGGCTCATAGTAATAGGGTGTACCATCTAATCCTGTCAGCGTCAACATCATCTGAGCAGTTGGTAACTCGGTCCATGCACATGGAGAAAGCGTCTCAACAATCGGTATGGCAATCTCATCAGGATCGCCATCTGAATATCCGAGATTTTCAGGATCCCGCGAATCACCACAAATCGTTAATAAAAAGGTTGAGCCGGGTAGCATCATTCCGTTATGAAACAGTTTTCCTGCCTCTTCAATCGGATATCGTTTACCTCGGATAATGCAACTTAAGTCTGATATATATGCGTCCAAATACTTCGTCTGGGGATATCGTTTCAGATATTGATCGAGCATTGGGGTTGAATGACTGGACATACGGATTACTTAGTACTGGATATTCATTATCGGATAGAAGTAAGCCAAGAGTCATGGCTATTCATGATTCTTCGATGTGATAAATGTCTCTGCCTTCTTAGCAAAATTTGGAAGGTCAATTTGATCCATGAGCGGTTCGTTCTTCTCTTACAGATTGGAACTGGAATTACCGGACACAGTATTTTCAACCTTTGAATCAACATTCCCCTGTTCAATTAGAAAACTGCGAAATGAGGGGATGGGGCTATAAAAGATACCACTTTCTGCTTCTTGTAGGGCACCTTGATGCACAAGATGTCTAATGAGTTCATATGCATCTCTTCTGCCTTCCAGCAAGGAATTCTCCAAGTCAAATCCTGCTTGGCTTTTTACATTACCTTCAATCAGTTCTTTTATGTCCTCTAACTTCATGTCTGTTTTGAACTGTTCCATGACAGTAGCCATCAAGCCAAGTAGGGAGCGCATCGGGTTGCTTTGCTGGCTCTGATAGTACCTTATCCGGCTTTTTTGAAACTCTTCATCTAGAAGAATCCAGTCCAGGGCCCGAATGTCCCCATGATTCTTGAGTAGTTCCTGTCCCAATATAGCCTGTGCAAAATGGAGATGGCGAGGCCAGTCTTCGGATGGTTCTGCATAGGTTACCAGGCGGTTTTCGAATCCTTCCGCATTTATACCGAATGTTTGACAGAAACCCTGCATCACCTGTTGTTTCTGTTTGAACGACAGGCAGCCAACTTCATGTAGCTTAGTCCCTCCTGTTAGCTGCATTTTTCGAGACTTGTCCAGAGTGTCACCAAGGCCTGCTAGGACGAGGGTAAGCGGTAGGTTCCATGCATTGTCATGCAAGGCCTGAAGAACCTGGGCTACTGGAGAGCTCGCATCGTGATTGAATCGCTGTGCCTCGTCAATTGCAATAATGACTGGGGATTTAAGTCGGCTGAGTTTGGGAAGGAAATCAATCCAGTGTTGGAAATCAACGATACCCGTAAGGGAATGGTTTTGGTATGACCTCGTTTGTCTCTGCATGTTAATCCCGGCGTTACCTAGGTTTACGCCGAGAGACAGACTGCGTTCATACCGTTCGACAAAGTCTGGTGCTTTCCTTTTGCATATCAGACTAGCTAAAGGCTTGAGTATGTCGAGAGGTCTGGCAATGAGTGCCGAATTTAACAACAAGACTCTCGGCTTGATTCTCGATAAACCGAGTGCTACAGATGGTGTCATCTCCCAGTCTCTGAGCTTCCTCAGTACAGAGCTTTTTCCCGCACCTGGTGCTCCATGCACGATGCGTGTGTTACCAGCTATGCCATGGTTCCCTTCGCGAAACCATGCGCCCGGTTTCCATGATCTCTTGGATATGGACAGAATATCATCCAGAATATCATCCCGGCCAACAAAGACAGGTGGGGCCCGCTTTTCACCCTCGTCTATAAATTGTCGTAATACGCTTGAATTGAACTCGTTCATTTCTTGATCTTGGCCATAGTGAACGCTTAAATTATTTTGATGAAAATACCCGAATTTGTCAAATTTATTCAGATCAGAGAGAACAAATTCGTGATACCTGAAATCCTTTGATCCCGTTTCTGGTTTGGCAGTCTATTCAGGTGCCCTGTTTGTATATCAAATCCACGGTGAATTGTCCTCTTTATGTGGCGGATGTTTTATCCTACCTGCGAAAATGGAAATGGCTGGATGATTATGCAACTCAAAGGTTTTTTCGTCGAAGCATGAAGTGATGCTTTATAGATGAAGTTTATTTGCTACAGTAGTAGCCAGGATATTTTTTGTTAAATTCAGTAATAGAGCAAATGACCAGCACCTTTGCGGGTAGGTTCAACAGCTCATGATGATTGATGACTAAAAAAACAATCGAAGTACTCTCATATCTATTTTTTAATCTTCAAGAGAGAAATTCAGTCGTTGCTTGGATTCATGATTTTCGAGTGCAAGATCAATCAGTCGGTCAATTAAATCGGAATAAGCCAATCCGCTCTTTGCCCATAATCTGGGATACATGCTGATCGGGGTGAATCCAGGCATGGTGTTAACTTCATTTAGCATGATTTCCCCCGAGTCTCGGTCAACAAAGAAATCAATCCGTGCCAGACCGTTCCCATCAATCGTGCGGAAAGCTTCAATAGCAATTTTTTGTACCTGCTCAGTTTTCGTTTTATCAAGGGGGGCGGGAACCGCATAGTTGGTTTGATCATCCAGATATTTTGTCTGATAGTTATAGAACTCCGCCCCTGGAATAATCTCCCCCAATATGGAGACCTCGACTTCATGATTACCCAGTACCGAACACTCTATTTCGTGACAATTTTCAACGGATTTTTCAACGATGACTTTGTTATCGAACTGAAACGCGTGTTCAAGTGCATCCACCAACTGATCATTGTCATGTACTTTGCTAATACCCACACTTGAGCCAAGATTTGCTGGTTTGATGAACATCGGATACCCTAATTCCTCGATTTGACAACTGACATCCTCTGGATTGGCCTGATACCAAAAATATTCACAAACCCGATAGGGTGTTTGCGGTATACCCGCCGCCGCAAACAACTTTTTCGAATGTGTCTTATCCATAGCAATGGCCGAGGCAGCCACGCCACAACCGACATACGGGATACCGGCCATCTCAAACAATCCCTGAATGGTACCGTCTTCACCAAATGTGCCATGTAATGTCGGAAAAATCACATCGATATGTGGCACTTCTAAACTCGGATTGATAGCACGCAGGTTTGCATGTTGATGAAGGTCCAGCGAGACCTCATCTATGCGTTCAGGACGCTCACCAGAATGAAAAACTGTTTTATTAGCGATCTCTTTAAGGCTCTGGTTAAGATGCCAATGTCCTTGCTTGTCAATGCCAATCATCCAGACATGATAGCGATCAGGGTTAATGGCCCGTAAAATCGACCGCGCAGAGATGACGGAAACCTCATGTTCGCATGAACGTCCACCGAACAAAATGGCTAAGTTGAGTTTTTCCATCATGAATCCGCAGAAGTTTGTAAAATTCTCGGGGTGAAAGATTATTTTAGTCGAACTGTTCAAACGTTACGAAAGGGCATTTCATAACCTATCCTCATGAAGCATTGCAACATCAGTGAGTGAAATTATAATTGATTCCATTGAACAAAATAGATAAGCCGAAAATATCTAGTGAACTGGCCCAACAAATGTTACAAACTATACTCCGTAGACTAGGTGGTTCTTTGCGAGGTTTGTAGCAGTTCATCGGACAAGTAAGTATCATTCAGAGTATGTCATCCATATCCACAATCAAGGACACTGTGATGGTTGGGTACAATCGGTTTTTTATTTTATCTATGCGAATTAATTGAGATGAATCAGTCATTTTCAAAACCACAGCCAGCTGATCCCATACCCTTGGAGAAATGGCTGCGTCGCACGGATCGTAGTGAATCAGGTCGAGATGCGTTCTTTCGTGGTCGTGATGCAGAATTCGATGTCTTTCGTAATGCTGTTTTAAGTTTGGATGATGGTGTTATTGGTGGAGGCACAATGATTTTTCAGGGTGCTCCGGGTGCTGGAAAAACTGCTCTCATGCTTGAGTGTATGGAGGCTATTCGTTTGCGTTCCACCTCTGATGATCCATGGATAGCCGTTAATATCAAGCCAGAGAATCTTGAGTCGGTAGCGGAGGTTGTGATGTTACTTGTAGATGCGGCTAATGCAGAAAGCAGAAGGCTCTTAGAAATGACATCTGATACAGGCTCAAACAAGATGGAGAGCATCATGGAAATCGGTCGAAAAGTATTCCGTGACCTTTCTGAGAGAGGTTTTGGTATTGCAGGCATTTCGGTTGGAGGGAAAGCAATAAATGATCAAGAAATTCGAGTTTTTTCACAGCGATTCTTTCAAAAAGCCGCCAGCTTGCTGAAAAATTTCCATATCGTGGCTTTTGTTGATGAGGCTCAGAGTACTGCAGTAAAAGATACGACAAAAGGGGTATTGGATTGTATGCATAACCCACCCGATGGTATTTCTCTGGTGGCTGCTTTTTTTGGACTGAGTGACACTGAAGAGGTCTTAAGGAAGTGTGGTTTTTCAAGACCGCCGGACGAGCGAGTAGTAAACCTAGAACGGTTATCTCATGAGGAAGCCACCGAAGCAATAAGGAGTGTATTCCACGCTTATGACTTTTCGGGAACTTGGCAAGAACGAGAGATATGGATAGAACAATTGGCAAAACTGTCGCAAGGCTGGCCGCAACATGTCAACCGGGTATCGGTTGCAGCCTCAAGAGTGATCGCAGCGAATAAAAATCAGGTCAGAGGCAAGTTGCTTGAAGAGGCACTTAAAGAAGGTCAGAAGCGAAAAGAAAGTTATTATGCCAGTCGCCTGCGCTCTTGCTCATTTGAACCAAGTTATTACAAGAAGATAGCTTTGGCAGCAAAAGACACACCGAATGGTATTTTATCCCGCTCCAGACTTAAGGGTTTAATTGTTCCGCTATTGAAAGACTCAGAAACAGGTTTTGACAATTTCCTTTCCAATGCCCTGCATGCTGGTGTCCTTATGGAAGCCAAAGAAATCCCTCATCACTATTGGATTCCAATCCCATCCTTCAGTGAATATCTGAGAAAATTACCAGTTTAGTCCGCCATCAAGCAAAGCATAATTATTCATATAGCTTCCGATGCAAGACCTAACTACCCAATCCCCCGAATCACATGTTTACACAACTCAATCAAAGCACCAATCCAAGGAAGCATAATAATAAGAATCCCGATATTTACAACAATCACGATCCAATTCATCGGCTTGACCGTGACCGATCCGGGGGCACTAGGGGGGTCGAAATATACCAGTTTAATGATTCGCAAGTAATAGTATGCTCCCACTACCGCGAGCAACACAGCAAAGACCGCAACCCATACCAGATCCTGTTCTACTAAGGAGCGAATCACCGCCAGTTTGGCAAAGAAACCTGCCATCGGGGGGATTCCAGCCATTGAGAGCATTAATACCAAAAACAGTAATGCAATCCAAGGGCTTTTCTGATCAAGTCCTTTCAAATCATCGAGAAGCTCTGACTCAAAACCCTTTCTTGACAGCATCAGAATTAGAGCAAATGCACCGCAACTCATAATGGAGTAGACGAGTACGTAAAATAATGCAGCACTGTAACCAGCCTGATTTCCAGCCAATACCCCGAACAGAAAAAATCCCATATGCGAAATCGTTGAATAGGCCAACATTCGTTTGAGATTATCCTGCGCAATCGCAATCACATTCCCAGCAAGTACCGATAGCAGAGCCAAAACAATCAACATCTGATACCAGACATCGTGCAGTTCCTGAAGTCCGCCTGATAGCAATCGAATAACCAGTGCAAATGCCGCAATTTTTGGTGCGGTACCAATAAAGGCTGTGGTTGAAGTTGGTGCACCCTGATAGACATCAGGAACCCACATATGAAAAGGGACTACACCCAACTTGAAGCCTAGGCCGGTCACAATTAGTACCACACCCAATAACAAGGCAGGGTTGGTATGGTCCATGTTGGCAATCGTATCTCGGATCTCCGGCAAGTGCAGTGAACCGGTTAGTCCATAGAGGAGTGAGATGCCATATAGTAGGATACTTGATGCTAACGCACCCAGCACGAAATATTTCATTGCGGACTCAACGGCCAGTTTGTCTTCCCGATAGAAGGCAATCATGGAATACAGACATAGGGACATCAGTTCAAGTCCTAAATACAAGGCAAGCAGATGGTTTGCCGAGATCATAACCAGCATGCCGCATACCGCCAGCAGGCCAAGTACATAATACTCACTGTGGAACAGGTTGCGATCTAGATTATATTGGCGTCCATAGAAAAATACGGCTGCAGTCAACATGCAAATTCCGAATTTCAGTAGCTCTGCAAGTGGGTCATCAACAAATAAACCATTAAAGGCTAGCTGTGAGTCACTGGTTATTCCGACGATCGTCAGGATTGCAGTGATCAACAGGGTTGCAATGGACAGTCGATAACACAGTAGTCTAGAGCGTTCTTGATTACCAAATAATCCTGCCACTAGAATCAGGCAGGCCATTGAGGCAATGAAAATCTCCGGAATGGCCAGATTCACTGAGAGGGATGCAATGTTCATCGGTCAGCTATACGTTCCAATTCAGTTATCGACAGACATAAGGGCATTTACTGATCTCAAGGTGAGTCAGCAAATTCTCGGAAGATGCATGCATCAATTCAAGTAGCGGATTTGGCCAAATTCCAAATAATAGGACCATGCCAGCGAGAATCAAAAGCATTACGAATTCACGCGAAGAAAGGTCATCAAGGCTGGCGATACTATCATTCAGAACTTTTCCATAAACTACACGCTTAACCATCCACAGTGTATAAGCTGCACCAAAGATGAGAGTTAGTGCAGCTAGAACCGCAAACCAGGCATTGACTTTGAAAGCTCCTAGTATGACTAGAAACTCACCAACGAAACCTGACGTGCCGGGCAATCCACTGTTGGCTAAAGCAAATATCACCATAAAGGCTGCGAATATCGGCATGGGTGTTGCAATACCCTGATAGGTGGCAATCTCTCTAGAGTGTAAGCGGTCGTACAAAACTCCCACACATAGAAACAACGCTCCAGAGATAAATCCATGCGAGATCATTTGTACCATCCCGCCTTCAAGTCCCTGTCCGTTAAACATGAAAAACCCTAGCGTTACAAATCCCATGTGTGAAATAGATGAATAAGCAATCAACTTTTTCATGTCCGATTGGACGAGTGCTACCAGCGCAATATAGACGATGGCGATTAGCGATAGTGTAATCATCAGCCAAGCCAGTTCATGGCTTGCATCCGGAGCAATCGGCAAGCTAAAACGAATAAACCCATAACCGCCCATCTTCAGCATGATGGCAGCCAGAATCACCGAGCCGCCGGTTGGTGCTTCAACATGGGCATCTGGTAACCAGGTATGGACCGGAAACATCGGAACCTTTACCGCAAAAGCAGCCAGAAATGCCAGAAACAGGAAAATCTGTGCACTCAGACTGATCGGGAGAATGTGATAATCAAGAATACTAAATGAACCATCCGACTGGTTATACAAATATAGCAAGGCAACGAGCATCAACAGCGAACCAAGCAACGTATACAGAAAAAATTTAATCGTGGCATAGATTCGGTTGGGACCGCCCCACAGACCAATGATCAGAAACATCGGAATGAGCATTGCTTCCCACAGTACATAGAACAATATCGCATCAAGCGCAGAAAACACGCCGATCATGATCCCTTCCATGATCAGAAAGGCGGCCATGTATTGGGCAACCTTATCCTGAATTACCTGCCAGCCAGCTACGACCACGATCACGGTAAGTAAAGTAGTCAACAAAATCAGGGGTACCGAGAAGCCATCAACACCCAATGCATAGTGAATATTGAAAGCGGGAATCCATGAATGGAACTCCGTGAATTGCATCTCGGTAGTGGTTCGATCAAATCCTGTATAGAGCGGAATGCTGAGTAGAAATGTAGCAATTGAAAAACCCAAAGCCAATTTTCGTACCAGTGAATCATGGTTTGGTCCTTTACTCACTCCAAGGACGATAATTCCCGCGACGATCGGGAACCAGATCAGAATACTGAGCAGAGATGTTTCCATAATTTCTGTTGTTCGATCGTTCTTACAACCATACAAAGACAGTAATCAGGCTGAATAGTCCAATGATCATTGCGAACGCATAATGATAAGTAAAACCAGTTTGAATCCGTCTTAGTCGAGTCGAAATTCGACCAATCGCCCTTGCAGTACCATTCACCATCATGCCGTCAATCAGTCCTGCATCGGCTCTTCGATGAAGAAATTTGCCCAAACGTACCGAACCACGTGCAAACACCGTCTGATAAAACTCGTCAAAACCGTATTTCTTGTCTAGAATTTGGTAGATCAAAGAAAATCGTTGGGCAATACGATTTGGAAGATCGGTATCTCGGCAATAACAGTACCATGCAAAGACAATACCCCCGATAGCCAGCCAAAATGGTGGCGTCATTAGACCATGTAGAATCGAGCTCATAATCAATCCAAACCCGCTTTGTCCATGGTAGGATTCATACAATGCACTGGTTACATCATGTTCTTCCAACACAAAAATGGAGGAGCCGAAGTAACTACCTGAAAGCACAGGCTCAAAGAACAGAAATCCAGCAATAACCGACGGTATCGCAAGAGCAATCAGAGGCACTGTAACCACCCGAGGAGACTCTTTTGCATGATGTAGGGTTTCTTCCGACATTCTGGATTTGCCATGAAAAGTCAAAAACAACAATCGGAAAGAATAAAACGCGGTAACAAAGACGCCAGACAGCACTGCAAGGTAGGCATATCCAGAACCTGCGATTTGACTATGGTGCACAGCTTCAATAATTGCATCTTTTGAAAAGAATCCGGCAAAGGGTGGAATCCCAGCTAGTGCAAGAGAACCGATGACAGCAGTTGCATAGGTGATCGGCATGATTGATTTTAAGCCGCCCATCTTGCGCATGTCCTGTTGGTGGTGAAGGGCTATAATGACTGATCCGGCTGCCAGAAACAGCAATGCCTTGAAGAATGCATGAGTACCAAGATGAAAAATGGCAAGTTCATATGCCGAGACCCCAAGTGCTACAGTCATATAGCCGAGTTGGGACAAAGTTGAATAGGCTACTACGCGCTTGATGTCATTTTGTACAAGCCCAACCAGCGCCATAAAAATTGCGGTCGTTGCACCGATAATGAGTACGGTAGTAAGAGCCGTCTCACTCAATTCAAACAGGGGTGACATTCGGGCAACCATGAAAATGCCGGCGGTGACCATGGTTGCTGCATGAATCAGTGCAGAGATCGGGGTCGGACCTTCCATGGAATCCGGAAGCCATACGTGTAAAGGTACTTGTGCGGATTTACCCATGGCACCGATAAATAACAGAATGCAAATGACCGTAATCCACATCCAGTCACCAAAGGGTGTAGACACAATCTCACCGCTATGAGTATCAGCTCCTGCGAATACTATTTGGTAATCCAGAGAACCGAAAAGGTAGGCAATTGCTGCGATGCCGAGCAAAAAACCAAAATCGCCAACCCGATTGACCAGAAAGGCCTTGAGATTTGCAAAGATTGCCGTATCACGTTCGTACCAGAAGCCTATCAGGAGATAGGAGACTACGCCCACCGCTTCCCAACCAAAAAATAGTTGCAGGAAGTTGTTGGACATCACGAGCATCAGCATCGCAAAGGTAAACAGCGAGATATAACAGAAAAATCGCTGGTAGCCAGGATCTTCTTGCATATAGCCGATCGTATAAATGTGTACCATCAAAGACACAAAGGTAACGACCACCATCATCATGGCGCTTAACTGATCGATCAGAAATCCGATTTCAAAACGCATACCCTCGCTGATTGCCCAGGTATATAGCGTGAAATTCCCCCCACCACCTTGGCTAACATCCATGTACACAACGATCGATAAAAGAAGTGCGATTGCAACTGCTCCAATGGTTATCGTGTGAGCACCATTTCGACCGATTTTTTGACCGAATAAGCCAGCAATGATCGCTGCGATCAGACAAATGAACGGGATAGCCGGATAGATCATGACTAACCCTTCAACATGTCAATATCATCGACGTTAATGGTGCGTCTGGTTCGAAACAGCACGATCAGGATCGCCAAACCGATTGCGGATTCAGCGGCTGCAACGGTCAAGATAAAAAATACAAAAACTTGTCCTGCTACATCTCCGAGGTGGTACGAGAAAGCGATAAAGTTAATATTGACGGCGAGCAAGAGCAGTTCAATGGCCATCAGCAGAATTACCAGATTTTTCCGGTTCAGAAAGATCCCAACAACGCTAATGGAAAACAGTACTGCACCGAGAATCAGGGCATGTGACAATGGAATCATTTCGAAGAGTCCACCATTTGAGGCTGATCGCTGTCCATCTTGATAATTTTCAGGCGGTCTTCGCGCTTGACGGTGACTTGATGGCCGGGGTCTGAATATTTATGATCGGTTCGTTTGCGCATGGTTAGGACGATCGCAGCAATGATCGCAGCAAGCAGTATGAGTGCAGCGATTTCCAGCGCATACACATATTCCGTATACAGCACAGATGCGAGGATTTTCGTATTGCTGATATCTGGGCCGAGTGCTGATCCCACTTGGGCGGGTTCAGTATTGAACCCGATATATAGTGCCAGTGCGATTTCGATTGCCAGCAGAACAGCCACTAGGCCACCGACGGGTAGATAACGGGTAAATCCTGCCCGAAGTCGAGCAAGGTCAATGTCCAGCATCATCACGACAAACAAAAACAGCACCATGACTGCTCCGACATACACCAAGACCAATACAATCGCTAGAAACTCTGCATGCAGAATCATCCAGATGCAGGCAGCACTGAAGAACGCTAACACCAGAAACAACGCAGACTTTACCGGGTTACGAACCGTCACGACCATTGCGGCAGCAAATACCAAAATGGTACTAAACAGGTAAAAGACAAATTGCAGAAAAGTCATACGAATTAACGATAAGGGGCATCCTGTTTGCGGGCAGTAGCAATGTCGGCTTCATACTTATCGCCGATTTCCAAGAGGCGCTTTTTATCAATTAGTCGTTCCTCATTTTCTTCCATATGGAATTCGTGAATGTCGGTAAGTACAATCGAATCAACTGGACAAGCCTCTTCACAAAACCCACAATAAATGCATTTAAATAAATCAATATCGTAGCGGGTGGTTCGGCGGGTACCGTCTTCACGCTCTTCAGAGTCAATAGTGATTGCAAGTGCTGGGCATACCGCCTCACACAATTTGCAAGCAATACACCTCTCTTCACCATTTGGATAGCGACGTAAAGCGTGGAGTCCCCGAAAGCGAGGAGATTTTGGAGTTTTCTCCTCAGGGTACATGATCGTGGTCTTTTTATTGAAAAATTGGCGTCCGGTCACTCCCATGCCTTTGCGAAGTTCCTGAAGGCTGAACGTTTTGTAAAGTTGTTGTAATTTAGAAGCCATGATGAATTACGAAAAAATGAATCCGATAGGGGTGTAGAATTTTCCGATCCCAATCACGACGATCCAGACCAGAGTGACCGGGATTAGGACTTTCCAGCCAAGTCGCATGATCTGATCGTACCGATAACGTGGAAATGTAGCGCGTAGCCACAAGAACAGAAAACATACGACGAATGTTTTTAAGCCAAACCAGAACAATCCAGGTAACCACGTAAATGGAGTAATTTCAACCGGAGGTAGCCAGCCGCCGAAAAACATCAGCACCATCAGGGCCCCGATCAAGATAATATTGGCATACTCAGCAAGAAAAAAAACTGCAAAACCCATGCCTGAGTATTCGACATGAAATCCAGCGACAATTTCTGATTCTCCCTCGGCAACATCAAACGGCGATCGGTTGGTCTCGGCTACCCCTGATATGAAATACACCAGCATTAAGGGCAACAAAGGAAGCCAGTACCACTCCCAAAATCCCCCAGACTGTCTTGTAACAATTTGGTGCAAGTTGAGACTGCCGGCAACCATAAGGACACCAACTAGTGCAAAACCCATAGCGATTTCATAGGCAACAATTTGAGCTGCAGAGCGCATTGCCCCCAAAAAGGCATATTTTGAATTGGAAGCCCAGCCGGCCAGAATGACTCCATATACACCCATTGAAGTCAATGCGAGAATATACAACAATCCGGCATCAATATTGGCAAGTACCAGAGTATCACTAAACGGTATCACAGCCCATGCTGCTAATGCTGGCGCTAGTGAGAGAACCGGTGCAAACAGAAATAGATATCGGTTGGAGCGGGCTGGCACGACAATTTCCTTGAACATCAACTTCATGGCATCAGCTATTGGTTGAAACCAGCCCTTGGGACCTACTCGATTGGGTCCAACTCGGGTTTGAAAGTAGCCGATAACCTTACGCTCAGCAAATGTGAAATAAGCAACGAAAGCCATCAGAGGGATGATAATCGCAACGATTTTGACCCCGATCCATGATATCGTTTGCACGGGTTCGGGTAGCCACCCTGTTAGAAAAACGAAAGAATCGTAAATCATGACTTTTCCTGGTTGGACTTGGCAATGCGGAGTGGTCCTGGAGCCCGAGCATTCACCGTTTCAATGTATCCTGCAGGAATAAGCACACAATCCTTCGCTACCCGGGGTTCTGCGATTATTTGCAGGCATGCTGAAACATCTCCATTACCAATTTCGATCCAATCCCCATTTTCTAATGAGTGTTCCTTTATCGTATCTGGGTGTAGACTGACAAGTGGACCGGGATTATCCGAAGAATTTTGCAAAGCGGAGGCATTTCGAACGAGTGCATCGCCACGATACATTGGCATATAGGTGATCGGTATGAGTCCGTCATGTGTAGGAGTAATCGGCGCATGTAAGCGAAATTTTTTCATGCGGCAACTTGGGGTCCGATCTGAGGAATTCATGACTTCCAGTACTTCTTTGGTAACATCATCCAGAGTGATTTGATCAAATCCATCTAGGTTTAAGAAGTTACCCAATACACGGAGAATTTTCCAAGCCGGTTTCGATTCGCCAATCGGGGGAATAGCAACCTGTGAATTTTGTATCCTTCCTTCACAATTAATATAGTTTCCGCTTGTTTCTGCAAAGGAACAAATGGGCAGAACAACATGAATATTCTGTTCATGGGGGTCAGGCTTGAATGCAGTCAATTGCACCACAAAATCTGCATTTTTTAGTGCTTTTGTCGCTACATATGCATCCAGACAATCGAGTTCAAGCTGGCCACCTAACAATACAAAACCAGACATGTCTGAAGCAAACATGGCCTGTTTATTGAGGCCATTGGTGCCGGGTAGACAATTTGCAAGCGCACCACCGGCACTGTTTCCCGGTGCAAGAACAGCCAGGCGACTGCCAGTGATTTCGGCAATCCAGATGGATATCATCTTGAGCAGGCTAGCATCGAGATGTTGTTGTGCAAAAGCGCCCAATATGATCGTACCTTCCTGCCCCGCAGTGATTAGTTGTCTTGCGATCAATGCAACATCACTGTCATCCGATAAAGTCGAAATTTCATCTGGAACTGGCGTGCCGGCCAGATCGGCAATCGCGTTTGCAAGGGCTGCAATCCGGCTCAGCATTGCAGAATCTGGCGCGATCTCATTCACAGCACACTCAAAATTCAAATCAAAATCTATTGGGTTGATCGCAGAGATCGTTGTTTTCCCTTCTCGCCATCCCTGTCTGATGCGGAGCGAGAGTAACGGTTGTTCCTTTCGAATATTGGAGCCGATGAGTAAGATCGAACTTTGTCTTGCGTAGTCCTTGATCGGCAATTCGCTTGCCGGGAAGCGGGGTGCAATATCATCATCGCGGAAATCATTCTGTTGCAGTCGGAAATCAATGTTCTCGCTACCCAAGGCTCGCATCAGTTTTTGGAACAGGTGAAATTCTTCAAGACTGGACATGGGGTGGGCGAGTCCACCGATTTGCTCTGCTTTCCCTTTTTCGATGATTGATCTCAGGCCATCTGCAGTATAAGTGAGGGCAGTTTCCCAGTCGACTTCCTGCCATGAACCATCTCGTTGGATCAACGGTTTGGTTAAACGGCTCTCGCTGTGAATGGCTTGATAACTGAATCGGTCTCGATCGGCAAGCCAACATTCATTGATATCGGAATTTTCTTTGGGTACGACTCGCTCGACACGATTTCGCAAGGTCTGGATCAAAATATTTGATCCTAGACAGTCATGCGAACTGATACTTTGGTGGTCGGTCAGTTCCCAGGAACGGGCAGCAAATCGAAACGGTTTCGAGGTCAGAGCACCAACTGGGCAAAGATCGATCATATTGCCCGAGACTTCCGAATCGATCGTATTATCTAAGAAAGTGGTGATTCGTACGTGTTCTCCTCTTCCGGGAGCCCCCATTTCCATCACTCCCGCGACTTCCTCACCAAAGCGCACACAACGGGTACAATGAATACAGCGAGTCATTTCGGTAGCGATCAGCGGTCCTATATCGTCACTTGGGACCGAACGCTTGCGTTCTAAAAAGCGTGAGTTGTCTTTACCGTAACCGAGTGCCTGATCCTGAAGTGGGCATTCACCACCCTGATCACAGACCGGGCAATCCAGTGGGTGATTAATCAACAAGAACTCCATGGTACCTTTTTGTGCTTCAGTCGCGATTTCTGATCGAGTGTGAACTTTCATACCATTGGAAACTGGGGTAGCGCAGGCTGGCAGTGGTTTCGGTGCCCGTTCGACCTCAATTAGGCACATGCGACAGTTGGCTGCCACCGACAGTTTTTCGTGATAACAGAAACGGGGAATGTATATGCCGTTTCGGTCGGTGACTTCAATCAGCATCTCACCCGATTTTGCGGGATAGGTTTTTCCGTCGATTTCAATCTCTACGTCACTCATGCTGCATCTGATTGGATCGGCTTGATTTTGGCCTCAAATTCATGACGAAAATGCTTCAGAAAACTCTGTACAGGCCAAGCTGCTGCATCACCCAAGGCACAAATCGTGCGCCCTTCAATACGGTTTGCAACGTCAAGCAGTGTATCGAGGTCCTCAATGGTACCTCGTCCGCGGTTAATTCGCTGGATAATCCGAAAGAGCCAACCGGTACCTTCTCGGCATGGTGTGCATTGTCCGCAAGACTCCTCATAATAGAATTTCGAGATTCGCTCTAGTACATTCACCATGTCGGTAGTCTCATCCATGATGATCACGGAGCCGGCCCCAAGCGCAGAACCGTTCTCCTGCAAGGATGTGTAGTCCATCTTAGCCGCGAGAATCGCTTCAGCTGGCATAACTGGAACCGATGATCCACCTGGAATCACGGCTTTGAGTTTCCGGTTTTTCCATACTCCTCCAGCCATATCCAGTAACTTTGTAAATGGCGTGCCCATCTTTATTTCGTAGTTCCCAGGTTTGTTGACGTGTCCGGTGACTGAGAAGATTTTCACGCCGCCTGAGTTTTCAACTCCCAGACCTCTGAACCATTGACCATCCATCCATTTGCCATTTCCACGAAGAATAGTTGGTACCGAAGCAAACGATTCGGTGTTATTGATGGTAGTGGGTTTGCCATAAAGTCCGAAGACTGCAGGAAATGGTGGTTTGAATCGAGGCTCTCCCTTTTTCCCCTCTAATGAATTGAGAAGGGCAGTTTCCTCTCCGCAAATATAGGCACCTGAACCAAGATGGTTATATAATTCAAAATCAAAGCCTGAATCGAGAATGTTCTTGCCAAGATATCCAGCTTCTCGAGCTTCCTTAATGGCCTGTTCCATCGACTGGTAAGGCTCGTGAAACTCCCCTCGGATATAGTTATAGCCAACCGATGCACCCATTACATAACCGCCGAGGGCCATACCCTCAACAAGGGCATGGGGATTCAGACGCATAATATCCCGATCCTTGCAAGTACCGGGTTCTCCTTCATCCGAGTTACATACTACATATTTCTGGTCATCTGACTGTCGTGGCATAAAGCTCCATTTGACGCCTACCGGAAAGCCCGCACCCCCACGTCCACGGATATTGGAAATCTTGAGGACTTCTACAATTTCAGTGGGGTCAATTTCACCGGATAACACCTTTTCGAGAGCTTGATACCCTCCGTTTTTTTGATAGGAATCCAAAGCCCATGGTTGTTTCTGATACAGAGGGGGAAGACATACACCGCTTGAATATCGAAGAGAACTGAATCGATCGGCGATTAACTCGCGATTTATTTGGACACTCATTTTAATCCTTCCAATATCAAGTCAATCTTTGCTTCGTCCAGATTCTCATAATAATCATGGTCGATGGCCATCATTGGTGCACCTGCACAGGCTGCTAGACACTCCACTTCACGCAAGGTGAATTTCCCATCCTTGGTGGTCTGGTTGAAGTCAATTCCAAGACGCTGTTTGAGGTGATTGACAACTCGGTCACAACCTCTCAGCATACAGGAAATATTCGTACAGACTTCAATTTTATGTTGACCAACCGGTTCAAGATCATACATAGAATAAAAGGTTGCGACTTCATAAGCCCGGACTGCTGGCACACCGGTAATTTCGGCTACCTGTTCAATCAATTCAGGACTTAGCCAACCATGTTCATCTTGAGCAATGCGAAGTGCTGCCATCAGAGCCGACTGTCTGCGATCAGGTGGATATTTAGTGAGCTCACTTTCAATTTGATCGAGTCCTGATTCAGATAACCGCATTTTGGTATGCTTGCTCATTATCGATCAATCTCTCCAAATACAATATCTTGAGTTCCAATAATGGCGACCATATCTGCAAGCATATGTCCTTGGCACATTTCATGCAATGCTGCAAGATGTGCAAATCCCGGGGCCCGGATTTTACATCGGTAGGGTTTATTGGCCCCATCAGAAATCAGATATATTCCGAATTCCCCTTTTGGGTGTTCAATTGCTGCATACGCTTCACCTTCTGGAACCAAATATCCTTCAGTGAACAGCTTAAAATGATGGATCAAGGATTCCATATCGCCTTTCATGCTCTCTCGGTTTGGCGGACTCAATTTGTAATCATCAATGATTACAGGGCCGGGATTGTCGCGTAACCAACTGATGCATTGTTTGATGATGCGGTTTGATTGACGCATTTCCTCAACTCGGCACAGATAGCGATCATAGCAATCACCATTAGTCCCAATCGGGATATCAAAATCCATGTGGCCATAGACTTCATAAGGTTGTTTTTTGCGCAAATCCCATTCGACACCTGAGCCCCTCAGCATTGGGCCGGTAAATCCGAGTGCGATGGCGCGCTCTGGAGAAACAACCCCGATGTCAACCGTACGCTGTTTCCAGATTCGATTGTCGCTGAGTAAAGTTTCATATTCATCGACATAGGATGGAAAGCGCTCGGTGAACGCTTCTATGAAATCGAGTAAAGAGCCAGATCGATCCTGATTTCGTTGTTCGGTTTCCTTTTCTGAATGACGTTTCGTTGGGGTGTATTGAGGCATGCTATCCGGGAGATCGCGATAGACTCCACCCGGGCGATAATAAGTTGCGTGCATCCTAGCCCCAGAAACTGCTTCATAGCAGTCCATCAAATCCTCGCGTTCACGGAAGCAATACAGGAATACTGTCATCGCCCCGACATCCAGAGCATGAGCTCCTAGCCAGAGACAATGATTGAGAATCCGCGTTATTTCATCAAATAAAACCCGAATATATTGTGCTCGAATGGGTGGAGTAATCCCGAGCATTTTCTCGATGGCTAGCACATAAGCATGTTCATTGCACATCATGGAAACATAATCGAGACGATCCATATATCCGATGCTTTGGTTGAAGGGTTTGGATTCAGCCAGCTTTTCGGTTGCTCGATGCAACAGTCCAATGTGCGGGTCGCAACGTCCGATCACTTCACCATCCATTTCCAGAATGACCCTTAGGACCCCATGTGCAGCCGGATGCTGTGGGCCAAAGTTCATGGTGTAGCTACGAATTTCCGCCATTATTCTGATTGAGTATGTCGACGGCCGGTTTGGCTGTCTTCACGAATGGTGCGTGGTACCAGAATCCGGTCTTCAACGGTAACGGGCCGATAGGCGACTCGGCCTTTCTGTTCGTCATAAGCCATCTCTACATGCCCAGATAATGGAAAGTCTTTTCGGAATGGGTGTCCGATGAATCCGTAGTCAGTGAGAATGCGCCGCAAATCGGGATGACCCTTGAACACAATCCCGAACAAGTCAAATGCCTCGCGTTCGAACCAATCGGCAATTGGCCAGATCTCGATAACCGAATCAATAACTGGTTGTTCCTGTTGTAAGAGTGCTCGTATTCGTACTCGAAAATTATGGCTCAGTGATAAAAGGTGATAGACCACACCAAAGCGGGGTTTTTCAACAGATTTACCCTTTTCTAGTCCATATGTTGAGTAGTCAACACCGCAGATGTCTGTCAATTGCCTGAAATCGCTAGATGGATCATCACGCAGTTTGGTGCATACAGATTTGATTTGCTCACCATCAACTTCCAGAGTCAGTTCATTCAGGTCAAGCCGCTTTGAGTGCAAGGCTGTGCCTAGCAATTCATCGACATGTTCGGCTAGCGATACAAGCGTTGTCATGAACAAATTTCAATTTGTGGTACTCAGGTAGGAGTATCCCGAGTTTGTACTGCTGGCCTTGCAATCGTTGAAGTCCGTTTGATTTTTTTCTGGAGTTGCAGGATTCCATAAATCAGCGCCTCAGCGGTGGGTGGACAGCCCGGAACATAAATATCAACTGGGACGATCCTGTCGCAACCGCGTACTACTGAATAGGAATAGTGATAGTAACCACCACCGTTGGCACAGGAACCCATGGATATTACCCATCTAGGTTCTGGCATTTGGTCATAGACTTTGCGGAGTGCTGGGGCCATCTTGTTGGTGAGTGTTCCAGCAACAATCATGACATCGGATTGTCGAGGGCTGGGTCTGAACATCACTCCGAAGCGATCAAGATCATAGCGAGCTGCACCGGCTTGCATCATTTCTACGGCACAACAGGCGAGACCAAAAGACATTGGCCACATCGATCCGGTCCGGGCCCAGTTAATGAGCTCATCGAGTCGGGCTGTTGCAAAGCCCTCTCGGAGAACACCTTCTATTGACATGTCATTAGTCCCATTCCAGTGCTCCTTTTTTCCATTCGTAGATAAATCCGATGACGAGAATGCTGAGAAAAACCATCATTGACCAAAATCCGAATACACCGAGAGAATCTAGAGCAACGGCCCATGGAAAAAGAAAGGCAATTTCAAGGTCAAAAATAATAAATAAAATTGCGACCAGATAGTAGCGAACATCAAATTTCATACGTGAATCTTCGAATGCTTCGAAGCCACATTCGTAAGGTGATAGTTTTTCATCATCTGGACGGTTCGGGCCTAAGGCTAATCCGGCACTCATGGCAACAATGCCGATACCAAGCCCAATTACCATAAACATCAGGATCGGAAGATAGTCAGTTAACATGTGTATTGGACCGACAATTTACAGGTTTATGCAATACCGATGTGCCCACCAACTTCGCTTCAAATTTATATCATATGGAAGAGAAATTAATTTTTTGCACTTGATGATCGAATTGTAAAGGATTTGATTGATTTCTACCACTGCTCTGCCGCACAGGTTTCATTTATGCAAATATTGGTCGATATATCGGAAAATCGTGATAAGCACATGGTTAAAACAGTGGGTTAGTTGACTGATTCAATTCTGTGGGAAGTAAGATGAGATCAGTGGCGCTGAAAATATAGTTCGAAAACCAACAGTCCATCAAAACCATCTTTCCTGATCATTTTCGGGAGAAGAGAATACGGATGGTTGCATATATTGGTGGATGTGAATGAATATTTCACGGTCTGATTAATCTGGTCTGCAAGCGATAGAGGAGAATTCCATAGAAAGGCAAAAATAATACTGTACAGACTACAACTTTGAAGCAAAGGTCAATGGTTGCAATTTCAATCCAGTTAGCGGCCATAAATGAATTACTTGAGCGGAAAAATGCAGTAAAGTAGAAAGTATAGGTATCAATGACGTTGGCTACAAAAGTTGAAACCAAGGGTGCTGGCCACCATGCGAGAGAGCGTTCTCGTATATGGTGAAATACCAAAATATCAAGCAATTGACCGAAAAAATAGGCGAATCCACTTGCCAAACCAATTCGCCAATCTGCTAACCATGCGCTGATTAAGATGGCTGGAACAAAGGCTATTGCGACGATTATTCGGGCGTTGGCCTGCCCCGATAAACGGATTGTCAGATCGGTTGCTACAATAGCCGCTGGAAAGATAAACATGCCGTAGCTGTAATGGTACCCGAAGAAGGTATTGGTGAATTGTACGGTGTAGTTTGCTAGAGCAATTATTACAACCTGTAACAGAGCCAGATTCAGAATCAGATTCGTGGGTAAGCGGCTTGATTGCATTTGATCAGACAATACTTTTATACGTTTGTATTTGTGTGGTGATAAGAAGTCTATGGTAGCTGAGTTTGCAAAACGTTGATCGTGAAATTTTCAAAGCTGTCGGCTCAAAATTCATAAGATGTCTGGTAGTGGCTTGATTTCAGATTTGTATTTCGTTATACAAAGATGTTAAGCCGAATAAGCCTTTAATGAGACTGATGGATACCCATTCGACCTCAGCAAATCCGATACTATAAATCGAATTGATACGATTAAGTCTACCACTATCCGACTGCAGGAAAAACCTTAGTAGTTTTCGATTTTCTAAGGCGAAAGAGTGATCCAAATATAAGAATTGCACGATTGGTTGTTGTTTGATTTGCAGGCTGAATATTCACTCATGAATTAAACGTCCTTTCCATTAAATCATCTAGGAAAAACTCCCAAGACATTACTTCAATCCCTTCGACCGTGCGTTTTATTGGCTCCGTGCAGATCAGGAGATGACGTTTCGTGATACCTTCTTCCCGCAGTGCTACAAGGCCACGCATATAACGAATGCCAACGTGGAACTTTGCTTTCATTCCGATAGCAAGGCCCTGAAACACAAAATCTACCTCGAATCCGGATTTTGATCGCCAGTAAGCCGGTGGTTCGAGTTGGTGATAACTACCATAGGCGGCGAGTACTGCTCAGCAGGTCATGTGGCTACACCTCATGTTTTTTGATAGTTTTCATGGCAGTTTAGAATCATTACCCAGACCAGATTTGAAAATTATCCTGAATTAGGAATCACATCCTCGATAACAAAAATAATGGAATAGAGTAGCGTAAATGGATAAACTACAATTCACGATGCAGAGAGCGAATTGATAGGCCGTGTTCGTTTATCGCGATTTGTATTTTGCCTTTCCCCTTTTCTGTTGAAATGTCAAAAAACGACCAAATGATCGGTAAGTCAAACACTAACGAAATCGTGTTCAATGGATATTTGGCGGAAATTCTCCGGACGAAACATCCGCTTTGGAGAAATGCTCTGAGCGTTGAACAGACAGGTGTATTCCGTGATCACCCGCGCTTGCGCCCGGATATTCTGATGCTGACGCCGAATGCTCAGCCTGTGATTGTAGAAACCGAGTATGTTCCGGGTTCAACGGTTGAGAATGATGCCAGGTCTAGGCTTGGTCTTGTCCCTCTCGGTGCTGAACATCCCATAGAACAGACGATTGCTGTTCGCATTCCAGATTCTCTGCGTCATGATCAATCCCACCTTGCCGAAGGTATTTCGGGGGCAGAATTCGAATATTGTCTATTTTCTGGTGATGGATCTGCAGTGCAGCGCTGGCCTGAGAGAGGGTGGCTCAAGGGGGATATTGACGATCTTGTTCGGTGCATGGAACATGCGATGGTTTCCCAACGTATGGTGAATGAAAGCATGGCGATACTAGAGGATGGTGTGCGAGTAGCTGCAAATGCGATACAGGATGCGGTTACGCTTGGTTTTACTGATACGGAGCGCAATTTGGGGCGTATTCTGAATCAGCTTGGCGGGGAGCAGACCACCCGCATGGCTATGACCATTATCGCCAATGCATTGACTTTTCATCAACCATTTCTGGTTTTCATGATATTCCTTCGGTTTCTCAGATTCAACAGGATACTTCAGGTTCTTTTCGAATGGCGATACTGGAGGTATGGCAGAAGATTTTAAGTGACATCAACTACTGGCCGATTTTCGAGGTGGCATCGACTCTTTTGGCATCGATACGAGCGCAGACGGCTAATCGCGTTCTAAGAATTCTGATTACTGCATCTGAGCGTCTTACGAAAATTGGCGTTACTACTCGACACGATCTTTCTGGTCGGATGTTTCAAAATCTGATTGTTGATCGAAAATTCCTTGCTACCTTTTACACGCTACCAACGAGCGCGATGCTGCTGGCGGAAATTGCAGTTGGTCGTCTGGATAGAAACTGGAGCAATTTGGCCGAGTATCCCGATCTCATACTTGCCGATTTCTCGTGTGGTACGGGTACCCTTCTCTCGGCTGGTTATCACGCTGTACTTGCCCGGTACCGATATGCGGGTGGGGATGATAGCGAGATTCATAAGTGTATGATTGAGCATTCTGTGATTGCGGCGGATATCATGCCTGCGGCGGCGCATCTTTGTGCTTCGCAGCTTTCCAGCGTGCATCCGACCGTGATATTCGACAATACCCGTGTCTACACGATGCCCTATGGAACTGGGGGTGTGGATGAGGAAGAGTATCAGGAAGTTTCCATTGGTTCGCTGGATTTAATTGAGTCTGGACAGACTCGGTCACTGTTTGCAACCGGTGAGGTTCAGGCTAGCGGAGTCCGGGGTGATATCCAGGTTGGTGATATTGAAGTTCCTCACGAGTCGGTTGACCTGGTGATCATGAATACCCCCTTCACACGCCCGACCAATCATGAAGCGACCGATGTGCCGGTACCTTCGTTTGCGGGCTTTCGAACCACCGAAGAGGAACAGCGTTTGATGTCGGATCGTTTGACGGATATCCGCAGGAGGATAAGGTATGCTGCAGGTCATGGTAATGCCGGGCTGGCGTCCAATTTCGTTGATCTTGCCCACGCCAAAGTTAAGTCGGGAGGGGTGATTGCTCTGGTGCTTCCCATCACGGTAATACAGGGTGCTTCCTGGCAACCGACCCGCAAGTTACTGTCCCGTGCATATGAGAATATTACGGTGGTTACCATAGCCAGTAGCGGTAATCATGAACGTGCTTTTTCGGCGGACACCGGTCTGGCCGAGGTGTTGATTATAGCCACGAAGAAAAGGGATGGTATCGGTTCCGACCCGCATCAAGACGTTCTGTTTGTCAATCTGTATCGGCGCCCATCCGGGATGCTGGAAGCTGCGGAAACGGCCAGGATCATAGGGTGCCTGTCGACCTCGTCAAGTACAGGGCATATCCTAGCCGGTGAGAAGATATCCGGAAGTTATATCCGGGCACCACTGGGTGAAGGAGGCTGTACGGGTTTACGTGAATCAGCCCTCGCTGACGTGATGATCGCGTTGCACCAGACTAATTTGAAGGTGCCGCAACATCCTGACTGTCATGCCCTACCTGTCGTTCCTCTCGGGCAACTGGGTGAGCGGGGCTTACTGGATCGAGATATCGGCAATCGAAAAGATGATCAACCCCCCTATCGGGGTCCTTTTCGGATCCATGCCATAGAAGGCGTTCCGAGTTATCCGGTCTTGTGGGGTCATGATGCGAATCGTGAGCGGCACTTGCTGGTAGATCCCGATTGCATGGGAGTGGTTCGTCCCGGTTGCGACAAACGCGCCCTGACAGTTTGGCAGACTGCATCCAGACTTCACTTTACTCGCGACTTTCAGTTGAACTCGCAGAGTCTCGCAGCATGTTTGACCTCAAGTCCCATCCTCGGCGGAACTGCATGGCCGAATTTTCGGTTGCATGAGAGCAGGTGGGATGAGCTCATCGTTCTATGGCGAATAGCACGCTTGGCCTGATGTCTTTCTGGTGGAAGGGATCAAGGCAACAGCAGGGCCGGGCGAGATTGACAATTAGCAGGCTACCTGAACTTTTGGTTCTCGACCCACGCAACCTTCCGGAACAGAAATTGACACTGGCCAAGAAGATTTCCCGTCAGTTTGAGAGCAAATCCTTTCTCCCCGCCAATGAAGCGTATCGTGACGAAGTACAAAAAGCACTGGATACAGCTGTTCTGATTGACTTGTTAGAACTGCCGGAAAGCATACTGGAACCTTTGGAAATCCTCCGTTTGCAATGGTCGAATGAACCATCCGTCCATGGGGGCAAGCACACCTCGCTTCAAACTCTTCGGGAGCAAAACTGAACTAGGTCAACTTCAGGGACATCTGCTCCTCTTCTTCCATTTGAACTGTCTGCACAGGCGTAGACAGCTTGAACCGTTCGATCGGATTGTCGAAAATGATCCCGAAAAATCCGAGAGAGGGTTGGTTAGTCGGCTAGGAATTGCTTCATCTTGTACAATCAAAATCACTATAAGTGAAAGGAATATCATTCAAAATCATAAAGTTACAATGAAAGCATCACGAAATTCACTTTTTACCGGCATATGAGCCGACACCGATCAAGGGCTAAGGGTCATTTCTAATTCTGGTAGTGTTTGGTCAGAACCCATCTAGGTGGAATGTTCTCTAACTTACGATGAAGGAATGGGTGGGAAGGAAATGACGCGAAATAATCTTTTCTTCTCCGATCAATACTCTTTCGCTATCTCAGGATACCTGAGTGATCAGGAAATTCTGTAGGCAATGATTGAGAGATAAGCAAAATAACAAAACACCATAAAAGCACCTTCAGGACGCGTCATTTTGTTTCCAGTATAGAAAATGGGTAACACGACTAAGGCAGTACAGGTCATAAATGCAAGATCAACCCAGGAAATATTACCCATCGAAAGTGGGGTAATGAGAGAAGTTAACCCTAGAATTGCAAGAATATTAAATATACTTGAGCCGATTGCGTTACCAATTGCTAAATCACCCCGGCCCTTCAGTGATGCTATTAACGTAGAGGCAATCTCGGGAAGTGAAGTGCCGAGTGCGATGAGTGTCAAGCTGATGATGGCCTCACTGATGCCTATCATGCGGGCCAACTGAACCGCGCCATCAACAAAGAAATCCGCACCATATACTAACATCACCAGACCAATCACTACCAAAAAAACAGAGAGCGTAAGAGATCTTGAAGCGGTATTTTTACTGTCTTCTGGCTCTAATTTGTCTGATCTGCCCCAGCGGATACAAAAGGATATGTACGTTATAAGGGCAAGTACCATCAATGCTCCATATCCACGGGTTAGCATACCGCTAACATACAGCATGATACAAAGAGCCAAGGAACAAATAATCAGAATGGGTGCATCTTTCTTTAACACCTGGGTTTCGACACGAATGGGAAAAACACAGGCAGCAAGACCTAGTACGAGAGTCAGGTTCGCAATATTTGATCCAACTGCATTGCCAATCGCAACATCATCAAGATCCTGTAAAGCTGCACCAATACTAATAAATAGTTCTGGTGCACTGGTCCCGAATGCAACGACTGTCAGGCCGATAACCAGTTGGGTCATACCGAGCCGGATAGCTAGTGATTCGGCTCCCCTGACTAACAGGTCACCACCGATACATAGCAATAATAAGCCGCTTAGAAGCAGTAAAACGATTATCATGAATGGGTAAGATTTGAATTGGAGGACTATTCCTTGTGCATGCTGTGAATTCCAGTTTCTTGACGCAATATAATCACATAATTAAACGGTGGCATAATGCAGTTGATACAACATAGTAACATCATAGCGAAGTGAGGATAAAGAGATCTATTGACAACTAATTGAAGGAGGAAGAAGTTTCAGCAGGAAAATATGTAGCCAATGATGGCCAAATATGTTCCAATAGCAGAATCTGTGCATTCGCTGTCGGATGTATCCCATCATCTTGCATCAGATCAAAATCTAGTGCAACCGGTTCCAAAAAAAATGGTACAAAACCCACTTGGTATTTTTCAGCTAGTTGTTCAAACACACTGTAAAATGATTGAGTATAGGTTTTGCCATAATTCGGTGGGATTTTCATGCCAAGTAACAAAACCTGTGCATTCGCCTCAAAGGAATAATGGATCATTGACTCCAAATTGTCGTAGATATCATGGGTATTCAGACCTTGCAATCCATCATTGGAGCCTAAACCAATAACCACTAAATCAGGTTGATGTATGGATAGCATATCACGAATACGCTCCTTACCTCCCTGTGTGATTTCACCTGCAATACTGCCATTGATAATTTGAATATCTGAATCCTTAACACGATCGGACAGCAGATTTGTCCAGGCCTGATCTTTGGGCATACCATATCCTGAACTCAGACTGTCTCCCCAAATAAGAACAGTAAAATTGTCGGAAAATGCAGGGGTTGAAATCAGGTAAAACCCGAAGATAAATGTCACAAGAATTTTCATGAATTACAATTACTGAGTATGCTGTTATCTTGATATGAACGAGAATTCCAAAGCGAAAGAAAATAGTGTGCTACAAGCGAGTCAAGTATTCAAGTCTATTGAACATGCTGGTTCTAATTTGGATATCTTGTATGATATTTCAATGGATATCTCAGCCGGTAGTACGGTTTCGATGACTGGCCCATCTGGTTCAGGGAAAACGACCTTGCTTGGCATTCTGGCAGGGCTTGATCTTCCTAGTTCTGGATCCATCACGCTTTTGGGTCAGGCTATTAGTACCATGGACGAGGATGAAAGGGCAAAATTGCGTAATGGACGAGTCGGTTTTGTGTTTCAGTCATTTCACTTGTTGCCAAATTTGACAGCACTTGAAAATATTTCGTTGGCTCTTGAAGTTATTTCTGGCAGTCAGAATATCAAAGAGCAATCTGTTCAATCTTTGGAGTCTGTTGGCCTATCAAATCGAGCTTCACACTTGCCCTCTCAGTTAAGCGGTGGAGAGCAACAACGCGTGGCTCTTGCTCGGTCAATGGTTGTTAATCCGGCGATTTTATTTGCCGATGAGCCGACCGGAAATCTTGATTATCAGACCAGCATGCAGATTGTTGATTTGATGTTCTCACTGGTTGAGCAAAGGGGATCAACATTAATTCTGGCTACGCACGACCATCAACTTGCAGGACGTTGCGATGTGGAGTATCGGATTGAAGCTGGGCACTTGGTTTAGTCAGATCGACATGGGTTTCGCGCGTAGTCTGCGCCTCAGCGAATTTCGGTTGCTTTTGTTAGCTTGCCTATTTGTTGTGATTGCCTTGTCTGTGGTTGGGGCTCTTGGAAGTCGCATCGAACAAGCCATGCAGCTTCGTACTAGTGCCATTATGGGAGCCGATGCAATTCTTTCGTCTTCCCGCCCGTTGAGCCAGATATATTGGGAGGTGGCAGAAGATCTTGGATTGAAGACAGCTGATTCGATCAGTTTCATGAGTATGCTAACCAATGATCAGGAAAGTCGTCTAGTGAATGTCAGGGCTGTTTCCGAGAACTATCCCCTGCGTGGTGAAATCCTGATTAAAAGCGATACCAGTCCAGAAGGCTTTGTCGAATATAAGAGTTCTCCTGATCAGGGAACCGTTTGGGCGGCTACACAAGCGGTGGTTGATCTCGGCCTGAATGAACTAGAAAAACTACAAATTGGTGACATGCAGGCAGATTTCATCGGAGAGATTATGCTGGATCCAGAGGGAGGGGCTGACCGTATCCGTTTCGCACCCAGAGTTATCATAAATATAAGTGATTTAGAGAGTACCGGATTACTGACTCCTGCGAGCAGAGCGCGTTATCGATTGTTGGTTGCTGGAGATCGGGAAGCCATAGAAGTATTTTATGAATCAGTCAGCCCTGAACTCGAATCTTATGAAGAGATAGTGGTTGCTGATATTCAAAGGGATGAAGTAAATTCAACGGTAGGAAGGATCATCTCCTACATTCGCCTAGCGGTTCTATTATCGGTAATTCTGTCGATTGTTGCTATGGCTCTGGCTGCACAGGGTCTGTGGCGTCGGCAGATTGTGGAAATGGCTTTGCTTCGGTGTCTCGGTCAGCAGAATAAGAAAACCATGTTACGTCTTGGATTCAGGTACCTAACGATGGGAATACCGGTATGTATGCTCGGTGCATTGATTGGTTTCGCAATTCAGGATGTGGTCGGTCGTATTGTGCAACAACAGGTTATCATGAGATTGCCTGAACCATCTTTCTGGTCTTTGGCCGGTGCGGGGATCATTACCCTGATTGCCCTTTTTGTGGTCACTTTGCCGACCCTCAGGGCGGTACAGCAAGTTCCTTCGGTAATCTTACTTCGTACATCCAGCAGTCCTCCGATGACCCAACAGCAATCCTCCTTCAGTATATTGATACTGATTGTAGCTCTGACGATATTTCTAGCTGGAGATATCATGCTGGCACTGACTGTCCTGCCCGGTTTGCTACTTGCGGCACTTTTGTTCTGGGGGGTGACTCGGCTTCTGATCTATGTAGTTGGAAGAATAGTTGGAATTCGGTCTTTACCCTATTTTGTTGCCTTGAAAGAAGTTTGTAGCAACGGTGCACGTAGTGCATGGATTGTCAGCACCTTTGGATCGATTGTTTTTGCCTTGGTACTCTTGGCTGTGTTTCGATACGACATTTTCGAATCATGGGGTCAGACCCTTCCGGATGATTCACCCAATGTATTTGCTATCAACATCAAACAATCCAATCTCGAGCCACTCGGTGAATTTATTAATGGACAGAATGTAACTAGATCGGATATATATTCGATTATACGGACGCGGATCGTAGAGATTAATGGTCGTCCAATTTCCGAATACAACTTTACCGGCGAAGCAAAAGATCGCGTGAGTCATGTCTTTAACCTGACCGAGACAGCGGATCTGCCACAGGACAACGAGGTGGTTCAGGGACAGTGGTTTCAGGGTAATGCAAGTGGCTTGTCGGTTGAGGACGAAACAGCAAGTGAATTGGGACTAGAGCTCGGCGATACCCTCACTCTTGATACAGCGGGAATCAGACATACCGCACCGATTCTAAACCTACGCGAGGTTGTATGGGAGAACATGCGACCCAACTTTTTTATCATTGCCACTCCAGGATTGCTTGAAGATGCGCCGGTAAGCCACATGCTGGCGGTGCATGTTGATGACGACATCAACCGGTTTATCAACCAAATGAGCCGTGAATTTCCAAATATTTCTGCAATCAATGTGAGTATCTTACTACAGAGATTTCAGGAGATTGTTAATCAGGGAAGTATGGCGATCAGTACACTATTCGTGTTTACCTTGCTTGCTGCAGGTCTGGTGTTTTTTGGTATTTTGCAAGGCCAGAAAATCACTCGCCAATTGCAGATCGCACTCTTGAAATCCATGGGGGCAAGTCGCTCATTTATCCGCAAGGCCGTGATTAGCGAATTTGCTCTACTTGGAATCTTCTCGGGTTTGCTGGGTAGTGCGATGGCTTTATTGACTGGTACGCTTATGGCGGATCAAATTTTTGATATGGAACTCACGGTTTCGTGGTCTTGGATGGCAATCAGTATCGCGGTTGGCATTGTGCTGGTTTCGATCGCAGGATACCTGAGTATCCGAGGGTTGCTAGGTGTTGTACCAGTTCGATTACTAGCAAACAACAGAGGGTGACTGGGACAGGCTTTTTTGATTGAGGCCTGAATAATCTAGCCGATCCTGAGCCTACTGAGGTGTCATGCCGCGCAGTCGTTCCGATCGTCTTCGGAGTAACTCTAGTGCGGTCAGAAGGGCGATTGATACGCATACAAGCAGGGTCGCTACTGCGAGAATTGTTGGGCTAATTTGTTCGCGAATGCCCGAAAACATCTGCCATGGTATAGTGCGTTGTTCATAACTACCGACGAAAAGCACGACAACGACTTCGTCAAACGAGGTTATAAAAGCAAACAAGGCACCAGAAATTACGCCGGGAAGGATCAAGGGTACGATGATTCGGAAAAAAGTAGTGGTTGGGTTGGCACCCAAGTTTGCCGCAGAGCGGACCAATACCTGGTCAAATCCGCTTAGGGTTGCCGTGACGGTAATTACGACAAACGGTGTTCCAAGTGCAGTATGAGCCAGTATGACTCCAAGAAAGGTACCTTGTAGTCCAATCTGAGAGTAGAAGAAGTACATGCCAGCAGCTGAGATGATTAAGGGAACGATCATCGGTGAGATCAACAGTCCCATAATAGTCGACTTGAACGGCAGGTCTGAACGACTGAGTCCTAAAGCGGCCACGGTGCCAAGAAATGTGGCGAGAATGGTCGAGAAAAAGGCAATAATTACGCTATTCTTGACAGCACCCTGCCAGTTTGCATTGGTGAAGAAGTCGTTATACCATCTCAAGGAATAGCCAGCGGGATCAAGTCGTAGCATTTCCTCCGTGAAGGTGAAAAAGGGTACCGAGTTGAAAGACAACGGGATGATGACAAGGATTGGCGCAATCAAAAAGAAAAACACCAAACCGCAAAAAATGCGATAGGCATAAAACCAGATTCGTTCACCAGTCGTTGTATACGCAGGTAGAGCCATATCTATGAAAATTTCATGTTGTCAATACCGACTACCCTATCATATAGATAGTACAGCATGAGCACAAGAATCAGTAATAGCACTCCTAATGAAGCGGCTAAGCCCCAATTCAAGGAAGAGGACATGTGGTAGGCAATGAAGTTGCTAATCAAAGTGCCATCTGTTCCCCCTACAAGGGCAGGAGTAATGTAATATCCGATCGAGATAATGAAGACTAGAATAGACCCCGCACCGATGCCCGATACAGTATTAGGAAAATACACTCTGATAAAGGCGACAGTTGGGGTTGCTCCTAGGTTCTTGGCAGCCCGCATGTAACTTGGTGGTATAGTTTTCATGACGCTGTAAAGAGGAAGCACCATGAATGGTAGCAGTATGTGGGTCATCGCCACGACCGTACCCATTGCATTATGGATCATAGCAAGTCTACCATCGTCGGTTATCAAACCGAGGCCAACTAGCAAATCGTTTATTACGCCTTCTTGCTGCAAAAGGGCAATCCAAGATGTTGTTCTGACCAACAGAGAGGTCCAGAATGGTAGTAGTACCAGAATCATCAGTAGATTACTAATGCGCAGAGGAAGGGTAGAGAGCAGATAGGCAATTGGATAAGCCAAAGTCAGGCACAGTAGGGTAATTAGTGCGCTCAGCGAAAGGGTTCTCCAGAATAGCTTGAGATAGATTCGGCTGTCTTTGTCCTTAAAGTTTACGTTGCCTTCCGGCGAATACTCTAAGTCAAGAGCAGAAAAATAATACGACATCGTGAAGGCACCAGCTTCTCGTTTGATCAGACGCCAGGTATCGATCTCGCCCCATCGTTTGTCGCGTTCAATGAAGGCCTCTTTGTAGGGAGATTCGAAGTTTTTTGCCCTTCTTGCCGTTTTTCGAAAAAGACTAGCAAAGCCGGGTACTTCATAGTTCAGACGACGCCCCACACGCAGAATCGTTCTTTCAGAATGCCCCTTTTCAAAATCCAGCTTCGCTGCGGCAAACACTTCTTCAGGTGGTAGTTCGCCGGAACGATCATCCCAATTTACAAGCTCTCGGGTGGTATGCTCCAAGACATCTGGAACCAGATGATTTTCAACGCTACGTAACAGCATGTCGAAAATCGGAACGAAAAAGGTGAGGAGAATAAAGGCAAACAGAGGTAAAACCAGCATCATTCCTCTAATTTTGCTTCTCCTTTGGGCCTTTGCAAGGCTGATCTTGAGCGGAATTCCGTCCGCCGTTTTGACAATATCAGTCGTAGCTACGTTCTCAACCATCGGAACTAATTTACGTATATTGGATATATTGGGTCAATAGCACGAAAAAAAGCGGAGAAGCAAATCTTGCCTCCCCGCTCTTTACATCATTGTTCGTCCAACTTCATTATTGAGCCAGCCAAGCATTGAAACGCTCAGTCAGATCATCTTGGTTGTCAGCCCACCACTCATAATTGTAGAGTAGTGTGTTTTTCGCATTTGCTGGTGCTGTCGGCATATGTGGTGCCATATCAATTCCCAAGGTTGCATGCTTTCCAACTAAGGGAGCGGAGGATTTGCGTGCCGGTCCATACGAGATATACTTAGCTTGGTCAGCCAGTCGTTGCGTATCTGTGGCAAAATTCAGATATTCCATAACGAGATCTCTATGCGGGCCGCCCACGGGAACGATCCATCCATCCAGATCGAAAACTTGCCAGTCCCACATCATGGCGATTGGTTGTTTTTCCTCTTCTATCACAGAAAACAGGCGTCCGTTGTAGGTCGATCCCATCACAACTTCGCCATCGGCAAGTAACTGTGGCGTTTGAGCACCTTTTTCCCACCAGACGACTTCATCCTTAATGGTATCAAGCTTGGCGAATGCCCGATCAACACCTTCCTCGGTGTCCAGTACATCATAGACATCGTCAGGGTTCACTCCGTCTGCAATCAGAGCCCACTCAAGATTGACAATTGGTTTTTTTTCAAGAGCGCGCTTGCCGGGGATTTTTTCAAGATTAAAGACATCATTGATGCTTGTCGGAGGCTCCTTGACTAGGTCCGTGCGGTAGCCAAACGTTGTTGAATAGACAATATTCGGAATAAAGCACTCAGAAACGATGAGATCACCGAAATCCTTTGAAGCCGGCGTTCCATCAGGAGCAGGGGCCAAAACGGCATCATGATCGATTGGTTCAGCCAGTCCCTCCTCGCAAAGCTGAATTGCTTGAGATGCAATGGCATCGACAAGTCCCCATGTGACGTTTTTGGCCTCACTCATCGCTCGGATCTTTGAAACGGCTTCGGCGGAGGAATCATCATTGATGATGTTGACGTTTGGATTCATGGCCATGAACGGCTCATGGTAAGCTTTTTGCTGACTTGCAGTATACGCACCTCCCCAGGAGACAATAACCAAGTCCACTTCCTGAGCGTTGGCTACACCCATAATACCCAACATTATCGCTGAGCCGAGTGCTAGCGTTTTTTGTCTAATTTTTTTCATTATTACCTCTTGATATTAAATTTGATTCGTTGTTTACATTGTACTGATACAGCCAGTTCCTGAATGAAAAAAGAGTCGGGGGTCGAAAGCCGAAGTGCTGTATTTCTAATTCACCTATAACTGATATCAATACTGGAATATTTTATACAACTTTTGATTATTCAAACTAACTGTATACGTAAATAATAGCATTGGATCTACTGAATCGTAAGCGAAATGCCAACGATATTCAATGAAAACAACCTAAGAAACAAAGTTTATGCCTGTTTAAAAATCAATCTGTGCGCAAAGAAAAACTTGCAATAATGGCGAATAAGTGAAGCGAGTAGGGTTTCATTCAATCGGTTTTTATCTTCTCAAGGAAATTATTCGACCATATTTTCAGATATATGTTAATACATTCTAAAATAAAATGATAGGAATTGATCACAAAGACATATCCATTATGGGTTTTAATTCTCATCTAATTTTTCCATTGAGTGATTCGATAGACCCCTCAAAAATCACGCTATACGAGGTATCAAGGGTGCTTTCTGGTTTTCCATTTCAGGATTAGGGCAATAGCAATATGGCAAATGTTGGCTTCACTTATGTTAATATGATCGCATTATGAATGCAGAAAATCAACCAGAACGCCGTTCGCTACCGATGGGCATTCAATCATTTCTTATCGCTGGATTGATGACATACCCTTGTGCCGACGAAGTGCGAGCAAAGGAGATGGTGTTGGTTTCCAGTATTGGACAGATCAATGCGCGAGAGATATTTTTTTCTGGAAGTCCCATTGCGAGTCCTTTCGGGCTAGTCGATCATGCCCAAAGCTTCACAACCGGTTCCAACAGTTCGGGCTACAAGCTGAACAGTGTAGCGATTCAATTCGGCCAGATTTCGACTGGTCTTACCTACAGGGTAAGCATTCATCAATCCGAGACCTCTGGACCAGGGACCGAGATTGGCGCATTGACCACTCCCACTTTCTCAACATCTACTACTGGGCAGACCCTAACTTTTCCCGCTGGATCAGGAGGTATCACCCTTGTGGCTAGCACGAAATATTTCCTTGTTCTTGATGTTTCAGGAACAAGAACCGATCAAATTACCACATGGCGCAATACTCAGTCAGACAATGAGGATTCTAGCGGCCTTGACGATTGGACAATTGATGACGATCATATTTTTCGCGCATTTGGCTCCAATCAGGTGTGGTGGGACAACCTTCAGTCCTCAAGCCTGAAATTCCGTATCAATGGCGAGGTGCTCATGCCTTCAAGTTTTCCAACCTCATAGACAATGGGACGTGAAGGAAGATTCAGTTGCTTCTCTGACCAGAACCTATCAAGTGTGCATGATGCCTAGCCAATAGAGGATATGGTCATTCTGGTGGCTTCAAGCGATACCAAAACAGTTACAGTGGAAGTCTCAGTCTGATTTCCACGGACAGTAACAGGAAACATACTGAGCAAGAGCCTGAACTAGAAGAATATTCACTCCATCGAAATCTGTCCACATTTATGCAGGATGGCCAGAAAATCTGCGTACTGGCCCTCAAGGTACGAACCTCAATCGATCGGAATTTCGCTCGCAAAAGAAGTGCGCTTTCCCAAGGCTAGATACTGCTGGATATTGGCGGACGAATTGGTCTCCACAAGGAAGTTGGGGTCGCCTATTCGAGAACCGCTAAAGACCGCCAATAGTATAAAAAATGACCTTGTAAAGACTGTCGAAAGTTCAGGAAGACCTATACAAGATGTTGAAACTCGATCGTTATGGCGACAGCTTAGGTCATACTCATCTCGATAACTAACATAACCCTAGTCAGAACTCGAGATTAAATTCCGTTATATCAATCAATTATAATTTTTTACGTTGTTATAGTGTAAAAAGACATCATCACCCTCGTTTGCCGAATTCATTAAATTCACGCTAGGCATCAAGCGCACGACAATCTTCTGCACTCCATCCGAGTGATACGTTCTGACCTTCGCTGAGTTGATCGTGAAGGTTAGAATTTGGAATCTTGACGATGAATTCGTCGTTACCAGCAATGCTGACTCTCGAACGGATATGATCCCCTAAATAAATTAACTCTTCGACTTTTGCGTTGAATATATTCGGAAGACTGCCCACTTCTGGATTCAGGCAGACGCGCTCTGGTCGCAATGAAAGTGTGGTTGGTTTTTCAACCCCCTTGGTATTGATATTATTTGCAATAACAACTCCTTGCCCATTATCCAATTCGACGCTACATTGCCCGTTTTTTTCACTTTTCACAATACCCGTGAACCGGTTGTTTTCCCCAATAAAATAGGCAACAAATGCGTTTTGTGGTTTTTCATAGAGTTCGGAAGGTGTGTCGATTTGCTGAATAATGCCATCATCAAATACCGCAATGCGATCAGACATAGTTAGAGCTTCTGATTGATCATGTGTTACGAAGACCATAGTCAGACCGAGATTTTCATGTATATGTTTGAGTTCATACTGCATTTCCTCGCGAAGGTTCTTATCGAGAGCGCCTAGAGGTTCATCCAATAATACGAGTTTGGGCTCAAATACCAACGACCGGGCTAGAGCAACTCGTTGTTGTTGCCCACCAGATAGTTGTGCTGGTCGACGGGTACCAAATTCCGGTAATTTAACCATTTCAAGGGCTTTCACAACCCGCTCTTGAATGTCCGTCTTGCTATAGGTTTTTCGAACTTCCAGTGGGAAGGCAATGTTCTCGGCAACGGTCATGTGCGGAAACAATGCATAATTCTGGAACACCATGCCGATATCTCGTTTGTGAGGGGCAACATTATTTATTCCATTGCCATCCAGGTATATTTCACCATGGGTTGCGGTCTCGAAACCTGCTAGCATCATCAGACAGGTGGTTTTCCCGGAACCTGAAGGCCCAAGCATGGTAACAAATTCTCCCCGTCCGATATTGAGGTTCAAGTTTTTTACGACGAGTGTTTCGCCGTCATAACTTTTCTGAACTTCTGAGAATTGAACAAAAGCAGAGTCAGACATGGTACATCGAGTTTCTATATTGTTCTTTGTAGTATAAGAAAATAACTTTATCTTGTATAGGATTTTATATTCCTGAAACTGGCATAGCCAGAGCCAAAGTTGGGGAATAAATCTTGTTTGCCTACTGCACAAACTTTAATGGGTAAGGGATTAATTTGGGACTTATAAAGATAACTTGACCAGAATGTTTCGAGCCATATGATTCATTGATTGGTGCTGATTCTTTGTTGATTTACCCCTCATAAGGGGGTGATTCATGCTCTTTTTGGCGATTGTCAAGTTATCTTTATAAGCCCCATTAATTTTATACATAGAGGTCCGAAAGTATTTTTGATGCCTTGTATGGCGTGGTTTTGAAGGGGTCTGAAGAATTTCCCAATAGGTGATGATCGGTCGGAGGTTGAAATTCACAGTGTATATTACTTTGCGCCCAAAATTGAGCGATCATTTAAGGATTAGGGGTGTTGGTTGAAAACTCTTAATTTCCAGTCTGTTATTTTGAAGGCATTAAGATAATGGATAATTCACAGATGGGATCTTTAGACCCATACGATGGATTTCGGCAGTATGCATGAATCATCAGCCGACCAATGAGTGCATTCCAGTTGTCTTATCAAAGCAGAATAGGTGCCGAAATGGGTGAATTTTCTATTCGGATAGTCTGCTAATATTGGCATAACATAATCGATAAGGTTTGCCTCGCCTAATCGATTAATTATGGTAAATTGTTTTTACTTCAAAGGTAACATTGATGGTGAGAGTGTTGACCTGATGTTGTTACTTTTCCAAGAAACCTTTCAAGCGGGCACTGAAGTCACAAAAATCCCTGCATAGGTTATCCAAGCGGTGACTGGCCTGCTCCGTAAAGGTGGAATCTTCCAGATCGCCTTCCGTAACCAGCACGGACTTAGGGAAGCACAGAGTTTCCTGTTCAAACATCATGCTCAGCATAAGGTCACCGCAGGCCAGATGCGAGCGTAAGCTTCCGGCAGCAACAATGGTTGCTACCGGTTTTCGATAAAGTGCAGGCCCCAGTATTTCTGAGATGGCTTTGGCCGTACTACTCGCCGTATAACAATAAATTGGATAACAGAGCATCACCGCATCGCTTGATGTCACCTTGTCGAATAGTGATACATACTCCTCACTCACACTATCAATTTTTCGGCTATCAACTCTCAAGAAAGGGTTTTCATTGGCATCGAATAAGTATAAGGACTGGACTAGGCTGGAGAGGGTTTCGCTGGCATGCAGGGAAGCAGCACGGCTGACTGAAGAATCTGAGACCGAGCATGAAATAATGGAAACACTTAGATTATGTTTCATAACATCTCAATTATTTCTGTTCTCATGGTATGGTTTGAGTATTAGACAGTGCCTGCTAGAACAAGCCTGTTTTCAGTTGTTGGAAGGCCGAGTATAGCAGGCGGTGTGATCGAATGTCATACAATCTGGTGCGGAACCGGTTGTTTTAGGTGTTATAACATGAGATTATTTTGGGGTTCTGGAACTGGAGTAACGGGGCTTACTGAATGGCATTCACTGTAAAATTATCTGGGAATTATGGTCTGATTTAATGTTAAAAATGGGAACTCGGAAGGAATCAGTACACCCACGCAACGAGTTGCTATGCTTTACCTGAACACTACGTGATTGCTCTCCACCACCAGTGCACAATCCCACTCAACAGCTCCAGATACGGAGGAACACGTTGTCGATTACCGACTGCAACTCGTATTTCGGACCTTAGTAGCTTATGCCTAGACAACCCGAGTTCCTGTGCACACCAGTATAGATTTCCGACTTAAGCAGGGTGCCAACAGTTATGAATCACCAATCAAGAACATTTCAAGAGACGTGTTCCCGCATTATTCTTATTCACTCATTCTACATTCTTTGATGTTTCCTGTTACAGGGCGAATTCAAATGCGATATGGTTGCAAGTTTCTTATATAGAAACGGTCATGGCGCATCATATCGATCAAAATTAGTGGGACACACTTAAATTCATAAGTCGGAGACTTGGTTACTGATTGTGTGATCCATCGCAAAATGGTTGGTTGCTAGTGGATTTGCATCCACAGAGCCACACATCTCCAGTCTTTTCGGCAGAAAACCGGACCGGTGTGAATTCTGATCCCTTGTGTGATCCATCGCAAAATGGCTGATTCTGGCTTTTTCCACAAGAGCACCAGAAATAGTTCTTGCCCTCGGTGACTGATACTTTGAAAGGGCTGTCAGCCGCACGTACAGGGTTATTCATCATGTTTCTCCATTTGAAATTAAAAAACCTATCCCTCAACCACCAAGTGATAATTATAGTACAGGCTGGGAAAGTCTCTGGACCAAAAGACGTTCAGCCAGTAAGTAGAGTATGGAAAATCGGATTTCCCAGCCCGTTTTGAATATAGCTTTTGTCCTATTTGATCGAAACCAAAGATCAGTTCTTAATTGCGAAGAACGCAATTCTCCAACTCCTGAAAAACTTTTCTTGCTAAACAAATCACTCAAAATACCACCGATCCGAATGCCGCTACGATCCAAGACCTTCTGTGTACGGTTGCGAATTCGGGTGCGTCCTTGATCGTTTGGCGACGATAACAGCTCAGAGACCATAACTGGTGGAATAATTGGGATACCGCCAGCCAATCCATTGATTAGTTCAATGCAAACCAACTTCCCTAACCCGATCGAATTCTGTGATTTTTGATACTCATGACGTGAGGTAAATATCGTCAGCATAAACAATTCAACAACTCAAAACTGTTTGGTTGGATGATGGAAGAATAGTTGCCAAAAATCACGCTTTTCTTGCAAGTACTGGATATGGTGTGAAATTCGCTTTTGCGAAGCGTTGTCTTTGACTCTCTTGGAGTTAAAATATTACCAAGTAGCAAAAACATTGGCTTTTGACAGCCTTTTACCATACCAAATAATCTTCTAAAGTATTATCATAGAGTCTATGAATAAGCCCATTCTATTTGATCTTGATAAGGTGTCTTTGGATGACAAGTATTCATTGACTGCTGGGCGGGCGTTTATGACCGGGATTGAGGCACTGGTTCGGTTGCCGATGATGCAAGCTCGACGAGATCTTAAAGCAGGCCTAAATACCGCAGGCTTCATTTCCGGTTATCGTGGATCTCCGCTTGGTACTCTGGATCAGGCTCTCTGGAAAGCCCAGTCCTGGTTGGATCACCATAATATTGTGTTTCAGCCAGGGGTAAATGAGGATTTAGCAGCTACAGCAGTTTGGGGTACTCAGCAAACCCATCTTCTGCCAGGTGCCAAATACGATGGCATTTTTTCTATGTGGTATGGAAAAGGGCCGGGTGTCGATCGAAGTATGGATGTTATTAAACATGCCAACATATTCGGTACAACCAGTTATGGGGGGGTACTAGCCTTAGCTGGAGATGACCACGCATGTAAATCTTCCACCCTACCCCATCAAAGTGAGCACAATTTCATCGGTGCATCAGTTCCGGTGTTAAATCCAGCCAATGTTCAGGACGTGCTTGATTACGGAATCATTGGTTGGAGCCTTTCTCGGTTTAGCGGTTGCTGGGTAGCCATGAAGGCGATCACAGAAAATATGGACACGGCCGTCTCGGCGGATCTTGATGAAGGTCGGATCAATATTGTATTACCAGAGGATTGTGAAATTCCTCCCGAGGGCTTGAACGCCCAGTGGCCGACCACGCCTTTGGAACAGGAACGGTTATTGAATCGCTACCGGATTTACGCAGCGCGAGCCTTTGCCTACAGTAACCGTTTGAATCGGATCATGCTGAATACCGATAATCCGAGATTAGGCATTGTAACATCTGGAAAATCCTATCTGGATGTGATGGAGGCTATGAGTGATCTAGGGATTGACAAGGAAACTGCCAGTCAAATCGGAATTCGCATCTTAAAAGTTGGGATGAGCTGGCCGCTTGAGCCGATTTCCACTCATGAATTTGCTCGTGGACTCAATGAAATTCTGGTGGTTGAGGAAAAACGTAGCGTTCTAGAAGATCAGATCACTGGCCAGTTATACAACTGGCCGGTTGCTGCTCGGCCTGTGGTGGTAGGAGAGTTCGATGAGGACGGCAAGGATTTGGTTACCAACTTGAGTGAGTTGACTCCTGCTATGGTTGCGCGAGCGATTGGGACTCGCGTGCTCAAGTTTCATGATAGCGAGAGTATTCGTGAACGGCTTCGGTTTCTGGATGTAAAGGAGCAAAGATTATCGAGCCAGATCGGTTCAATCACTCGGACGCCATATTTTTGTTCTGGATGCCCGCACAATACATCGACCAAGGTTCCAGAGAACAGTTATGGACTGGCAGGGATAGGATGCCACTACATGGTCAAAT
This sequence comes from Gammaproteobacteria bacterium, assembly GCA_026708585.1. GTDB lineage: Bacteria > Pseudomonadota > Gammaproteobacteria > Arenicellales > Poriferihabitantaceae > Poriferihabitans. Next base: position 46,743 of record JAPOUQ010000076.1, read on the forward strand.
GGATGGATCGAAAAACGGAAACCTTCACCCAGATGGGGGGAGAGGGGGCGACCTGGATTGGCCAAGCTCCATTCACCGAACTCCCACATGTATTTCAGAACATCGGAGATGGAACTTATTTCCACAGTGGTATCCTAGCGATTCGTGCATCTATTGCTTCTGGTGTGAATATTACTTATAAACTGCTTTACAACGATGCAGTGGCGATGACTGGCGGACAACCTGTAGAGGGAGTGATAGGGGTACCTGAAATCGTTTCACAGCTAAAGGCCGAGGGTGTACAGCGTCTTGCGGTAGTATCGGAAAACTACCGGGAGATGAAGGGTATTTTGAGACATCATGCAGGAATTACGGTTCATCCAAAATCGGATTTTGACCGTCTCCAGGAAGAGATCAGGCACGTTAAAGGTACCAGTGTAATTGTATTTGATCAGACTTGTGCTGCAGAGAAGCGACGACGTCGAAGACGCGGAGAGATGCCACAAAGCCCGCTTCGGGTGTTTATTCATCCTGACATTTGTGAAGCTTGCGGAGATTGCAGTGTCCAATCAAACTGCCTGTCAGTGTTGCCCAAAAATACAGCTCTAGGGACCAAGCGGCAAATTGATCAGAGTGCCTGTAATCACGACTTCAGCTGCCTCAAGGGCTTTTGCCCGAGTTTTGTGACGATGACCGGAGGGAATTACATTCCAGTAAAGCATAAACAAGATGAAGGTGAGGTTCTGGATATTGATCTACCGAACCCCGAGTTGCCAACAATTGAACGAAGCTGGAATATTCTGGTCGCTGGAATAGGAGGGACGGGCGTGCTCACTGTTGGTTCACTTCTGGCGATGGCAGCACATCTTGAAGGTAAGGGCTGTGCAACCTTGAATCAGACCGGTCTTGCACAAAAATTCGGGGCAGTGGTGAGCCATGTACGTATTGCCAACACGCAAGATGATATTCTGGCGGTCAGAATTCCCGATGGCGAAACAGATCTTTTGCTGGGCTGTGATTTGGTGGTGGCTTCGGGGAGAGAAAGTCTGGCTCGTTTGCGGCCAAGTCGTTCTCAGGCAGTGGTTAACTCCTACGAGAGCCCGACCGCTGATTTTATTCTTAACTCCGATTATCAGTTTCCCGGTGAGACCATGAAATCTCAAATTAACCAGGAGACTGGTGAGGGCAAAAGTTATTTCATCAATGCCACGAAAATTGCCCGCAATCTTCTCGGAAATTCGATTGCAAGTAATCTGTTCTTACTGGGTTATGCCTATCAGAATGGGCAGATTCCGGTTTCAGAGGTCTCAATTTTTCATGCCATCGAATTGAATGGTGTTTCCATTAACCTCAATCAGCAGGCTTTCAAGCTGGGTCGTCAAGCAGTGGTTGATCTCGATCTAATTGAGGAGAAAGCCAAGCTCAATGAAACAGATGGTATCCCTCAAACTCTGGATGAGATGATTGATTATCGGTATCAATACCTGATCGATTATCAGAATCAACAATATGCGGATCGCTATCGAAATCAGGTAAAACAGGTGCGTGATTATGAAGAGATGAATGGTTCGGGTTCTGAATTACCTTTCACTAGAGCTGTGGTAAAGAACTATTTCAAATTGTTGGCTTACAAAGATGAATATGAAATCGCCCGACTTTACACAGAGTCTGGTTTTCTGGATGAAGTTAGGAATAGTTATCAGGGAGGCTACAGGGTGAATTTCCTGATGGCGCCGCCGGGCTTATCGAGCCGAGACCCTCATACAGGACATCCGTTAAAACGGAAATTTCCCGGTGGGCTACTGGTGTTGTTGCGGTTCCTAGCGAAGTTTAAGGGATTACGGGGAACGTTCTGGGATGTATTTGGTAAGACTCAGGAGAGACAGTTGGAGCGGGCCTTGATCAGCGATTTTGAAAAAGATATTCAATTGATGCTCGGTGGTTCTGCTCAAGATAATCCAGAGGTCCTCTGCCAGCTTGTTGAATTGCCGGATATGGTGAGAGGATTTGGCCATATCAAGCTGTCCAACATTGAACGATATCAGGCTGCACGAAATAAACTGCTAGATAAATTGACAGTCAACAAATCCCCTACTCAAACTTGATTGCAATTGGTTGTTGAACCGATAACGTACATCCTCTAATCGGGCATGAGTTGGCATCTGTAACATGTAGTAAATCTGTTGCTTGTGACCGAGATGGCAACCTAGTTGTGTGCTGAAAAACAACCTTTTGCTCTAGAAATATTGATTTCTAGGTACCCATAAAAACCGGTAGCCATGAATTCCTGAAGAATTTCTCTGGATAGCTCAGCGATCATGGCACGAACCCATCGCCAATAATCAATACAATTCACGATTCAAGAATCGATCGATAACCACATTGCGATCAGTATGATTGAGTGACTAATGATACGACTGTTCATCTGTGAAGGAATAGTCTCAATCCAAAATTTCAAAGCATGAAAGTATATACAACTCCATGCATGGTCAGGTGTAAAGAATTGAAGTCTTCCCAATAGATAATTTCAAGTCTGGAGTTGAAACTCATGGGTGCAATAAAACCTTCTGACGAACAGAGGATGGTCTATTCGAGGATTGGTGAATAGAGAGTTGTATTTGTCCCTAAAACAAACTATGATGAGATTAGAGACAAATATAGAGACATAATATGAGACAGAACAGAAATGAGAAAATAACAGAGGTCGTGAACCTACTGGAAATGAATTCAGAGGGTCTTTCGCGTGGTGAGATTATGGAAAATCTGAAATTTTCTATAAATAGCAAAACATTACAGAGGATATTATCATTTCTTGCTAAAGAAGAACGAATACGAAAAACCGGTGACAGAAAAACGACGAAATACTACCCAATTCAATTATCTGATCAAGAAAATAAAGGACATAAACCCCAAGATGTAGACAAAGTATTTAGCTCGGAAAGCAGAATATCCCTAGATTATGTCGACCTGCCGCTTCATGCACGAGAAAAAGTGTCCTATAAAAGGGAGTTTATCGAAAGTTACACCCCAAATGAAACTGTATATGTCCCTAAGGAGCAAAGAAATGCGTTGCTCAAGGCTGGGAAGAGGGTTGACCGGACATTAGCAGCGGGAACCTACGCACGTAAAATATGCCAAAGACTCCTGATTGATCTTTCCTATAACTCCAGTCGACTGGAGGGCAATACCTATTCAGAACTGGATACTCGAAAACTTGTACAGGAAGGGATGAGTGCTGAAGGAAAGACAGATGAAGAAACCGTCATGATTATCAATCACAAGGAGGCCATATTGTTCCTTGTGGAAAATGCACAGGATATTGAGCCGAATTGTTTTACGATTTTCAACCTCCACAATTTGTTGTCACAAGACTTGCTTGCAAACCGTGAAGCCTGTGGAAGTATCCGGAAGATAGAAGTCGATATAGGAAAATCGACATACAAGCCATTGAGCAACCCGCATGTACTCAGGGAGTTATTTGAACTCATTTTGCTGAAAGCCAGAAAGATTGCAGATCCCTTTGAACAAAGTTTCTTTTTACTGGTCCATCTGTCTTATCTACAGGCGTTTGAGGATATTAATAAGCGTACTTCAAGGCTGAGTTGTAATATTCCATTCATCAAAAAGAACTTATGTCCACTAAGTTTCACCGACGTGTCAGGCAATCACTATACTTCGGCATTATTGGCTATCTACGAAAAAATCGATATAAAGCCCATGTTGGATCTGTTTTGCTGGGCTTATGTGTGTTCTTGTAGACAGTATAATCTAGCAAAACAGTCTCTGGGTGAAATCGATTCTTTTCGAATCCAGTATCGCCAGCAACGAAAGGAAGTGATGGGCATGGTAATTCGAGACGTATTACACGGCAATGATATCGAAATTCACATCGAGAAATATTGCACTGACAGGAATATAAAAGAAGTCGATAAATTCATGGCAATGACGATTGCTGACCTGAACTCCCTTCATGAAGGTGCAATCGTCGGGCTTGGCATTTCAATAACGCAACTGAATGCTTGGCTGGATAACAGACCGGAGTAATCAGGCTCTGGTTCAGATCAAGTGCTCCGGAATTCAATCTCCCACATTGGGGCAACACCAAGATAATTTCGAATTCGGCAATTTCTTGAATATCGTATGCATGTTATGGACTGGAATGAATTGGTAGGCAGGTTCCTTTATATACGTGGTTAGCTATTTCAAGTCTTTTGTGATCTCCTCCAGTGCTTTTAGCCATACTCGATAATAGTCATCACTGTTTTGGATTGTAGCGTGGATTTCGTGGTTTTCGATGAGTCTTGCGAGTCGTTCGGACCATTCTGCCCATGAAAAAACTCCTTGTTCATTCAGAAGTACAGCCATTGCAAATGCACGTGCTTGCCAGGGTGCATCAAAAACAGGTTCTCCTTTTGACTTAGGCTGGTCGGGAAGTGGGCAAATCTGTGTCATTGGACGGCATCGAGATAGGATTCGAATAGATCAAGGTACAACACTACCCTCGATTCGGCATCTTCAGTGCCCCAAACTTCTTCAGCCTCAAACCGCACACTGTAAAGATGCATGGGAACCTTTTCACCAGTTTTGGCATGCTGATCTGCAAAGATATGGGCGCCATGATGGTTAATCACAACTCCTTTACGACCCCGAATATAACGCGGTGCTCGGGTGTGGGATTTGGGATTAAAATTCCGGACCAAAACCATCTGACCCACCTGGAAATAGGGCACCTCATCGGTTTTCAAGCTTGTTGGCGCTCCCTTGCTCAGAATGCTGGGTATTTGATCAACTGAAACTGCTTTTTTCGCACTTCTAGTCATAGGATTACCGGAATTCAATTCCTGTTCCGAAATTAATCCCTTAGATAATAGTAATTGCTCCAACCCATGAAGCCAGTGCTCATAATAACTGCTGTTCAGGTAGTCGTCAGGTTTCATGGTTTCACGAGCATGGCGGCTTTCATCGAGATTCCATGCTCCAAGCATCCCACAGGCCAGTGTCATGCCGAAGATCTTGCGTTCTAAATCGTTTGAAAAGTCTACTAACGGACTTCGATCAATCGGACCATGTCCGTGAGTTCCGCCTAGATCATGAGTTGAATTCATGGTTTAGATTGAGGTGATTGGACGAGTCCAACACCGATCATGGAGTCTCGGGTAACCAGTTTTGTTAGCTCGTCTTCATTGAAATTTTCAGTGCCAGTAGGGCGTTGAGGGAGAACAAGATAGCGAATTTCAGCTGTTGAATCCCAGACCCTGATTTCAACGTTCTTCGCAAGTTCTACCCCAAATTCGGCAAGTACTGCTCTTGGCTCACTGACAGCGCGAGCCCGATAACTGGAGGACTTATACCAGGTTGGCGGCAATCCAAGTACTGGCCACGGATAACACGAACAGAGTGTACAGACCACCATGTTGTGGATTTTGTTGGTATTTTCAACGACCTGCATGTGCTCGCCCTGCCGACCCCCATACCCAAGCTCCATAATGGATTCGGTCGCATTCTGCAATAGTCGTTTCTTGTAATTTTCATCAGTCCATGCTTTGGCTACAACATGTGCACCATTCCTTGGTCCAACTTGCATTTCATAGGTATCAACCAGTACGTCTATCGCGGTCGGGTCTACCAATCCCTTGGTAATCAGTAGCTTTTCAAGACGATTGACCTTCAGTTCGAAATCGTTGGGGCCGTGACTGTGATGAGGGAGTGGTGTGTTGGACATGTCGTTATGTTGGTCTGATTCTACTTTGAGGTAGTTTTAAGACGAAAAATTCCTGTCGCATAACCTGATTACTTTGATTTAACCACATCGGTTCAGGGTTTCCAATTCAGAAAACGCTTGTTAAAGGGGTTTTGTTTTTTGACAACCATCTCCAGTCGGACAGTAGCCCGGGTCATTCCACAATAGAGTAACGAGTTGAAATTATCGATCCTGTTGCCAACTGGATCAACATCAACCAAGATGACGGCTGGCATTTCCAGCCCCTTGTAGCGATAAACGCTATCAAACTTGAGATCTCCTGTGCTATAAAGTTGCTGGCCGGTATTGTTATATCCAGTAAATTTTCGCAAGGATACATTGCCTACCCTGTCAAGACTGTAGAAAACTGATCTTTTGAGACCGCAGCATGCGAGCACAATAATTTGATGATAGGCAAAACCATCCTTCATTAATTTTTTAACAATATTCGAGACTAAGCTTGGCTGTTCTGAGGTCTCGTTGTATGCATGTATTTTGACACCAAGCCCGAGTAATTTGTTTCCCAGTTCAAATTCAAAGGGTAGCGTTTGCAGGATGAATCGCGCAATTGATTCGGGGGAACGATAGTTAACTTGATATTGATAGCCAACGAACTGTCTATCAACCAAATTGTTCAATTTGACCGGTGGTTTACCATAGAGATTTTGATCTATATCCTCTAGCCACAGAATATTGGCATTGTCATGAAGAAATAGTTGAATGATTTCAAACCAATCCTGCTCGAAATCCTGTCCCTCATCCACGATCAACGAGTCGTATTTCCAGTCGTCTGTGATTTCGAAATTCATGATTTCGTCCATTACATCCTTCCAGAAGTTCTGATTTGACTGCATTTTTTCATAATTGAATTTTCCTCCAACCGAATGTAAGAACTCCCCACAAAACTCAAGAAATGTATTTACCGTTCCGGCTGTTCCGATACTTTGCCTGAGTTGATCAGAAAGGGGTCGATTGAAACAGAGCATGAGAATCTTGTGGTTTTGGCGTAGTTCCCGATCAAAATATTCTCGGGCAAATTGGCTTTTTCCACTTCCTGCGTTACCGTTTATTTTCAGTCGGAAAGGTTGCATCTCAAGATCCATAAGGATTCTTGCGTGTTCTCCGATATGTCGTTTGAATGCTATTTCCTGTGACGTAATATGGCTGTGTATGTCAGGAACGAGATGGAAGGTCTGCGAGAAGAATTTACGTACTCGCTCATACTGACCATCTGTTGACTTCTCGCCTTTTCCCAGAATCTTCTCTATTTTTTTGGCAAGAATATTTTTTGAGTTGGCATCCACGATCCGGTTCTTACCGACTCCTGCCGCATTAGCATTTTTTACCTTGTAATCTGGGCAGTAGACCAAATAATCAATTTCTATCCGAGAGTGCTGTGGGTTGGCTTTTTTGAATTTATCCTGGACTTTGTTAATTGATCGATTTAATTGTTGTACGGGGTTTTTCTCTTGGGTCGTATAGCGTTTCACAAGCCCATCTTTGGTTTCTTCAAGAGGTCCGTTTTTCTGTTCGATTACTAAGACTTTGCCAGACTGGTTCAATATAACAAAATCGATCTCCCCAAAATGCGTCCATTTTTGATATTCGAGAGACCAATGTACTCCATGAAAAACCGTATAATCGTCGGGCAGTTCGTCACCAAGCATTTTCAAAACTGGGATTTCGGGATTATGCGGATCAGAGAGAAACAGTTGAGATAGATCGGACGGGATGAGATAGGCCATAAAATTTAAGATGGTTCAAGCGATTGCCAAACAAGAGGTGAATCTTAACGGCTAAGGTTTCCTACTCTTGGTGTGGTTTCATGATAGAGAAAATTCGAGTTGATGGTCAAGAGTTTTTTAGTGGTTTTTGTTTATTCTGTGTGGGTAAATGAAGTGCAAAAAATTAAGTAAAACTTCTTTGAGTTATTTATCTACTTATCTTTTGATTGTCATATTTGATTCTGCATGGATTGGGAAGGCAATGTTATAAACTGATTATCGCAAGACATTTTAATTTGCCATTTTCCAGTTACATTTTAATTAATATACTGATTATATTAGAATCAATCAATCTTTAATCGGTCTCCATTTTTCTCAGCTTTTTTCACAATCACCGTTTGTTAGGAGCGATCGGGTGGTCTTCGATAGATGGATCCTGCCAGC
>JAPOUQ010000017.1 GCA_026708585.1 Gammaproteobacteria bacterium
ATTTTTTTCCTATCGAATGATTTCATTCATTATCAATCGCATAAAATTCGACCACGAACAAGAATACCCTTTTTTCTAATCAGAATGCCATTGAACACTATACTGGGCCGGCGGTTACCACTGTAGGAGCCGGTTCATCCCCGCATACGTGGGGAACACAAACATATATTCATAATAATTTCCAATTGCAACGGTTCATCCCCGCATACGTGGGGAACACAAGATACGCAATAACGACCAGTTATTACCATCCGGTTCATCCCCGCATACGTGGGGAACACTTATAACGGACGCTATTACAACATGAGCATACCGGTTCATCCCCGCATACGTGGGGAACACTTATCTAATGGGTACGCTGTCACCTTGAAATGCGGTTCATCCCCGCATACGTGGGGAACACGCCGTGAACCAGTGCTAACCAGTGCAGTCAAGCGGTTCATCCCCGCATACGTGGGGAACACTCCTCTCTTGGCACATATCAATAAACACCTGCCGGTTCATCCCCGCATACGTGGGGAACACATTGCAGTCTCGAATATCAATGCGTATGTTTGCGGTTCATCCCCGCATACGTGGGGAACACCTCACCCGTCCAGACCGCCCGATAATCCGCCCCGGTTCATCCCCGCATACGTGGGGAACACAGAATCATGCCGTTTTCGCATAGAGAAACTGTCGGTTCATCCCCGCATACGTGGGGAACACTCTTTGTTTCGCTCTTTTCTGTCAGTGTGCGACGGTTCATCCCCGCATACGTGGGGAACACATTCCAAACATCTCCCAACGGCGGTTGACTTGCGGTTCATCCCCGCATACGTGGGGAACACTCTTCCTATAAGTTAATAATTTAATTTTATTTATAAGGCAGGATCTGTTTCACCAGAGAAATTATGAAGATTGGATTTAGATTCTGACTCTTTTTGAGGGGCAAATTGCACTAAACTAAGGCCATCAAAATTTACTGGCATCCGACGATTTGACCCCTCAGTTAGAAAGTTAAACCCTTGATCGTTGGGAGCAGACCACACCATGACAGCATCACCATCCTCAACCATTAATTTGACATCTTCCCAGATACGTTCTCTTGTGCGCCTACTATAATCTCCAACATAGACACCTGCACGAATCTCCAGCAACCAAACTGTAAGGCGACCTCTTAGTCTTGGGGGCACATTATTAACTGCGATGACCAACATCGCCAGTAATTTCTTCTGGTATGGCAGCTTCTTGTCCTTCTGGAGCTACGCCAGGAATTGGTAATCCACCAGCTTTAATCATTTCTTCAATGGTTGGAATAATTTTTTTCAGTAGCCCCGTGTTTCGAAATGTATCACGACAAGCGTGTCGTACAGCTCGCTCTGGTGGCAAATCAAGTCTGCCTTTCTGAGACTCTGAAGCTATACGGAATGCAATTGGTATAGCAATCTCTGTTTTCCATAGATCAGCAATGTCATAGACAAAACTTCGAGGCTTTCCACGATGAAGAAATCCGATTGCTGGGGCATATCCTGCTGCCAATACAGCTGCTTCAGAGAGCCCGTGTAGGCAAGATGTTGCCGCAGACAAACATCGATTAGGAAGATCTGATGCGTTCCAGTCAGTTGGATCATACCGCCTGTATTTCCAGTCCAAGCCATATTTGTTTGCCAACAATTTATAAGATTTCTTTACTCGATGACCCTCAATACCACGAAGTTGGTCAACTGATCTTCGACTTGGTGGTTCATCACCAAAGCGGTATGAATACATAGCACGAACCACCTTAAGTCGAGCATTATCATCAATTGCAGTTGCTGCTTGCCATAATAATTTATCCGCCCGTGCCCCGCCGGGTTGCCCAGCTGAATAAAGACGTACACCACCTTCACCGATCCAAGTTATCAGAGTTCCGGCTCTTGCTGCTAATACTACTGCTGAATGACTAATTCGTACACCCGGTTCGAGCATCAGACAGGCAACTCCTCCTACCGGTATGTGAGTACGCATCCGGTTAGCATCAATAGCTACAAATGCACCATCTTTTACATCAAGTCTAGTATGTTCGACAAAAACTATGGCCGCCCTATCTTTTAGCGATATCGGTTTGGGAGGAGGTACGACTGGATTCAAGGGATACGCCGAATCAGCATAAGACCACACCCCCATGCCTTAGCACGGCCAAATCCGGTGGAAAGAGCAGATAGAAAGGTATCTGGGTCATCAATATCAAGTGTTCCCCTTAAGTCAAGAATTCCGTGAACGGCTTTATTATTACCTGGCCCTCGTTTTATTCGGATTGTATGATAATCCTCTACAGTTAAACTGCGAAGAACGAATCCTCGCGTTTCAGATTGTCTATTCATCCAGTCACTAGCGGCTCTATCGGCAAGCTTCAATCGCTGTTCTGCCCGATGCTTTGGTTCTATTTCGTGCAACAGTTCCATTACCACGTCCACGCGTCGAGACACCTCATCAAATTGTTTGGCACGAGTAGCATTGACACGTAGCACAAAACCCAATTTGTCTCCTGATTTAAGATTTGGGGAAAATTCTTTTGTTTCTATTGGGCCAAATAAATCATTGGCTTGCGGTAGACGTGATGAAAGAGTGAAATATTGACGGCGTAAATCAGCCCTCCAAAGAAAATCTCGAGTTTGGTCAGATCCATCACTGAAGAGGGTCCAAATCAAACGGTGATTAATGTCCATCCGAGTATTTATATCATTAGGATCCAAAATTCCAGCTAGCGCTTTCATTGGTGCGTCAGAATTCAACTTAATGCGAGATAGATATAAATTCATTCCCCATAGCCCGCAATGTAGACCTGGTGTTGTGCAAAATGCCATAATTGTCTATCAATCGGATCGTCCCAAAAACTCTCTTGCCAACTGCCTGGTATGAACTCATCCGAGATGATGATGCTTGGTTGAATACTTGAATTCATCCAAGGTGGAAATATAATATGCTTCATTGCCTCTTGGGGGGTTTTCGATTCAACCACCTTTGCATTCATCGGAGCAGAGAGCGGGCAGGATTTTCGTCCCAGATATGTAGTAAAGCATGGGAGGTTCAGAGCCTTGGCAACTACATAGATATTTTCCCCGCCCCAAAGCGCAATACCAAAAGCACAATCAGAGCGATATTCTCTTCGAGTTAAAGTGGCATTGTCATTACTCTTGAGTGCCTCAAGTGCAATACGCCGCGTAGCTGGACGTTTTATATTTGCACTAGGAATAGTTTGAATAGTATGAAAATCTTGAAAGGGGTAGTTGTTCGACAACACTGAAACCGCATATGACCATTTACGTAGGGACTGTTGCCCTTGAGTATCTTTTCGATGTACACCTAAAGCGGCTCCGACAAGACCAAGAATGGCAGATCGAGAGGGCCAACGGTTAGATCCCCGCCATTCATGCCCAGCAACCTCACCAAAACTGCCCATGGGTGCAACCAAAGCAAAAATAATGTATTCAGTCATTGAAATTTTGAAGAACAGCTGTTAGCACGAAATCACGAATTTCAGTGATACTTCCTTGTGGTGCCGACATATTCATTACTGCATAGCGATCTTGACATGGTCCGTAGGTAGCAGACATTTGTTCATTCATTTTCGTCAATGCTGCAATTGAACCTTCCATCAAATCACCTATAACAGGTTTGAAAAATGCCCCAGCAAGGCTCCGTGGCTGTTGATGTCCATACTCAGCTCTAATATATCCAGCACGTGTCTGATGGGCAAAACTATTTCGTTTACCCGAAGGCGTTGAAATAGCAAGTGCTTCGGCGAGTGTGCTGGTCGCATGGGCGGCCAAATCTTTGTCCCCATCAAGGTTTTTGATCAAGAGTTCGGTGTCAACACAAGCATAAAGGTAGTAAATTCCAGAACCGAATCCCGAATCCCCGACAAATCCGGCTCCTGCGTCTTCTGAAACTGATTTTAGATCGTCTGCTGCAGTATAAAAATCGTCCTCTACCAAAGCCCGATGAGTAGTTAGTGCATGACTGATTTGTACGGCGGCCTCTCGATTGAAATCAGGATCATCAGCTAACATGCGACCGAACATTCCAACATCAACCGCTCCATCAGCAGTGCGAAGAATCAGTTTTTTTAATTCTTTGTTGGAGGGGAGAGGTTCTCCATTTAAGGCTTTTTCCGCTAAATCAATGGCAAAAGCACGCTCCTCCGGCGACACAAAAGCGAGTTGTCGAGTGCGTATTTGCCCTTTTTTTTCAGCTTCGACATCTATTTTCCCGAACACATCGGCGAGCTCTTTGGCAAGTTTTATTGCTTGATCTTCATTTGCTCCTTTGATAAGAAGTGAGTTGCGAATTACCTCACCAATTCTTTGAGTTCGCTCTCCCATATGACCTTGTAAAGACTTTTGCATCGTGTCAGAAATACGTACTGCACGTTTAATGGCTTGACTTGAAATACGTAAGCGAGGTTCGCCACCAAAGATTACTGTCTTAGGGCGTCCTAAATCGTCCCGATTTGGGTTTGAGGGTGGATAAACGGTAAGATAGTGTAACTGAATGAAACCACTCATTTTAAGAATCCTGCTATTTAATGTTTTGGAATGGCACTGGAGGCGCCGTAATAGTCGAAGCACCAACGGGCACGGGTGGCCTCATTCCACCATATTAGATCGGTTGAAAGTTGATTTACATTGACTGATGATCCAATTGCTCTCAATGCCCTTCTAATTAATGGAGTTAAGTCCGCCGGATCAGTGGTTCGAATTATAGTATTAAAACGAATTCCAGAAATAGAAGGTGGATTACCTCCCATCATCTTGGCAACCGTTTCGGGTCCAGATTCCGGAACTTGTGCAAGGGACAAAGCAATCAGGGCGAGTAGATCAGGTTTGTTTCTTAGATCACACCCCACTTGACATAAATCTTTGTGAAGAATATGTACTGTCTCCACAACCAAAGCTGTAGATGTGCTATCTGCTCGACGTAGTTGGGCGTGATCAGCACGCATATACCCTGAATTTTTATCAATTAGCCGTGTCCACCAGTTATAACAAACTTTACCGATAGAATTTTTATCAGTCGAAAAATTATTTGAGGAAATAGTCATTTACTCACCTTATCCGTTTGGGAAGTTCGAATTCTAATGCAGTGTAGATTTTCTTTCCAGTTGTTCCATAACCCCTAAAATTGGACAATAGATTACGACGCTCAAGTACAACTTTTGAGCGGCGACTTTCCTGTAAATCTACAAGTCCTGGCATAACTTCTGCATCAAAAATAGATAATGCAGTTTTTCGTAGGATGGCTAGCCAATCATGCTCCAGATGTTCTTCTCCTTCTATAATTTTTTGAACTGAGTTCTCAAATTGAGGTTGAGTTTGAACGAAAAACACTTCGCGGACTCTGTTGGCAACTCCAGATGTAATTTCAGACTCACCTTTGCATTCTTGCACTCCTTTAGCTAAGAGATAGCTGGCTTGTTCTGCCGCTTCAACTAGTCTAGCCGCTCGGTTTTCGCCGCCAGAATCCAATGGAAAAATAGGTTGTTCTGACCAAAGAAAATCCAAAGGACTCATATTTGACATTGCCCAGCCTCCAACAACCAATCTAGCTTTACACAAAGGTTGCTCTCGTCGCCATCGGTCGAGACAGCCGGGAATATTTGAATTTTCAGTTTGCAAAAGAATACCGCGCCAGTTCCGATAACCGAAAGTACCTGGTTTCGGGTGTTTGGGAAGCCTCTCTATATTCTTTTGGTAGTAGGGTGTAAGTGGATGTATCCAACCTTCATAATTTGTACCCCAAGGAACCTGTCTAACAGATACTAATCGGTCTCCGTTAGCTTTAAGTCGCAATCGACGCGGCATACCGAAAAATACTTCAGGGGACGGGTTTTCGTCACCAAACTGTTCTGGTGGAGTCACAACTTGTCCTTTTTCTGAGGTTATTGTTGGCCGCATCCACGGTAATTCATTTAGTTCGTTTTCTAGCGGATATCCGCATGGAACATTCGCCCAAATTAGAGGCCAAAGCCCTAACTGGTTAGGTTTGACAAGTGTTACCATAGGACCTCCCCCACGCATTGATGTACGGTTCCCAGCCCCACCAGCAGGAGCAAATGCCTGCAAAGTATATAATGCCATTGCTGCAAGCGGGAGAGATATAGAATTATATCTTGATCGTTTGACCATTAGGTCAGAATTACGAGATTGAGTTTGTTTGCCCGCACTGTCAATAAATAACATATCTAAGGGGTTTTCTTTACTTTCGATTTTTTCGATATCCTGCATAAAACGTGGTCCATCTCCTAAAAGGTTAAATGCAGGAGCAAGGGGTTTTAGAGCATCATTCAGTGCTTTAGAATTTGCTTCTCGGGAAATCCATTCATCAGCGTTTTCTGGGGGGCTTGAGATGTAAACCAATCCAACAAGTAGTTCTAAACAAGCCAAATTAAGATCTGGACGTGGCCAATTTGGAAACAGTACATCTGGCTCTGCAATCTGATAGGGACGTATGACATCAGGTCCGCCAATGCGTTGTACCGGGATCCACGGATCATTAATCAAATTCAGCATGAGGTCCAATGTAGATTATCCTTTTGCGGGGGCGGCTTAGTAGCGAAGAGATTTAGTGTTCAAAACCGTTTTTAATCGCCAAATATGATACCTAGGTCTTTGTCGTATTTCAATCCAGCGCAAATCTGTCCATCTTTTCCAAGTGGAACGAGATAAATATATTTTTGTCGTGCTTCTGTCCAATTTTCTTTTACTGAGGATATACGTTTGTCATTTTGATCCGGCCCGTTCAGTTTATTGTATTTGTGTTTTGAGATTTGAACTTCAGACATTTCCCAATCTTTGCCGTATGGTTGTAGGCCATTTTGACCTTCAGTCGCTAAAGCTAAGGTAACCTGTGGAATCCCAATTCTCGTTGGATATTTTTCATCATCCCAAACATTTGCCATTTTAGATTGGTTGAATGGGGAAAACGGATCAATTAAAGCATTTCGGGCCAACATCGTTTCAACCAATAACTGTCCTTCATGACCAAAATCATCCTCTTCCAGTGCCTCTGGTACATCTGGCTTTGTATCACCCTCAACCGCTTCAATCAATTCTCTAAGCCCACTTGGAGAACGAATTTCTTTTGTATCGAATATAGCACGAGCACTACGCCACATTATTGACGGAGGGTAGATATAAGAACCTTTATCAAGTACTTCATGAACCCATTTTGCGTTGGGGACATGATCAGGGTCAGGCGACAGTACATGAATTTTTAGACCATCTATTGGTCGAGAGGGTCGTATATCCATATGACGCCAAAGTCTCCCTGCACGCTGGATAAGAGAACCAATTGGACATAAGTCACTAATCATCATATCAAAATCAAGATCCAGTGATTGCTCTACCACTTGAGTTGCTACCAATATACGACCCCTTCGACCTTTGCCCTTTCGACCAAATTTTTCTAACAATATTTCTTCTTGTCTAAGTCGGTCGCAAAGCGAAAAGCGTGCATGTAATAGGTCAGATTCGATGCCAATGTCTCGGAGTTTCATGACTGCAGCTATTGCATCATCCACTGCATTTCGTATCCATATACAAGCTGCGCCTTTCTTAGATTCCTTCTGTAGAAGATCAATTGCTTGAGAAAACTCCGAGATTCGTGAAACTTGAATTGTCCGCTCTGAGCTTGCAGGAACACTGAAAATATCCAATTCTTCCCCCTTTCCTACAATAGTTAGAGCAGGATAGGCATCAATGCCGACAACTGGGGTTAGTTGGCGGTTTCTACGAGGTGGTTTATCCTGCAATCCCTTTTGAAATGATGAAATAAATTTAGTTTTCATCCCAATTGGTAACGTTGCTGTAATGATAATCATTGAGCCACCTAATTTTGCTTGCATCATTAACAAACGTTCCAATTGCTCTTGCATGTAAGGTTCGTAGCTATGTGCTTCGTCCACAACTAGAATACGCTTCGATAATGCGCGCAATCGCAAACCGTTGAAGCGGGTAGGTAGTACCGAGAGAAGAGCTTGATCAATTGTACCTACACCAATATCAGCTAACAATATGCGACGACGGTCTGCAGATAACCAATCGCCACAATGTGGTCCGTCTTCAGGATTATTAACCGCACGAGCTTTGATGCGACGGAAAATATCAGATTGCTTTGCTCGTCCGTGTGATAAGGCTAGTGTTGGTGGTCCATCAAACATTTTTAGGGCAATTTTTTCTATTCGATCCAGCATTGCATTGGCGGTAGCCATAGTTGGCAACGAAATGAAGATTCCTTCTCCTTTGCCGGTCGCCATCATGCGTTTGCATAAGATTAGTGCTGCTTCGGTTTTACCTGCACCGGTTGTATCTTCTATGATTGCTAAAACGGGGCCATCTTGTAAAGGTGTGTTGAGCACTTTCTTCTGCATGGGTCGAAGATCGAAATCTGAATCCAAAATGTTCCTTGCGCTATTTTTTGATATGTTGGCAGAATAAAGTCTTGTTTTTGTGACAGCATCAATAGCTTTTTTTTGTGCTTTTATCCAATACTCTTCCAACGGAATATTTGGCGATTCTGGCATGAACCAGTTTTGATCAGAGCCAATCCAATCTGACTGAATGGTTAATCCATTTAACAACCAACTAATACCTTGTGGAAGGGGTTTATGTAGCGAAGCCTCCTCAAAACAAGAGCCAATCAGTTTGATTGTTTGACCAGCATCATCAATTGCCTTGTCCCCAATATTGCGCATCTGTTGGTCAAATTTATCATGCAGAATGCGAGGACCGCCATGATGGCCGGCAACTGCCTCAATAAGTTCTTTTCGTATAGATTTTGTCCCCCCCACGAGTTGATTTAATTTATCATCATGATGAAGTAATAAAATTGCCGAATGTTCCCAATGGCGCCAATGCTGTCTAGTTCCTTTTAGCATCATTTCCCTGAATGAATTGCTAATCTTGCCTAAGTCGTGAAGCGCAACAAAGAAGCATAAAGCGATGTCTTGATTGGCATCTCCAGTTAGACTGGTCCGGCGACATATCTCTTTTGCAACTGCCCCTACATCCAACATGTGCCAGAGAGTAGGATGGTAAGAGACCGAATCCCTATTAGTGTCAGATTTTCCTGGCCAGTATTGTGCGATATGTGAGGTATGCGAGTTGGTCATCACATTATCGATTATCGAATTTACATATTAGAGTTTCTAGAAATCCACACCTAACCTGGTAGAACCAGAATCAATCTGTAGATTCCCGCATGTAAGGTTCCAAATGACACATTAACATCCCTTATTTTCCTATTTTTCAGCTAACTGTTCTAATACAAAATTACCTTACTCCATTATACCGATCAGGTCATTCGGTACACCGTCTTTTGTTTCGCTTGATTCGAAAAGATCACAATTAGCGGTTTTCTACATTGATCGTGCGTTGGTAAACCCAGCCATCGGGATAACTACACCGAGTATATTCACGCTTTACCCAGTCAGTCAGTCATCCGATGGCGAAAGAGACTAACCCCAAGTTCGGCAGGAAAGCGCAAAAAAATCTCACGCCAGCCCGACAACAGAGGTTTTGCCTAAACCGATCGACGAATCCCCTGAAAGACGACCCGAAGTGAGCACCAGACACAAACACAAACGGGCAAAACGATAACATAAGCCCTGCCCCAGCTTGGTGAAAGTATACGCCAATAACGGACCGGTTCGGTACTTGACCTGGCAGTCATCCGCAATCTATATGGACGCCATTTGGAGCACCCTCGAGGCCAGTTTCAGCACCTGAACTCCGGGCAAGATCAGAAATCGCTGATTGCATACCACCTGTCCAATGTTGGGAATGCAGGCCTCACCGTACCAACCGATCAGCTGATCCCAAGGTGTGCATTGCAGGGTCGCCGCACAAAAGCTGATATCACCCAGAATGCCCTTTACACTTGGAACAATCCAGTACTGAATTAACCCTCCCAGTGCATGATGCTAACATTCCGGATGATGCGTTTCAAGCATCGATTCACCCGACCGACCCTCATCTCGGTTGGTCACCGCACTAGGGATAACGTCCCCAATTCCTGGATCGTTCCCGATACCGCATTATCAGGATAATCAGTCGATGGACTGAGATGAGCATCCAATGGCTTGCCATTGACCGGAGGCAAGGAGACGCCCAGCCGATCAGCAATCTTGGATAACACCAGACTCGCCGAGACCAGATTCAAGCGACCGGCATAATCCAACCCCGGCTCAAGTTGACAAAAATCATGCGCTAAACCCGGCGGGACAGAGTACCGCCCTCACAGGCCTTCTGAAATCACTCGATCGTGTTTGGGGAAAATTGTTTGGCAGCAATTTACATGCCAAGAAGTCCGGTATAGATCTTTAAATAAATTTTTATGTGTGGATTTTTGATCGTAAATATCCCCACCCTCGTCAGCAAATTCCAATTTTTCCTTAGTTTTGTACTTTACAAGTTCACTAAGTTATGCATGCTGATGATGTATCGAACATCTATGCGACTGTCCTGGTTTCAAGAAAAACTGCTACTGATTCTAGGTAGGTGGACATCGTTTCTAAACCCGCCAAATGTGCAAGGCTTGCCCACGTTTTTCGTATTTGACCGATTTACCTTGAATTTTTGTGTGAATTTTATTGACAGTCATATAAATAAGTGGTAAAAATTAGAGAATTGTGGGTTTAAGTGGGTCAGTTTGGAATTTCCACTCGGATTTTAGGGGCTTTATGTTTCGTGGTTCATCATCAGTGGCACTGGATAGCAAAGGTAGGCTAGCTATACCGGCACGCTATCGCGAGGCAATTCTGAATGCCTGTAGTGGTCATATGGTGATCACCCTGAACAATACAAAAGAACGATGTTTATGGCTCTACACCATCGATGAATGGACCAAGGTGGAGCAGAAAATTGTTGAATTGCCGAGCTTCAATCCCGAGCATCAAAAGCTGAAACGGTTTGTGGTTGGTCATGCAAACGATGTTGACTTGGACAGTAATGGAAGAATTCTTCTACCAGCTCACTTAAGGGAGTTCGCGGGTATGGAAAAAACTGCATTCATGATCGGACAGGGTAATAAGTTTGAGATCTGGAGTAAGGAGCAATGGATAACCAAACAAGCGGAATGGTTAGCAGAACCCATTGACCCTACCGCGATTACCTTGGAAATGGAGCAACTATCAATCTGAGGGACATTTGATGACTAATTCCCAACACATTCCGGTGATGCTTGAAGAAGTACTCAAGATCGTTCAGCCAGAGCAATGTCAGACTGTTGTTGATGCGACCTATGGTCGAGGTGGACATTCCAAAGCCATTTATGAACGACTACCAGAAGATTCTCGATTGATTCTTATCGATCGAGATCCCGAAGCGATTCAGCATGCTAGATCAGTGTGGAAAGCCATACAAAATGTTGATATTGTGCATGCCCCCTTCTCTAGGTTGAGAGAAGAGTTAGTGAGACTGGGTCTATTTGGAAAAGTCGATGCCATCATTTTCGATTTTGGCGTCTCTTCGCCTCAACTCGACAATCATGATCGAGGATTCAGTTTTCTTCACGATGGTCCGCTTGACATGCGAATGGATAATTCCTCTGGCCCCACTGCTCTCCAGTGGATGATTGGTATATCCGAGAAAAAGCTAGCTGAGGTACTTTGGGAATATGGAGAGGAGAGATTCTCAAAATCAATTGCCACATCCATCAAGCAGGCACTATCCGATAAATTGATTCAGACCACACACGATCTGGAGCAGTTGATTGTTGCTACTCAGCCATTCAAAGATAAATATAAGCACCCGGCAACTCGCACATTTCAGGCTATTCGAATCGCCGTTAATGATGAAGTATCCGAGATTGATCAGGGCCTTGAACAGGCGCTTGGTGCCTTGGCATCGGGAGGGCGACTAGTAGCAATCAGCTTTCATTCGATTGAAGACCGGATTGTCAAGGGATTTATTCGTAAGGAGTCAAGTGGTGACAAGTATCCACCGGATCTTCCTATACCGAGCAAGATGATTCAACCGAGACTTCGGAAACTGGGTAAACCCAGAAAACCAAGTGCCGCAGAAGTACACAGGAACCCACGCTCACGAAGCGCTGTGTTTCGGGCCGCCCAAAAAGTCGCATGAGAATTAAGCAATGAGCAAAATCACGACAATGTGGATTCTGCTTGCACTGATCGTGATCAGTTCACTGGGAGTGATGACGATTCGTCATCAACATCGAATTGTATTTGATCAGTTTTACCAGGCTCGTGAACAACACGATCGTTATCAGATGGACTGGGGTCGATTATTGCTGGAGAAGGCAACTTGGACGATCACTACACGGGTTGACAATATCCAAAAAGACGCAACTGAGAGGTTGGGTATGGCTCAACCAGTGCCCGATGAAATCGTACTAATCGCTCTGAATAAATTACCAGAGTGAGCTCAAATAAATGGAACAGGAGAATAAAGCATTCAAAATGATGTCAGGCAGGATGACATTTGTTCTCGCTTCTGTATTCGTCTTGTTTCTTGGGTTGATAGCTCGAATTGTATACCTGCAAACATTGATGCATGAGCAGTTAGTTAGCGAGGGTGAAAATCGATTTGAGCGAGTTCTCAAATTTTCAGCACAACGCGGCAATATTTTGGATCGAAATGGTCAAATTCTCTCGACTAGTACTCCGGTTGATTCACTAGCGGCCAATCCGTTGGTTTTTTGTCAGAATCGTGATCGCTGGCAAGAGCTCGCAATGACTTTAGCCGTTGAAGTAGAACATTTCCATGAGCGATGCAAATTATATCGCGAAGCTCGATTTATGTATCTCCTAAGACAAATTCCTCCAGAGTTGGCCGAACAAGCGATCGATATTGGTGTACCGGGGTTAGAGGTCAGACGAGAATACAAGCGGTTCTTTCCCGGTGGGCCGATCGGTGCTCAGCTAATTGGCTTAACCAATGTCGACGATATCGGGCAGGAGGGGTTAGAGCTGAAATATGATGATCAACTGACCGGAGAGGAAGGGGTTCAACGTGTTCTAAAAGACAGAACTGGTCGCTATGTTGAAGCCATTGATAACCCAAGATCGGTACGTCATGGCTCGGATCTACAAATCAGTATAGATCAGCGCATTCAGTCTCTTGCATTTCGATATCTTGAAGATGCGGTCAAAACACACAAGGCTGCAGGGGGTAGCATTGTTCTACTGAAAATACCCAGTGGAGAGATCATTTCAATGGTCAATGCACCCCAGTTTAACCCCAATGACCGTACGACCGTAACGCAGGGAGTACTGCGTAATCGGGTTGTAACTGATGCAATTGAACCAGGTTCATTGACCAAACCATTCACGATTGCAATGCTTCTTGAAGAGGGTCGCGTGAATCCCGAAACCGTGGTCGATACCGATCCCGGTCAGATGTATATTGGTCGTAATCGGATCAGCGATGTTCGCAATTATGGAGAATTGACAGTCACAGACATTATTGCGAAATCCAGCAATGTTGGGACCGTCAAACTGGCTTTGGAAGAACCTTTCGAAAAATTACACCGTACTCTAGGACGTGTAGGTTTTGGTTATGCAGCTAGCGACCTACCAGGTGAATCGGCAGGCTTTCTTCCAATTCGCAAGCGCCAAATTGAACATGCAACCATGTCATTTGGATATGGCTTTAGTGCAACCGCCCTGCAAATTGCGCGGGCTTATACAGTATTCGCCACTGATGGAATATTGCTGCCGATAACGATCAATCCGAAACCTGCAGGATTTGTAGCTACCGGGAAGCGGGTATTCAGCACCAAGACAGCTGTACAGATTCGACAAATGCTACATAAGGTTGCTACAAGTCAAGGTACTGCATCGAAGGCGCAAATATCGGGTTATGGGGTTGGTGGTAAAACCGGAACCACCCATAAATTGGTCAATGGCAATTACAAAAATAAAGATTATATTTCCTTGTTTGCTGGATTTGGGCCGATTTCAAATCCAAAATTCGTGGGCGTGGTAATCATTGATGAACCACGATCAGAGCAATATTTTGGTGGTGCTGTTGCCGCTCCGGTTTTCTCCAACTTGATGGAGGATGTAATGCGGATTTACGATATCCGCCCGGATGACCTGAAAACACTGATTAGTGATAACACACCTCTAACAGAGGGAAGCATGGGATGATTCCGATGAATAGCTCTGCCGATGGGTTTGATAGACAGCCGAACATGTCCTTGCGTGAGCTCTTAGATGGCTATGTTGAAGTTTCCGAAGTCGAAGACCGTCCTATTCGCAGACTTGCCATCAACAGTCAGGAGGTGAACTCTGGAGATGTATTTTTTGCTCTGCCGGGGACACAGACCGATGGGCGAAATTATATTGATCAGGCTCTCAAACGACAGGCCACTGCCATCGTCTATGAAAAATTTGGAGCGGACTTGAAGGGAAATCGAGATCGTGAAGTACCTTGTATAGCAATAGAAGGACTACAAGATGTGTTAGGTCCAATTGCAGCTCGATATTTCAATTTTCCAGACAGGCAGATTCGCGTACTTGGTGTAACCGGTACGAATGGAAAAACCACGGTTTCCTATCTGATCGCTCAAGCTTTGGACTATTTGGATACACCCTGTGCCTATCTTGGAACCATCGGCGCAGGCAGGATAGGTAAGCTCCAGCATTCAGATCTGACAACGATGGATAGTATTCGTCTATACAGCGTTCTCTCGGACATCGCCCAAACCAAAATCCCAGCGTTGAGTATGGAAGTTTCATCGCATGGACTTGATCAGGGGCGGGTGAATGGGGTGAATTTTGAAATCGGAATCTTCACTAACCTCAGCCATGATCATCTCGATTATCACGCCACCTTTGCAAATTATGGTCAGGCTAAACGGAAACTATTCGAGTATCCGGGCATGTTGGCTATGGTGGTGAATTCAGACGATGCCTTCGGTCAGGAAATCGCTGAATATTGTCATACTGTAACCACAGCGCAGTGTTTAACTTACGGGTTCAATCTGGGAGCAGATTTAACTCCAACTTCATTTGAACTCAGTGATTGTGGAACCATTCTTGAGCTTGATCTTGACGGAAAATCAACGCGATTTGAATCAAAACTCATTGGGCGATTTAATGTTCAAAATTTGCTGGCAGTCATTGGGGCCTTGCAGGTCTTCGGCAAGTCAAGAGATCAGATTCTTTGTGCTATCAGAGAAATTCAACCTCCGCCAGGGCGCATGGAGTTACTGCCAAGGGTCGATAGAAGGCCCATGGTGGTCGTCGATTATGCACATACACCAGATGCCCTGAAGCATGTAATCGGATCATTACGAGAATTTTGCGAGGGTGAATTGATCGTCGTGTTTGGTTGTGGGGGCGAGCGCGATAGAAACAAGCGACCATTGATGGGTGCGATTGCCGATCAGTATGCCGATCGAGTGATTTTAACGAACGATAACCCACGCCAAGAAAAACCAGAGAAGATTATTCAAGAGATCATGAGTGGCATGCAATCTTCCCCTGAGATATGTCTGGGTCGAGGCGAAGCAATCCAACTCGCAATAGAAACTGCCGAGGAAAGTGATGTAGTTCTGATTGCTGGGAAAGGTGATGAACAGGTCCAGTTAATCGGAAATGAGGCTTGGAAGTTCAACGATTCGAATTGGGCCAAGCAGATGCTCGAGGTGGATATATGATGACCTTGTCAGAAGCATCGACGGTTGTCGGGGGTGAATTGCATGGCAATGTAACCTCCTTTGATTCGGTCAGTATTGATACTAGAACCTTGGCCCCGGGAGGTTTATTCGTGGCGATTTCCGGTACGATGTATGATGGTCATGACTTTGTTGCAAAAAGTGCTGAATCGGGTGCTGTTGGAGCTATGGTCTCGAACTTGCAACCTGTATCTATTCCACAGATCAGGGTTGCGAATACTACTGAATCTCTTGGCAAGCTAGCGAATAGCTGGCGAGAGCAGTTCAATATCCCGGTATTGGCGATCACCGGTAGTAACGGTAAGACTACAGTCACTCGGATGGTTGCATCCATCCTCTCGGAAGTTGGGCCTTGTTTGGCGCCCCAAAAAAGCTTCAATAACCACTGGGGTGTACCACTGACCTTGCTCGGGTTGAACAACTCACATCAATTTGCCGTGATTGAGATGGGTACCAATGGACCAGGAGAAATTGGCTATCTATCGAAATTGACACGGCCGACGATTGCCTTGATTAACAATGTTTCGGCAGCGCATGTGGAAGGACTAGGTGATGTTCAGCATATATCCAAAGCGAAGTCAGAAATTTTCACTGGAATGGGAAGGGGGGGCACGGCACTGATTAATCTCGATGATCCTTTGCATTCTGAATGGCAATCTCATTTCAGTACCTGTGTTCCAGAGGGCGAGATTCTGACCTTTGGATCGAGTGTGGAAGCAATGGTTCGTTATGAACAGGTAGAACTGGATTGGCAACATGCTGAATTCAACCTGGTTATTGATCAACAAACAATTCACGTCATGCTTCCACTGCCGGGTATCCATAATGTCCTAAATGCGACCGCTTCTGCTGCCCTCGCATTTGCCGCTGCTGTGGATTTGCAGTCAATTCAAACAGGACTGGAGAAAATCACAGGTGCCCCCGGTCGTTTGCGTCGATCAAAAGGTATCAATGGATCAGAATTATTGGACGACAGTTACAACGCGAATCCGAGTTCGATCATGGCCGCTATTGATGTGCTAGCTAGTTATCCTGGCAAAAAAATTCTAGTGCTCGGTGAGATGGCGGAACTCGGTAGTGCTGGTCCCAAATTTCATCGTCAGATTGGTGTTTATGCGAGACAAAAACATCTTGATTTGCTCTATTGCTATGGATCACAAACATCCGAATTAGCCATCTCCTATGTCGAGGGGTTTGGGCCAGACGCGGTTCATATTTCGGATATTGATACGTTAATTAACGATTTGACTGGTCATATACATGACAATACGGCGGTTCTTGTGAAGGGCTCAAGGTCATCACGAATGGAAAACATTGTAGCTCGGATTGCTACGAATTCAAGTATCAGAGAGCCTTAGCTATGTTGACCTGGTTATTTGAGAATATTTCCCAGGAATATACATTTCTCAATGTATTTCGTTATTTAACGTTTCGTAGTATCTGTGCCGTCCTGACCAGTATCTTGTTGTTTTTTCTGTTTGCCCCAACCATGATTAGGAAACTGGGTCGTTTGGGAATTGGTCAGAACGTCCGGGATGATGGTCCCGAGACTCACTTACAAAAAGCCGGTACGCCCACCATGGGTGGGATTCTAGTGCTAGGAGCGGTGATCATTACCACTTTGCTTTGGGCGAATCTGGATAACCGCTTTATATGGGTTTTAATTTTTACCACTCTTTCGTTTGGAATTATCGGCTGGATTGATGATTATTCGAAACTGTCCCATAACAATGCGAAAGGAATAAGCGCTCGGTGCAAGTTTTTGCTTCAGTCCTTGGTAGGGTTTTCGGTGGCTATTTTTCTGTTCACAAGTGCAATAACCCCGGCAGAGACTGAATTACTATTGCCATTTTTCAAAAATGTGGCCCTGCCACTGGGATGGGGCTATTTGTTACTTACTTACTTGGTGATAGTCGGTAGTAGTAATGCCGTAAACCTCACGGATGGTCTGGATGGTCTTGCGATCATGCCCGTTGTTATGGTTTCTGGTGCTTTAGCAATTTTTGCTTATGCAACTGGGCATTTCAACTTTTCTGTTTATTTGGGTATTCCCTACATACCCGGGGCCGGTGAGGTAGCGATTTTCTGTTCCGCCCTAGTCGGTGCCGGTCTGGGATTTCTTTGGTTTAATGCCTATCCCGCTCAGGTTTTTCTTGGTGATGTTGGTGCTTTAAGTATGGGTGCAGCGATCGGTTTGACCGCGGTCATCGTGCGTCAGGAAATTGTATTGCTAATTATGGGAGGTGTATTCGTGATCGAGACGGTCTCGGTGATGATTCAAGTAGTCTCTTACAAAATGACGGGACGAAGAGTGTTCAAAATGGCACCCTTGCACCATCACTTTGAACTGATGGGATGGCCTGAACCGCGAGTCATTGTACGTTTTTGGATTATCAGTCTGATTTTGATGTTGATCGGACTTGCCACATTGAAGATTCGATAAGTTCATGTTTGCCCTCTCGCAAAATCACGAACCCATGAAATCCATTCTGGTCATTGGACTCGGAATTAGCGGGTATTCAGTGATTCGTTATCTAGCTAAGCAACCTGTCAGGCTAACTGTTGCCGATACGCGCGAGATACCACCCTATCTGCATTCCTTGAAAGAGCATTATCCCGCAGTCAATTTGATAACTGGTCGAATACCGTTTGAGGAGTTTGAACAATTTGATGAAATTATCACAAGTCCCGGTATCGAATTACCTGAGTCAATAAACTTTGGCAAGCTAGTGGGTGACATTGAGTTGTTCGCTAGAGCCGCCCAAGCGCCAATGATTGGAATCACTGGATCAAATGGTAAATCAACCGTGACCATGATGGTTCGGGATATGTTGATCGCAGCCGGACAACGCGTTGCTATGGGAGGAAATTTTGGAATTCCAGCTCTAGACTTGCTTGAGGAAGAAAGCCCGGATTTCTATGTGCTTGAATTATCCAGTTTTCAACTGGAAACAGTGCACTCGTTGAATCTAGTTGCAGCGGCAATACTCAATATTAGTGAAGATCATCTAGATCGGCATAAGACCATTCAAGCCTACACTGAAGCCAAACTGAAGATATTCCAGAATGTAGATCAGGCGATCATTAATCGCGATGATGATCACTTACGTAAGGAATATATTGGGCCTGTTACTGCTATTGGATTTGGATTGCAATTGCCTGGACAAAACTGTGAATTTGGCATTCTTGAACAAAACGGTATCCGAATTCTTGTTCATGGAGATCGACAACTGATCCGTGAAGATCAGCTCAGTATCCAGGGTGACTCTCATGTTCTGAATATACTGGCTGGAATGGCACTAGTGTATGCGGCGGGAGTGCAGTTAACTGATTCAGTGGTCCAGGCAGCCGCGAATTTCAAAGGTCTCCCCCATCGTTGTCAGTTGGTGGGTGAATATCATGGGATTCAGTGGATTAATGATTCCAAGGCAACCAATCCAGGTGCAACGAAAGCGGCGATTTTCAATTTCAAGCAACCGATCATCCTGATTGCGGGCGGGCAAGCGAAAGGTGCCAATTTTAAGGATCTCGGGCTTTTGATCAAGCAGAAAGTCCGTCATGTCATCCTGATAGGCGAAGATGCAAATGTGATTGAAGCAGCACTATCCCATGACACCAAAAGAAGCAATGCTAATTCGCTCAAACAGGCCGTCGAGATGGCTTCTATGTTGGCCAATCCAGGTGAGGTGGTGCTGTTTTCTCCGGCCTGTGCCAGTTATGACATGTTTGAGAATTACATTCATCGAGGTGAATGTTTTGTGGAGATTGTGAGCCAATGCGTACGCTCATGAACCGGTTAAAGTTTACCCGATTGAGCCTAGGTGAAGTCAGCTTGGCCGGTACTTTTTCCGGCATTGTAAGCAGTTATCTGTTCATGATTGTATCCGTGTTGATGGTCTTTGGCCTGATTATGGTGTTTTCCGCAACCGCAATCAGTTCGGATCAGTCGTTGGCAGCGAATTACCAAAAATTTTTGCGACATTTAGGCCATATCGCAGTGAGTGTATTGGTGATGTGGATAGTCTCCCACGTCAGACTTGACTGGATACAATATCACAGCAAGAGGTTCATGGGGATTGGTATCGTGTTGCTGATATTGGTATTGATACCGGGTATCGGAGTTGAAATTAACGGTAGCCTTCGATGGATTGATATTGGTGTGGCTAGGGTTCAACCGGCCGAACTGACCAAAATCATGACCATCATTTTCTTTGCGGCTTATCTCTCACAACATCGCCATATAGTCCAGACTTTGCGAATCTGGAAGCCATTTTTCTTGGTATTGGGTCCGGTGTGCCTATTACTGTTGCTCCAGCCGGATCTTGGGATGGCAATGGTGATAACAGTCACTGTATCGGTAATGATGTTTATAGCCGGGGTTCGGTTGTTTGATTTTTTTAAGTTTGGATCGTTTTGTATTGTTGTTATTGCGATACTGATTCTGGCCGTCGATTATCGACGAGAAAGACTGTTCAGTTATCTAGATCCATTCAATGATGCCGATGGTAGTGGCTATCAACTGGTTCAATCACTCATTGCGATTGGTCGTGGGGAGTGGTTCGGAGTAGGTTTGGGTAACAGTATCCAGAAATTATTCTATTTGCCCTTCGGTGAGAATGACTTTCTGATTGCGATTGTAGGTGAGGAGCTCGGCTCTGTTGGAATTATTGCGATCATATTTCTGTTTGCGGCCCTGATATGGATGGTGTTTCAACTGGCGAAAAAATGTTGGTTACAAGGAAGCACATTCTGCTCGGTATTAGCATTTGGTGTTGGCTTTCAAATTTCGTTTCAGTCGATCGTTCATGTTGGTGTCAATATCGGATTGCTACCGACCACTGGTTTGACCTTGCCTTTTATCAGCTATGGAGGGAGTAGCATGTTGAGCTCAATGATTGGAGTTGGGTTATTGCTTGCGATCGAACGACAGGTCAATAATTATGAAGAAAGGACTATAGAGAATTATGAAGAAGGGACTATGGAGGGCTATCAATGACCCACATCATGATATTGGCAGGCGGAACTGGCGGGCATGTCATGCCTGCTCTAGCGGTTGCCGAAGAGTTGGCAGAGCAACAAGTCGAACTTTCCTGGGTTGGAAGCGAACAGGGACTGGAAACGCGTCTGGTTCCGTTAGCCGACATTCCTTTTGATGCCATCTCGATCAAAGGCTTGCGTGGGCGTGGCGTCATCGGCTTATTGAAGTTGCCATTCATGATGACCAAGGCGATGACGCAAGTATTCTGGATAATCAGAAAAAAGCAGCCGGATGCGATTATCGGTATGGGTGGATTTGTATCGGGACCTGGTGCGCTGATGGGGGTAATGATGGGGTTTCCGATACTCCTGCATGAACAAAATTCCATCGCAGGATGGACCAACAAATTTCTCGCGAGAATTGCAAAAGTCGTGATGTCCGGATTCCCTTCCCCACGCGGTCTTCACCAGTCGATATGGACTGGCAATCCAGTACGAAACAGCATCTCCAAGATCCCTCAGCCGTCAGAACGTTTGTCAGGTACTGAAAATTTGACCCGAATACTGGTGCTAGGGGGTAGTCAGGGTGCAGCGGTATTTAATCGAGATTTACCAGAATTACTAGCTAAATTGAAACTCAATGACCTGAAAGTTTGGCACCAATGTGGCAGGAGAGATGTTTCCTTGATAGCCGCAGAGTATGAGCGGTTGGGAATTGAGTGTCAGGTGGAACAGTTTATTGATAATATGGCAGATGCCTATACTTGGAGCCATATGGTCATCTGCCGGGCTGGTGCCATGACAATTGCCGAGATCTGTTGTGCTGGAGTGGCGGCCATTTTGGTGCCGTACCCGCATGCCGTTGATGACCATCAGGCATTCAATGCTGAATTCTTGGTCAATAATCGTGCTGGTCTGATGTTTGATGAACAAGAATGGCATAAGGGTGACTGGCTCACTGACCTGAAACGCCTTCTGCGGAATCCCGATGAGTTAATTGGAATGGCCAGTGCGGCACGTGCATTGGCTAAGCCTGAGGCTTCACGTTCTGTAGCAAAGATCTGCTTGGAGGTCGCATGCGCGAATTCGTAGAGCATATCCATTTTGTTGGGATCGGCGGGGTTGGTATGAGTGGCATCGCTGAAGTATTGCTGGATTTAGGCTACCAAGTCTCGGGTTCAGATATTCAACATTCGCGCACTACAGAACGATTAGCAAAGGCGGGAGCCCAACTGTATGACCGACACCATCAGGATAACTTAGGCAGTGCGGATGTGGTGGTGTATTCAACTGCAATTCATCCCAGCAATCTTGAACTGGAGGCGGCCCGACTGAAAAAGATTCCGGTTGTGCCGAGAGCAGAAATGCTTGGGGAGGTGATGCGTTTCAAAAAGGGTATCGTCATTACCGGAACACATGGAAAAACCACGACTACCTCGCTGGTGTCTACGCTGTTAATTAATGCTGGAATGGATCCGACCTTTATCGTTGGCGGAGTCATCAATAGTACCAATACTACTAGCCGCCTAGGAGCCGGAGAATTTTTGGTGGCTGAAGCAGATGAGAGTGATGCATCATTTTTGCATCTGCAGCCGCTGATTGCCGTAGTTACGAATATTGACCAAGATCATATGGAAACCTACGACGGCAAAGTTGAAATACTGGAACAAACCTACGTAGATTTTCTGCACAACCTTCCGTTTTATGGGTTAGCAGTTCTATGCATTGATGATCCTGGTGTGCGTAATATCTTGAGTCGGTTGCATCGCTCATATGTAACCTATGGTTTTTCGGATGAAGCTGAATTCAAGGCGAGTGAGTTTTCACAAACCGGTCTCGAGAGTTCTTTTGTTGTATTTCGTAATGATCAGTTGATCGGTGAATTCAAGCTCGCTTTGCCTGGACGTCATAATGTACTTAATGCATTGGCAGTGATTGCAACCGGATTCAAACTCGGGGTACCGCTTGACGTGATTCGTATCGGGTTGTCAAACTTTGAGGGTATATCACGCAGATTTGAAATCCTTGGCAAGATTCAACTTGACAATCACACAGTTGAGTTGGTAGATGATTATGCCCATCACCCGATGGAGATTGCAGTGACTTTAAAAGCTGCTCAGGGTTGTTGGCCAAAGCGCCGCATTGTGGTAGTTTTCCAGCCCCATCGTTACAGCCGGACCCGAGATCTGTTTCATGAGTTTGTGCAGATTCTGGGGTCCGTGCCTGCTTTAGTGATAACCGAAGTTTATGCGGCCGGTGAGAAACCAATACCCGGCTATGATGGTAAGGCTTTGACTGATGCACTCCGGAGTCAAGCTGGAACAGTGGAATTTGCCGAAACGACTGACGATCTCAATCAAATTCTCCAAGATATATCCCAACCGGATGATGTGGTCATTACCATGGGAGCGGGCAACATCGGTCAATATGCTGTCGAGTTATTTACCAAGTTAGCGGTAAGTAGTCACAATCTGGAGCGGGCCTATGTCTGAATCTCTTGCTTATCGAACGTTCTGTCCCCCTGAATCTCTCTCGGGAGAATTGCGGTTTGATGAGCCGATGTCCAGACATACCAGCTGGAGAACCGGAGGAGTAGCAGATTACATGTATTTTCCTCGCGACAAACAGGATTTGATGCGATTGCTAAGAGCCTTGCCGAATACCATGCCGATCTCATGGATCGGGCTTGGCAGTAACTTGCTGGTCCGGGATGGTGGTGTCCGGGGCATGGTGATTCATCTGTCATCCGGACTGAAGAAAATCGAGATTCTCGATGGTTGTCGATTGTATGCAGAGTCGGGTGTTTCCAGTGCCAATGTAGCAAAGACAGCAGCTTCAAACAAGTTTATTGGGGTTGAGTTTCTGGCAAGCGTTCCCGGATCATTCGGTGGCGCATTGGCCATGAATGCTGGGGCGTTCGGTGCCGAGACTTGGCAACGTGTGGAATCAATTGAGTGTGTTGATCGAAACGGTGAGCTTATGGTCCTTGAAAATCAAGATGTCTCATATGGTTATCGCCATGTTGAACTGCCGGAGGATTGTTGCATTCTTGCTGCTACACTGGTTTTAGAAAAAGCATCCGTTGACTATGACGGACAACAAGTTATTCGTGATCAACGGAAACGCCGAAATACCTCTCAGCCGGTTCAAAGTGCCAATGCAGGTTCAGTATTTCGTAATCCAGATGGGGATTATGCTGCCCGTCTGATTGAAAGGAGCGGACTGAAGGGTTGCGCCATTGGCCATGCAGTGGTTTCCGATGTGCATGCAAATTTCATCGTGAACCGCGAACGCAGAGCAAACTCTCGACAGATTGAAGAACTAATTGTTCATGTTCAAGATGTAGTTGAGCAGACTACCGGTATCCGTTTGCAACCGGAAGTACGGATTATAGGAGATGACAGATGAATTCTGATCAACAATATGGCGACTTGTTTATCGAACCGAAAAACGACTCAAGATTCGAAGAACCGGTAATGGTCAATGATGATGAAAATTCGGATTTGTTCATTGAATCGGCATACGAAGAGCCTGAGATTCTTTCTGAGCCAAAGTCGATCCGACTTTGGGTAAAAATCATGTTATTTATCACAGCCTTGATCGTGCCGTTAGGACTGATTTATGCCGTGGACCAGCGGTATATTCAAGACCGGTTCTTGTTTACCCAAATTACCGTGAAGAATGAATTCAAAAGTCGAGGTTCTGATCAAATTCGGGAGATCGCCTTGTCCGAGCTCGATGGAAATTTTTTCTCTGCCAATCTCCGAAAACTGGAACATCAAATCACCAAAATTTCTTGGATACCCTCAGTATCAGCGCACAGAAAATGGCCTTCATCGCTGGTTATCTCGGTTGCACCGATTAATCCTGTTGCACGTTGGAATGACGGCAAGTGGATTAACTATACCGGAGAGGTTCTCGATATTCCACCGTTTATCGAAACGCATGAAATCGCGCATTTGCCCGTGCTCACCGGACCCCCTGGTGAAGAATTGGAATTATTTGAGTCTTATCTTGACTGGTCTGAGAAGTTCGCAGCTTGGGGGCTGTCTCTGGTTTCCCTCACTGCCGATGACGTGCACGTATGGCATCTTGAATTGTTGCCTGGTGCTTTGTCAAAGACCAGAACAAGAAATATTAAATTGCATGAATCTACTGAGCAGATCAACAGCCCAACTCGTATGGTCGTCAATCAGCAAAATGCCAAAGAACGTATCCTCAGGTTTGTGGCCAGTCTGGACCGAAATCTGATTGACCGGTTCGAAGAGATCGCATCCATCGATCTTCGTTATACCAACGGTTTTGCGATTCGCTGGAAAGACGAAGAAGAGGCTCTGGCAATGCGAGAGTCTGGATAGTCAAGAAATTCATAGAGCAGGTTAACCCAAAATGGCCAAAAAGCTTCCAGAACCCATATTTGTTGGTCTCGATATCGGTACCACAAAGGTACTGGTTATCGTCGCTGAATTCAATGCAACTGGACAAATGAAAATCATTGGTTTGGGGCATCACCGTTCGAAAGGCATGAAAAAGGGGGTCATTTCAGATATTGAATCAACAGTCGAATCGATACAAAGGGCGGTTGAAGAGGCGAGCTTGATGGCCAATTGTGATATCAGCTCTGCCTATGTTGGGATTGCAGGTGCCCATATTCATAGTATTAATTCACATGGAGTAGCAGCCATTAAGAATGGCGAGGTAGATGCGTTGGATGTCAGGCATGTTCTCGAAGCTGCTCGGGCAATGGCGGTGCCAAGTGACCACAGCATTTTGCATGTGTTGCCGCAAGATTTCACGATTGACGGTCAACAAGGAATTCTGGATCCGATTGGCATGTCTGGAGTGAGAATGGAGGCCGGTGTGCATGTGGTTACCGGCTCCTCAAGTGCAGCTCAGAACATCATGAAATGTATACGTCGCTGTGGCCTAGAAGCCAATGCATTGGTACTTGAGCAAATTGCATCTTCAGAATCGGTGTTGAGTAATGACGAAAAGGACCTTGGAGTTTGCATGGTTGATATTGGCGGAGGGACTACCGACATTGCGGTCTACCATGATGGATTTATCAAGCATACCGCAGTAATCCCAATCGCCGGCGATCACGTAACCAATGACATAGCGATGGCATTCAATACGCCCAAAGCTGTTGCAGAGGAAATCAAGAAGCGTTTCGGTAACTCCCTAGTACAGCTGGTCGACAAAGATCAAGAAATTGAAATTGCCAGCATTGGTGGAAGGCCGCCAAAGAAACTGAAGCGCTGGGCTTTAGCCGAGGTCATTGAGCCTAGAGTAGATGAACTCATGGTGATGATTCAGTCTGAGCTTGATCGCACCGGTTTTCTCAATCTGGTTGGTTCTGGCATCGTACTTACTGGAGGTACATCCGGCCTAGATGGTATCGTTGAACTGGCTGAGGAGATTTTTCATTTGCCAGTTCGACGAGGAATACCAGACTATCAGGGAAATTTAGAGCAATCGATCAGAAATCCGATCTTTTCAACCGGTATCGGGTTAATTAAGTACGGTTATGCTCGACAAAATACCAAGAACCTGATCCTCAAAGAATATACAACTGAACAAAAAACAAAAAAATCCATCACAGGATGGGTAAAGAGCATTTTTGCATGAACAAAAATATTTCAATTCAATCACCATTTATACATTCAATACGGAGAATAGACTATGTTTGTACTTGAAAATCAACGCGCGGTAATCAAGGTTATCGGCGTTGGCGGGGCTGGAGGTAATGCTGTTGAGCATATGCTGTCGGCTAATTTAACCGATGTCGAATTCATTATCGCAAATACTGATGCCCAAGCTTTAAGTTGTGCTTCATCAGGATTAATTACCAAACTCCAGTTGGGTGAAAATATCACCCGCGGCTTAGGTGCTGGTGCTGATCCTGAAATCGGTCGAAAGGCTGCACTTGAAATGCGAGATGGTATCGTATCAGCACTCGAAGGAGCGGATATGGTGTTCATCGCAGCAGGTATGGGCGGTGGAACCGGTACAGGAGCTGCTCCGGTGGTAGCTGAAGTCGCACATGAGTTAAAAATTCTCTCGGTTGCAGTGGTCACCCGACCATTTAAATATGAGGGTGTGGGGCGTAACGCGGTCGCGGAGGATGGGATCGCTGAACTTCAGAAACAAGTTGATTCTCTGATAATTATTCCGAATGAGAAAATTCGGGAAGTTGCAGGTGGTGATGAGAATGTAGATACTGCTTTCGGCATGGCCGATCAGGTTTTGTTGGGGGCGGTTAAGGGTATTTCCGACCTAATTACTAAGCCTGGAAAGATAAATCTCGACTTCGCCGATGTAAAAACTGTAATGAGCGCCATGGGTATGGCCGTTATGGGCTCAGCTACGGCAAGTGGTGAAAATCGAGCTGAAGAGGCCGTTCAGATGGCAATATCTAGTCCATTTCTAGAAGACGATGAAATCGAGGGAGCGAAGGGTATCCTGGTCAATATTACCGGTGGTCCGAATATGAGTATCAACGAATTTGAGAATATCTGTAAAATTATCCGTGAATATGATCATCAGGAATGCAATATGATCATTGGAATGTCGATTGATACCGAGATGGTGGATGAGATCAGTGTTACAGTGGTTGCGACTGGTTTGACCTTTAGTACGTCCCAAAAAGATATCGGTCTTGTCGAATCGTTGGAATCGACGGAAGAATTGGGAACAGCGACGAAAAAACCACAGACACTTCGCCAAAATCAACCGTTGCGCATGGCAGCGGGCACTCGAACATACGATTATTCAGAGAAAGGCATGGAACAATATGATCTCCCTCACTGGTTACGCATGCAGGCTGATTGAAAATCTACTTAGATTGACTGTTGTTTAGGAGCTTTTCTGGTGTGATCACAAACGAACGGTATTCTCTGGGTTTTGGTTTTTCGTCACAATACTGTGTGGCAAGCATATCCCGTATCGATATCATCATGAGATCATTTCTGGTTCATGTTATCTAACCGCACTTGGAAATTCGTGTGGAAAGGTTCTAGACATGTTTCAGTCAAAATTTTGGTCTTGCTTTCGGCTACTAATTTCTCCGTGTTAAAAATATTGCTGATTAATGCTTATCGAGACTGAGTTTACCTGTTCGATTCTGGTTCATACTAGTACAGTTTGATGTTGAAATCGTCCCAAATATATCTGGAAAAACGACCGATGATTACTGTATGACTCAACATGTTAAACTGGGTATCTCTGAGACTTCCAAAGCGCATATATGCTGTGCAGGGAAACTTATTTAAGAAGATAGTGGAAACAATGGTATCGATGTCGGTTTTGATGTATTGAAGATCGATACATCTAATATGTCAGATGTCCACTATCCACCTAGTGAAGTAGAACAAGTAAATCTTTTGGCTACTGTTGATCACATCAAACCGGATTGCGACAACCCAGCCGACTCGCTGTTTCAAGCGTTTGTAGACGAGTCTCAAAAGATGCAGTGTAAGACAACACCGGATGCATTACCAAAGTTTAAACTGTTGATGAACCGCTGATATTCAGTATCCTATCGAACAAATCAACACAAGGTCTACCGTCTTGATGCTGTGGATACTTGTAATTAGAAATTGGTGAAGAAGATTACTGTTCGGGGAATTCAGACATATGGGTATTACAACAAGGATTGCGTAGAATTTACAATCAACATAGTCCAGAGGCAGGTTGTTCAGTTGGTGATGCAAATGAAAGGAATTTTCGACGGATCATGGAAAACTGAATTTATGTCAATGTAATTTGATATGGTTAGGATGGGATATAAATCCCTAAAGTTTTCATTTGCAATGTTCATGGGCTGCTAATTCAAAATCAGAATAACAGTCAGATAAAACCACCTTCAAAAAGACCTAGAAAGAATAATTTCATTGAATTTATTGAATAATATAAAATTGATGACTGCATACTGAACAGAAGAAAATGTCGGATTTGCAGAATGAATGCAGAATACATTTGTGTGGACAGTTTTAGGAGATTGAAAATCGTGGACATATCACGCATCAAGGTCAATCCCGACGGTCCAGAAGCCTGCCCCTCAGGAAGAGTTGACTTCAAAGTAGTGGTTTCTATTATCAGGGACATCATTGTTCATCATCAGAAAGACGATGAGTACTAGGCTATGAAGTTGGCGATCTGTACCATACAGTTTTTTCCTGAAGAGACGATTGGGATTAGTGACCGTAATTGGATACAATCGACATCTAGTGGGCTGTTACTATCAAGGCGAATTACGCTCGAAACCTCATTGAAATTAGACCATAATTGATCAATTTTTCTCTTTGAGTAAAAAAATTGTAATAAAAGAAAGGCATGACTGATATGTATAATCCATTTGTCAGATAATACTGCCACTATCGAAAGTCTGTCATTTAGGACAATCTATGATCAAGCAAAGGACATTAAAGAACCCCATACGTGCGACTGGCATTGGTTTGCATACGGGCGAAAAAGTTACACTGCGGTTGATACCGGCCCATGCTAATCAGGGTATTGTGTTTCGTCGGCTTGATCCCGAGGGTCAGGAAATGGGCGAATTCCAAGCGAATGTCGAACATGTTCGTGACACGCGTTTATCGACCACTCTGGAAAAAGACGGAATTCGGGTCTCGACTGTTGAACACCTGATGTCTGCATTTGCCGGTCTCGGTATCGATAATGTTATTGTCGAGTTGAATGCTTCGGAGATTCCGATCATGGATGGTAGTGGTGGACCTTTTGTATTCTTGTTACAGTCAGCGGGTATTGTTGAACAAGCAGCACCGAAAAAGTTTATTCGGATTAAGCGGCACCTCAAAATAAATGACGGTGATAAATGGGCGAGCTTAAGTCCCTATTCCGGCTTCAAGGTCAAATTTACCATCGATTTTGATCATCCAGTCATGCAAAACTCAACGCAAAGTGAGGAGTTGCAATTTTCGACCACTTCTTTCATTAAGGAAGTTAGTCGAGCACGTACCTTTGGATTTATTGATGAATTGGAAATGTTACAAAATGCCGGACTTGCTCGAGGTGGTAGCTTTGAAAATGCGATTGTTCTGGATTCTTTCCATATTCTCAATAAGGAAGGGCTTCGATATGAAGGTGAGTTCGTTAAACACAAAATTCTTGATGCAATTGGCGATTTGTATTTGACAGGTCATCTTCTGATTGGTGAGTTTCAGGCTTACAAATCTGGGCATTCGCTAAATAATCAATTGATACGCAAACTCATGCAAGATAAAACCGCATGGGAATTGGTGACTTATGATGATCCGGATGAGGTGCCGATTTATTTCAACGACGTTGCGTTGGCTTATTGATTCCTTAGTCTACGTTTTGCCGAGAGGGCTAGGTTCTCAAGCGATGTTTTTAGGCGTGGATTCTTGATAGTTCGGGCGGTCTTTAAGATGTCATTTGCGGATTTTTCGGATATTGGTATGACATGGTCATTTTGTTCAATCTTCGGAGTTTCTTTCCTCGGAGTTGAATCAGACGGCTTAACCCGTACCACAATCTCCTTGACTGGGAAGTCACGATCTTTAAACTTGCCCAAGATGCTCGGTGCTTGAGCGCGAAAGTTGGTGGCCCAGACTGACGACTTGCATTCAATCACCAATTTTCCGGACCGTTGCAGTAAGGGGCGAGCAAATTGTGCGAGGTTCCCGGTGATCGTTATCCAGACTTTTTGTAATCGAATATCCTGATCGATATCAGGTGCATTCATTTCTGGGCGTATAATGTGCTTGATAAAGAACGAGATTGGCTTTGTGGAAGACTTCGATAGATCCCTGGTCATTGGTGTCAACTTTGTTTTTTCTAATCGTACTACATTGGATTCATGTTGCAAACTGCATTAAATAAGGTTTTTGGAAATCGCAATCAGCGATTATTGCGCAAAATGCAGAAATCAGTACAGCGGATCAATGGATTGGAATCTGCAATGCAATCGCTGTCTGATGATGAATTAAAGGCAAAAACTGGTGAATTTCGAAATCGTGCTAACGGGGGGGAAACTGCCGAAAGTTTTCTTGAAGAAGCTTTTGCTGTGGTTCGGGAGGCATCGGTTAGAACCACTGGATTGCGACATTTTGATGTCCAGTTAATTGGGGGGATGGTTTTGAATGAAGGAAAGATCGCCGAGATGAAGACTGGGGAGGGCAAGACTCTGGTAGCTACACTGCCTGCCTATCTGAATGCAGTATGCGGTATACCGGTACATATTGTGACTGTGAATGATTATTTGGCACACAGGGATGCAAGCTGGATGGGAGAGATATACAAATTCCTTGAGTTAACGGTTGGAGTTGTACATTCTGACCAGCCCCGTGAGAATAAGCAACTAGCCTATCAGTCAGATATCGTTTACGGTACCAATAACGAGTTTGGTTTTGACTATCTTAGGGATAACATGTCATTTTCCGGCCAAGACCGTTTTCAACGTGAATTGGGTTTTGCGATTGTTGATGAAGTCGACTCGATTCTGATTGACGAGGCTAGAACGCCATTGATTATTTCAGGACCTTCAGAAGGCAACATTGAGCTTTATGAGCGGATGAACAAGGTTGTGCCATTGCTGGAGCGTCAACATGAAGAAGATGGACCCGGTGATTTTAGTGTTGATGAGAAAACTCGGCAGGTAGCACTTACCGAGTCGGGGTTTGAAAGTGCTGAGAGAGTACTCACTGAGTCCGGTTTATTGCCTGAAGGAGGGAGTCTGTACGATATCAGCCATATTGGTTTGTTGCACCACTTATATGCAGGATTGAGAGCCCATCATGTATTCAGGCTAGATGTTGAATACATTGTTCGTGACAATTCAATTGTGATCATTGACGAGTTTACTGGCCGCATGATGCCAGGACGGCGCTGGTCAGAAGGCCTGCACCAAGCGATTGAAGCAAAGGAGGGGGTTGCGATTCAACAGGAAAATCAAACTTTGGCATCGATTACATTCCAAAATTATTTTCGACTGTATGACAATCTTTCGGGAATGACGGGAACAGCGGATACGGAAGCACCAGAGTTTTTACAGATTTACGGGCTTGAGGTTGTGGTTATGCCGACTAATCAGCCGATGATTCGCCAGGATTGGCCGGATCAGGTCTATCGCACTGCAAAGGAGAAATACGATGCGATTGTAAAAGGGATTGAAGATTGTCGATCTAGGCAGCAACCGGTTTTAGTTGGTACTGCTTCCATTGAATCGTCAGAACTAGTCTCTGGCATACTCAAGAAGAAGAAAATCCCGCATCAGGTTTTGAATGCCAAACAACATCAAAGGGAAGCCGAGATCATTGCAGAGGCAGGGCGGCCGGGTAAAGTCACGATAGCCACCAATATGGCTGGTCGAGGAACCGATATCGTACTGGGTGGCAATCTAGAGATTGAACTGTCACAACTAGATGATCTGAGTCAGATTGAAAAGACGAAAGTCGAATGGCAAAGCCGGCATGAGCAAGTGATTCAATCTGGGGGTCTGCATGTTTTGGGTACAGAACGAAACGAATCAAGGCGGGTGGATAATCAATTAAGGGGACGTTGTGGACGTCAGGGTGATCCGGGTTCCAGCCAATTCTATCTTTCACTAGAAGATTCACTGATGCGAATTTTCGGATCCCAAAAAATATCTGGGCTGATGGGTAAGTTGGGTATGGAAGAGGGAGAGGCCATTGAGCACACATTGGTTACGCGAGCGATCGAGAATGCTCAAAAGAAAGTCGAGGGCCATAATTTCGATATGCGCAAGCAGCTTCTAGAGTACGATGATGTTTCAAATGAACAGCGCAAGATTATCTATGATCAGCGAAATGAACTCATGGAGAGTGATAATATTTCGGATTATATCGACTACGCCCGGGAGGAAGTGATCAGGCAGGTAATCGATCATTCGATCCCTCCACAGACTCTGGAAGAGCAGTGGGAGGTGACCCAGCTTGAGCACGACCTTAAGCGTGATTTCGAACTTGAATTGCCCATTTCGGAATGGTTATCGAAGGAAAATAATCTGGATGAGGATTCCTTACGCGCACGAATTCAAGAAGCTGTGGCTAAAAATAATGACTCCAAGACCGAACAGGTAGGGGAGGCTAATATGCGCAATTTCGAAAAGCACATTATGTTGAAAGTGCTTGATGAAAAATGGAAGGAGCATTTAGCAAATATGGATTATCTGCGGCAGGGTATAGGTCTTAGAGGTTATGCTCAGAAGAATCCAAAGCAGGAATTCAAGCGTGAAGCATTTACGATGTTCAATACTCTGCTTGATTCTGTGCGTCACGATGTAATCTCGATATTGGCTCGGGTACATATTCCAACTAAGGAAGAGCAGATTGAAATGGAAAACCGCCTACGTCAACGCTTGGCAGAAGAGGCCAAAATGAAGTATGTGCATGAAAGTACTTCCAGTCAGCAAGGTGATATGACGGATTCGAACAAGCAGACGTATGTCCGTTCGGCTCGCAAAGTAGGACGTAATGAACCGTGTCCATGTGGTTCTGGGAAAAAATTCAAACATTGTTGCGGGAAAATTTGATTTCAGTGACTCAACAGGAGAAGCGAAGAAGCCCTTTAGCCCCGAAGAACTTCCCAGATATGCAACCGATATCTGGGGTCAACATGGCCACAGGCCGTACAGGGATAAAGTACGTTGGACGCGATGACTTAGCGATCTGGATTTTGGAGTCTGGAACTAATGCTATCGGGTTGTTTACGCAATCTGCATTACCCGCTGCTCCGATAATCGTTAGCAAAGATCATATCGAGACGGCCTCCCCAAGAGCATTGGTTGTCAATTCAGGTAATGCAAATGCATTTACAGGGTTACAGGGAGTGATGGATTGTCAGAGCATTGCTACAGCAACAGCCAAAGCAATCGGGTGCAAGCCAGATCAAGTGCTGTTAGCTTCTACCGGTGTAATTGGTGAATCACTACCTGTCCAGCGAATTGTGGAGCGAATTCCGGAATTGCTCAACAACATCAAGCCTGATGCATGGCGAGAAGTTGCCGAGGCCATTCTGACTACGGACACTTTTGCGAAAGGTGCGAGTACTTGTGCAACCATAGATGGACAGCCGGTGACGCTCTGTGGCGTTACCAAGGGGTCTGGAATGATTGCGCCGAATATGGCAACTATGCTAGCTTTCTGTTTTACTGATGCCCACATTCCACAAATCAATTTGCATGAGATGTTGCTAGCAAGTGCTGAGCGAACGTTCCATGCGATCACGGTGGATTCAGACACATCGACCAGTGATATGTTATTGCTGTTTGCGACTGGAAAAGCCAATAATTCTCCACCTCACAGTTCAGATGATCCTCGGTTTACGGGGTTTCGAGAGGCGTTAGATGATCTCTTAAAGGATCTTGCTATTCAGATTGTTCGAGATGGTGAAGGAGCAACCAAATTGATTGAGGTGCGGATTTCTGGCGCCAAATGTGATCGTTCTGCTCGCAAGATTGCCGATTCGATTGCGAATTCCCCCCTGGTCAAAACTGCGATTGCAGGGGGTGATGCGAACTGGGGCAGAATTATCATGGCGCTGGGTAAATCGGGTGAAGACATGCAGGCAGAGAGTCTCCTGATATGGATTGGTGGCGAGCTCGTGGTCAGAGACGGTAAACGATCTGAATGCTATGATGAGTCAAGGATTACTCAACATCTTGAGGGGGATGAAATATTGATTGAGGTCGATCTCCAAATCGGTAAAGGCAACTACACGATTTGGACTTGTGACCTTACCCATGGTTATATTTCCATCAATGCAGACTACCGAAGTTGATCAGAGATTGCGGGTGGTTGTTGGCATATTAGCCAATCCTGAATGCAAGTTTTTTCTACAGCAACGTCGCTTTGGGACACCTTTTTCCGGTAAATGGGAGTTTCCAGGCGGTAAGGTTGAATTTGGAGAGGATGCGCGTACCGCATTATTTCGGGAACTTGAGGAAGAACTTGGGATACAAGTAACGAATGCTACCCATTTGATGACATTCCAGCATGATTATGAATATACCCGAGTTGAACTTGAAGTGTTTGTGGTTGATTCCTACGAAGGTATTGCTAGGGGTAGGGAGGGCCAGGATTATGTTTGGTGTGATAGTACAACAATTCGCGAGATGGATGTACTGGAAGCTGTACATAGGATCCTCAATCACCCCCAGATTGAGGGATTGGTTCAGAGAACAAAGAGTGATGAATAGAGAGTTTGAAATTTTTTCACTTGCTTCGCTAGATCTTCCAGTGAGCCATCGTTTTCTAGAACATCATGGGCATATTGAATTCGTTGTTGGTCAGATAATTGTACAGACATGATTTTTTGTACATCCTTGTCGGTTAGGTTTCGGGTGCGGGTAAGGCGTTGGATTTTCGTGTTGGGATCACAAGTCACAACCAATACCCGATCCACCGTTTGGTGCTGGCCGGTTTCGATTAACAGTGGAATTTCCAAAATGCAGTAATCCTCTTTGAGTATAGACACTGCATCCCACATGTATTTCCGGATTGGCGGGTGCAGAATTGATTCAAGGATTTTGAGCCGTTCTGGGTCATTAAATACAATTTTTGCCAATCCTTTGCGGTCAAGACTGCCATCGTTGTGTTGAATATCCGATCCAAAAACATCCATGATTTGTTTGAGATGTGGGCTTCCGGGTGTAACCAATTCTCGAGAAATTTGATCGGCACTTAGTACTGATATTCCCAGATTGCTGAATATGTTA
The DNA here is from genome assembly GCA_026708585.1 of Gammaproteobacteria bacterium. GTDB lineage: Bacteria > Pseudomonadota > Gammaproteobacteria > Arenicellales > Poriferihabitantaceae > Poriferihabitans. The sequence continues at coordinate 35,363 of JAPOUQ010000017.1, forward strand.
GCGGCAGTCGATTTACCGCTTCCGATCCCTCCGGTCAGTCCAATCGTATAACAGTTCTTGTTCATGTTTGGCTTACAAACTCTCATGCAGGATGTATGGATATGCTTTGTATCGGTCGAAAGTTTACTATCTTTGTGGTATCTGGAAGATCTATGGTATCCAAATGATTGTCTAAGATACACTTCATTCTCATGTTGCCGAAACACTGAAAATATAGAATGACTGGAATCAATAACCAGATTTGAAGCGAAATGGTGCGGTCGAACCATAAATCTGGAAAATTGTCTATTGGAATTTGCGTCAGGTAAGTCACATTTCGATTGAAGAACCTTTATCACTCCTCTTCTCTCTGATTTTACTTGAAACAAAAGAATATAGCGTGCTTGCCATTTTTTTCTAATTCCTAGGTTATCCCTATTGAAAATCAGTTGCGTTTAACTTGACACTAGAGAGCTTTCCCTTTAGCATCGCAAATCCTGACCAATTCGATCAGACAAATGAAAATAAACACTGTTTCGGGAGACTCTGATGAAACCTGATATTCATCCTGAATATTCTAAAATTAAGGTAATTTGCGCTTGTGGAGCAAACTTTGAAACACGTTCGACACTAGGCCATGATTTGCATGTTGAAATTTGTTCAACCTGTCACCCGTTCTATACAGGCAAACAAAAAATTGTTGATACAGCCGGACGAGTGAGCCGCTTCCATAGCCGTTACAAACGATAAATCAACATTTCATTTCGTCGGAATTGATAACGGACGACTGGTCAATTTCACCCAATCCAGCAAGAAGTACACGTGAGATTCTCTGAAGCGGTTATCAATACCGCTCAGCAACTTGAGAGAGCCAACCTCTGGTATGGTCAAGGCTTCCAGAATGCAGAGGATGAAGCGCTACGCATGGTTTTCGCTGCATTAGGCTTAGATTTCCAAACGTATATAGCAACGGAAGATCATGCACACGACCTGATCTTAAACAATGATGCCATCTCCACTCTGCAGGAAATCACTTTTGAGCGAATCCATGACCGGAAGCCTTTGGCGTATATTTTGCAAGAAACGTGGTTCTCGGGACATCGCTTCTATATCGATGAAAGAGCGATCATTCCACGCTCTTATTTTGCAGAATGGATTCCCTATCAATTCCGCCCATGGGTCGATCCAGATCAAATTAGAACCATGCTCGATCTGTGTTGTGGGAGCGGATGTATAGCCATTTGCTGTGCCTTAGTTTTTCCCAATGTATCGGTTCTTGCTAGTGATATCTCAGCCGATGCATTAGAGGTAGCTTCCCGCAATATCTCGGATTATTCTTTGCGAGAGCGTGTCCGTTTGCATCAGGGCAACATGTTTGAAGGTATTGATCAAAAATTTGATCTAATTGTGTGCAACCCTCCCTATGTTTCAACCGACCGACTCAGAATGCTACCTCCAGAATATTGTATGGAACCCGATATTGCTTTTCATGGAGGTATAGATGGATTGGATTTTCTTCTTGAATTGCTCATTGAATCTGTCAAGTATCTGGCCCCAAACGGTATAATTATTGTTGAGTCGGGTACCGCATCAGAGCGACTTGAGGAATTACTAGAACGTACGCCATTTACTTGGCTGAGTACCGAGTTCGATGAACAGGCTTTGTTTCTATTGGAAGCAAGCCAGTTGAGGTTAGAACGAAATAATTTTATCCAATTACTTGAAATCAGACAGCAAATGAATTGAAACGATGACTGATAACAAGACATTGTTTGATCATGCAAAAAGCGTGATTGCCGGAGGTGTAAATTCGCCGGTACGGGCCTTTAAGTCAGTCGGAGGAACCCCCGTATTCGTCCATCATGCGAATGGTGCCTACCTGTATTCTGAAGATGGCGCACGCTACATTGACTATGTAGGATCATGGGGGCCAATGATTCTAGGGCATGCTCATCCAGCCGTAATTCAAGCCGTCAAGACACAGGTTGAATTCGGTTTGAGTTATGGTGCTCCTACCGAGATTGAAACGAAACTTGCAACATTGATTTGTGAGCAACTGCCATGGATCGAAAAAATCCGTATGGTCAACTCAGGGACCGAGGCGACCATGTCAGCGATTCGACTCGCTAGAGGTTTTACCAGACGTGATGCAATCATTAAATTTGAGGGTTGCTATCATGGTCATGCAGACTGCTTGTTGGTTAAGGCAGGTTCAGGAGCATTGACATTTGGAGTGCCAAATTCTCCAGGAGTACCTGATGCATTGGCAGAACATACCCTGACGGCGACCTATAACGATCTTGATTCTGTCAAGGCAATCTTTGATGCGAAGAAAAATCAAATTGCTGCAGTTATTATCGAACCTGTGGCCGGTAATATGAACTGTATACCCCCAGCAGAAGGATTTTTATCTGGTATCAAGGAAATCTGCCTGAGTCATGGTGCCTTACTCATAATGGATGAAGTGATGACCGGATATCGGGTTGGTCCCAAGGGAGCACAAGGTCGATATGGCATCACTGCTGATATCACAACCTTGGGCAAGGTCATCGGTGGTGGAATGCCGGTTGGAGCTTTCGGGGGGCGGGAGGATGTGATGGCCTGTCTTTCCCCAGATGGCGATGTTTATCAGGCTGGCACTCTATCCGGCAATCCTGTGGCTATGGCTGCTGGACTTGCAACACTACTGGAGATTAACGAGCCAGATATATTTACCGTTTTAGAGTCTTCCACCAAACGACTCGTTGGAGGTATTTTGGAAGTGGCTTCCTCTGCAGGTATTTCAATGTGTGCCAACCAGGTCGGTGCCATGTTCGGTCTGTTTTTCACTGAACAGCAAAGTGTAACTAGCTATGCCGATGTCATTCGTTGTGATCAGGGTCGTTTTCGGCAATTTTTTCACGGTATGCTTGCTGAGGGGGTTTATTTCGCGCCCTCTGCGTTTGAGGCTGGATTTTTATCGATTGCCCACAGCGAAGATGACATTGAAGCAACCATTGCAGTTGCCGCTAGAGTGCTCGCCAATCTGGATTGAATCACTTGCCGAGTCCATGCAAAAATCAAGAATTTTCGGCTTGATTACCCCTTTGATTTAACCAGCTTTTACGATCAGTCGAGCGCTTCTTGGACAGTAGCATATCCATTAATTCCGTAGTTTTGCCCTGATCTCCGAGTTCCAGAGCAAAGAGATTTCGAGTTTCCACATTCATGGTGGTTTCGCGAAGTTGCAATGGATTCATCTCGCCAAGTCCCTTGAAGCGTTGGATACCAATTTTGCCGCGGATTCCTTCTTGCTCAATTTGTTTGATAATTTCTTCTCGAGCTTGATCATCCACCGCATAAAACACCTGTTTGGCGACGTCAATGCGGTATAGTGGGGGCATGGCGACACAAACCTTGCGTTCCTTGATGAGTACTGGAAAGTGTTTCATGAATAATGCACAAAGTAGGGTAGCAATATGAGCTCCATCCGAATCGGCATCAGCAAGAATGCACACACGACCATATCTCAGTCCAGAGAGGTCATTCGAACCCGGATCAATACCGAGTGCGACAGCGATATCATGAACCTCTTGTGAACCTAAGACCTCTGATGATTCAATTTCCCAAGTATTCAGGATCTTACCACGAAGTGGCATAACAGCTTGGGTTATTCGATCTCTTGCCTGCTTGGCCGAACCACCAGCTGAATCACCTTCGACGAGAAATAATTCGGTTTCTTCAATATTGTCACTGGTACAGTCGGCAAGTTTGCCGGGTAAAGCCGGTCCTGAACCGACTTTCTTACGTTTGACTTGCTTGTTGGATTTTTGCCTGATCTGGGCGAGTTCTATGGCAATTTGAGCGATACGCTCAGCTACCGATACATGTTGATTTAACCACAGGGCCAAATGGTCTTTGACGCCGGTCTGTACAATTGTTCCTGCCTCCTTCGATGAGAGACGATCCTTGGTCTGTCCACTGAATCGGGGTTCCGGCATTTTGACAGATAGGATAAACGAACATTTTTTCCAGACATCTTCAGGGGTCAGTTTGATGCCACGTGGAAGCAAATTGCGAAATTCGCAAAACTCTCGCAAAGCCTCAGTCAATCCAGCACGAAATCCCGTGACGTGCGTTCCCCCCTGGGTGGTCGGCACGAGATTGACATAACTTTCAGTCGGTCCATCTTCATCGTCCTCAACCCAGCAAACGACCCAGTCGGCCTCGCCGAGTTCATGCCGGTATTGACCTAGGCAGGGAGGAGTGGGTAGCACAGACAGGGATTCGGCCAAATCACTCAAATATTCGACTAGCCCATCATGGTATATCCAGCACTCATTTTGCTCTGGATTTTTCTCATCTGTAAATTCAACGCTGAGACCTGGACATAGCACTGCCTTGGCTCGCAAATTGCGTTTTAAACTCTGGATATGGAATTGGGTCGTATCGAAAAACTCAGGATCGGGCTTAAATCGCAAAGTTGTACCTGTTTTACCACGTGGTGAGGAACTTAGTTGGCTGAGCTCAGCTGTTTTTTCCGCATTTTCAAATGCCATATGAAATAAGCCACCATCTCGCCGGACCCAGATCTCCAGACTCGAGGACAAGGCATTGACCACCGATACCCCGACACCATGTAGTCCACCGGAATAGGTGTAGTGTTTATCGGTAAATTTCCCTCCAGAGTGCAATCGAGTCAGGATCACTTCAACTCCACTTGCTCCTTCCTCGTGGGTATCAACTGGCATGCCTCGACCATTATCTGTGACGGTCATCGAACCGTCTTCATGCAATGTAACCTGAATCAGGTTTGCATAACCAGATATTGCTTCATCAACACTGTTATCGATTACTTCATGTGCCAAATGATTCGGGCGCTCTGTTTCGGTATACATGCCGGGTCGCTTCCTGACCGGCTCTAAACCGGTAAGTACCTCAATTGCTGAGGCTGTATAATCTCGACTCATAAGTTAAAAGCAGTTGAAGTTGTGATTGATTAGTTCTTAAGTTTGTAAGCAAACCGTATTTTTGGAATCAAGCCGAGATGGTGCGAAAGGCTCTGATATTATAATTTGCTCAAGAGGCATATGGAATACATGGTCGGCAAATCCTTCTCGTGAACCAGAATCCATCGAACTTGAAACCGAGGTTGAAACGATAAGATTAACCAAAGCTTGAGGCTGCAAGTATAATTCAATATATATATTTTAAAGATCATTGCTATGGTAGAAAATAATTCTGAATCCCCGACATCGGATGACTTCAGCTTTGAGTGGGCTATCAAGGAACTCGAGACCATTGTCGAGAGGATGGAGCGTGGTGAACAGCCTTTAGAGCAGGCTATGAAGGACTTCGAATATGGTATGGCTTTGTCTGAAAAATGCAAAAAAAACCTTGAAGTAGCGCAGTTACGAATGGAAAAACTGATCATGAGGAATGGTCAGGAATCACTAGAATCCATGCCAAAAGAAAGTGGTGAAGAATAGTGATGAGGATAGAAGAATATGCTGATAGCGGATAATATTCGCACAACCTTACTGAGGAATGCCGCTCGTGTAGAGAATGCTCTAGATGAATTGTTCGCTAGTCGTTCTGTAAAGTCTGATACTCTCCTCAAGGCCATGAAATATGCGACTTTAGGAGGTGGAAAACGGTTGAGGGCAACTCTTGTTTACGGTGTAGGTGAATTTTTTGGTGCTTCAGAAAAAGCATTGGACGCTGCTGCCTGTTCAGTAGAGTTAGTTCATGCCTATTCACTGGTGCATGATGATTTGCCAGCCATGGATGATGATAACTTGAGGCGAGGGCGTCCAACCTGTCATATTCAGTTTGATGAAGCGACTGCAATTTTGGCTGGTGATGCACTACAAACTCTGGCGATCGAGACGCTAATATCAGAACGTTTCAATCCATGCGATATGGAGACTCGGGCAACCATGGTTGGAACTCTGATTTGTGCAATCGGTGATGAGGGTATGATTGGCGGGCAGGCTATCGATATGGAATTTACGGGTCTCTCGGTCAGTCTGGAAGACTTGTCGAGAATGCATGCCCTGAAGACTGGTGCCTTGATTGAGGCTTCAGTGATGTTGGGTGGTATCATTGAATTACAGCAAGGTGACCGCGAACTTGAGATTTTATCTGAATATGGGCGGGCATTGGGGCTTGCATTTCAGATTGCTGACGATATTCTGGATCATACATCTGATAGTAAAACTTTAGGTAAGGATGCGAAATCCGATGATCGACAAAACAAATCAACCTATGTGTCAAGCATGGGGCTTGAGAATGCACGTGTCGAGGCCTCCCGGGTATGTCAAGAGGCGATAGACTTAATAAGAAACCTAGATGGAGATACTCAATTTCTTGAAAATCTGGCGGAATTTAGCATCAATAGAGAATACTGAAAACGGAAAATACAACATCATGAAAATCTCTACCGAAAAATACCCATTGTTAAGCCAAATTGACAGTCCAAACGATGTTCGCAATCTGCCGGAAAGTCAGCTTAAGAAATTGGCAGATGAAATTCGCAATTTTTTGGTTGATGTCACCTCAAAAATAGGCGGACACTTCGCCGGGGGTTTAGGCACAGTAGAATTAACCATTGCTCTACATTATGTTTTCGATACCCCGAACGACCGCATTGTCTGGGATATTGGACATCAAGCCTATCCTCACAAAGTCCTGACCGGACGTCGAGATCAGATGGATACCATCCGTAAGCATGGCGGGATTTCCGGATTTTTGAAACGGCGTGAGAGTGAATATGACACCTTTGGTGCCGGGCACTCGAGTACCTCGGTCAGTGCAGCATTGGGAATGGCAGTTGGTATGCGACAGGTGGGACTATCTCGGCAGACGGTTGCCATCATTGGAGATGGTGCCTTGACCGGAGGCATGGCATATGAAGCACTCAATAATGCAGGTAATGATGATGCAGATCTGATTGTGGTACTAAACGACAATGATATGTCAATCTCACCCAATGTTGGTGCGGTTTCACATTATCTCTCGAGGATATTGTCTGGACGTGCCTATACCATGGCAAGGGGGGGAGCACGAACTGTTCTCGGGACTTTTCCACCTTCAGTTTTGCGCTATGCAGAGCGTGCTGAAGGCCTCCTCAAAGGCATGGTTCTACCGAGTACATTTTTTGAGGAAATGGGTTTTTACTATATCGGTCCAGTCGACGGCCACGATGTGGATACGCTGGTCGAAACCTTGCAAAACCTCAAAGATATGAAAGGGCCACGATTTCTGCACATCGCAACCCGTAAGGGTAAAGGCTATGGGCCAGCAGAAGAAGACCCACTTGCCTATCATGGAGTAGGCTCGTTTGATCCCGAAACCGGAGAATTTCCACCCAAGAAGAAGATACGTACCTATACCAATGTGTTTAGTGACTGGTTGTGTGATATGGCTAAAGTTGACCCGAAACTAGTTGCTATTACGCCTGCTATGAGGGAAGGTTCTGGATTGGTCAAATTTTCTGAACTCTACCCGGACCGATACTATGATGTGGGTATTGCTGAGCAACATTCTCTAACCTTTACTGCTGGAATCGCATGTGAAGGCCTAAAGCCGGTGTTGGCCATTTATTCGACGTTTCTGCAACGCGCCTATGATCAGTTGATCCATGATGTTTCAATTCAGGATCTGGATGTGCTTCTGGCAATTGATCGGGCCGGATTTGTTGGTGCGGATGGTGAAACCCATGCCGGAGTCTACGATCTGTCGTATATGCGTTGTGTTCCGAACATGCTGATCATGGTTCCAGCTGATGAAGCTGAATGTCGCAACATGTTGTATACCGGATATTTGCATGAAGGACCGGCTAGTGTTCGATATCCAAGAGGCAATGGTCCCGGAGTTCCCGAAAATGAGAAAATGGAGGCGCTACCGATCGGCAAGGCCGAGATTCGACAACAATCCAAATCAGGTAAGTTGGCAATAATGGCTTTCGGCACCATGGTTACTCAAGCTGAGGCGATTGCTGAAGAACTGGATGCGACTGTTGCGAATATGCGGTTTGTTAAACCTCTCGATGAAGAGACAGTACTCAAATTAGCTAATGAGCACCAATACCTCGTGACCATTGAAGAGAATGTCATCATGGGTGGGGCTGGTTCTGCAATTAATGAGTTTCTGACATCCCAATTCATCTTCAAGCCAATGCTCAATGTCGGTGTACCTGACCAACATGTTAACCAAGGAACCCAGCAGGAGCAATGGCAGGAGGTCGGTCTGGACCAAGAAGGTCTTCTTATACAAATTAATGACTATCTGAAGAAAGTCACAGCACAGTCGAAGGATGAGAAATAGTGTCTACACTACCTTGGAATGCTATTGAATTAAAACTGTGAAACTGATGGCTACCATTGAGCATGAATCTTTTCAATTCCTTGAAGAGTGAGTGTGATTAACGAGAAGTCGAATGATCGAGTCCTCATTTTCAGAGCAAGCTGAGAGTGATTTAGCCTATCAAAACCAGATATTGGTTGGTGTATCGAGAACATTTGCGCTGACTATTCCTCAACTCCCAGATGCTCTTCAAGATGTTGTAGGCAACGCCTATCTCTTGTGCCGGATTGCAGATACGATTGAAGATGAACAATATCTCGATATTGAAAAGAAACATCAGTTCACGGAATTCTTTATACGGGTAGTTTCGGGCGAAGAAACAGCCGAAAAATTCGCAAAAGAACTTCTTCCCTTGTTATCACTGGAAGCGTGTTCGACCAATCTTGATGAGTTAGACTTGGTAGAAAACACCCCTCGTGTGATTCGGATAACTCACAGTTTTACTTCGACTCAGAGGATAGCACTTGAGCGCTGTGTAAAAATTATGAGTCGGGGTATGGTTGAGTTTCAAAAAAACTCTAGTTTGTATGGTCTCGAGGATTTGCCAGAAATGGCTCGCTATTGTTATGTTGTAGCTGGTGTTGTGGGAGAGATGTTGGCAACCCTGTTTTGTGAATATTCAGAGCAAATTGCAGAGAAGGAAGAAGTGCTTCAGCAATTGTCTGTATCATTTGGTCAGGGTTTGCAAATGACAAACATCCTCAAGGATGTCTGGGAAGATCGAAAAAGAAATATGTGCTGGTTACCTAGGTCAGTATTTGCAGATGTTGGATTCACTCTCTCCGATTTATCGATTGATTCGAAAGATCAACGATATGAGCAGGGATTGACTGAATTGGTTGGCGTTGCCCGTAATCATCTGGAAAATGCGCTCCGTTTCACCTTACTGATTCCTAAGCATGAGAAGGGAATTCGGCGCTTTTGCTTGTGGGCACTTGCGATGGCGATACTTTCACTCAGAAAAATTCATGCTTATCCCGGTTATCGCAGTGGTAGCCAAGTCAAAATCACAAGACGCAGTGTCAAACTTACTGCTATTACCATGGGACTATTGGCCAGCTCTGATCGCATGTTACAAATTTTGTTTCGTTTATTTACAAAAACGCTACCTCATACCAGTCAGTACTAAGAGACGAACATAGTTTGAGATTATTCATTTTACAGATTAATTTTCGTGTTGAACGCAATATTCCCCTTCTTGTTTTTGCCTGTATTCAGCCAAAGTAACGGATTACGATGACTCCTGCGGCGACTACAACCGCCGCAAAAATGCGCTGTGGACCAAATGGTTCTTTCAATAATAGGGTACCGATCAGGGCAGCAAAAATCACACTCGTTTCTCGCAAAGAAGAAACTAAGGCCATCGGACCCAAAGACATTGCATGAATCACAATACCATATGCAGCCGACGAGGCTAGACCACCGGCTAGTACCTGAGTCCGATTGTGTTTCAGATAGGTAAACCATTTCCGTCGATCAAACCAAGTAAACCAAATTACGATAGGGACAGCTTCCAAGGTGAAAAGCCATAGAATGTAAGATAGACTATTTTTAACATGCCGCACCCCGACACCGTCGGTAACAGTATACATGGCGATAAGAACACAGGTGGCCAGCGACCACCAGAGCGTAGGTGTAATTTGATGGGAGTGATTGATGCCAAAAAATGCAAGTGACATTAATCCCACGCTAACCAAAATGACTCCAATCAACGCCTGTAGGTTCAGCACTTCGCCAAAAAATAGGGCGGCTCCTGCAGCCACCAAAACTGGTGCGAGACCACGAAACAACGGATATACAAGAGAAAGATCACCGCTCAAGTATGCACGTCCCAAAGTAAAATAGTAGACACTGTGTATCAACATGGACGCAAGTAAAAATATCCAGACTTCAAACCTTGGTGCTGGTACTGCCCAGAGCAGACTCAGGGAGATCAACGCTGCGACCAGACGGTAGGCTGCAATGCTGTAAAGTGGACTTCCCCCAGATTTAGCCAAGGCATTCCAACTAGCATGCAACGCAGCGGCAAACAGAACCAGCAATACCAGTTTGGTTGACATTTGTTCAATCATAGCTTGAGATGGGTTCTATCGTTCTGATCTTGCGATCAGTAAGGCTCGGATTATCTAATGCATAACACAGTCAAGAATCATGAAAAATAGTTTGGGCATAATTCCCAGATCGTTTTCATTGGAGTTTAGGCATCGTATTTTTTCAGGATTGAGACAGGAATGAGTTGAGCCTTAACTGTCGTAATGTCCATTATTGGAAGTAATGGGTTTTACTCTGGACAACTGTTTCTGAAAATTCAATCTAGCACAAAACCAGCGGATTATGAACGACTAGTGGTCAATGTGCAAAATGCTGGGATTCTTTGTCCTGCAATTTTTCCTTTGATCTGGAAATAGGCACTGTTGTCACGGCTTTTGGTAAGAATAGAACAGCAATAAAGATCAGTGCTGCGGCCACAGAGAGAATGGGAAATAGCACCTCAAAACCCCAGCGGACATGAACCCAGCCGATCAGCGGAACGGTTGATGCCATCACAGAAAAAGTCACGATATAACGCAAAGCATAGGCACGGGCGCGCCATTCACTCTTTGCTAGCCGCCCAACGAGCACATCATTAATTGGAATTTGACCAAATACTGCGAGCATGAAAGCGATAGCTATAAGGAGAGCGGCAATACCGGAAAGTTGGGTCATGGCTAGCAAAAAAACTGCCTGCACAATCGCAACCGATGCGAACACCCTGCGAACCGGATAATGATCCACCAACCAACCAACAATCAGCTGAGCAAAAGCAGCAATGGTGAACACCAGAAATGCATAACCACCAACCGCAGTAGCTGAGATAGCCAATTCCCCTAGTCGTTCTTCAAACACTTTGGGTAATGCGAAGGTTGTGCTTTGAAAGACAATACCCCCAATTGCGGTGGTTACGAGCACAATGGCAAACGCTTTCAAAAGAATATTTTGTGCGAACGGGGGTGGTCCATCAGACTGTGTACTTTCTGGAGTGGCAGGTCGGTTCTTTTCGTGATGGTATCGTATGAAAAGAAAAAAACCGAAGCCTATACCAATCGAAAGAAAGCCAGGTACAATGAATGCATACCGCCACCCTGCGATATCGATCAAAAGACCAGTGATCAAAGCAGCGGTTGCCACGCCCATATTGCCAAAAATTCCATTGATAGCCAGTGGAACCCCTGTATTGTGTCGATCCTGCACAACCAGTGCTAGGCCCACGGGATGGTATATTGCGGCCATGGCCCCTAACAGAGTTAGGTATATCGCCATCTGTATCGGAGATTCAGCAAATCCAACAAAAATTGAAGCCATGCCGATCCCAATAAAAAACACTACAATCATACCTTCACGGCTCCATTTATCAGCCAACCAACCCGCAGGAATAGCACAAAGTCCAAAAGCAATAAATCCTGGCGTGGCGTACGGAATCAATTCTCCATAAGTCAGATTCCACTCTGATATCAGAGTGAGAGCAGCTGCAGTTGCAAATATCAGCACAAATAAGTGGTCAAGAAAGTGACCAATATTGAGAAATAGGAAACGAATTTGCTGATGCGACACGCGGAAAGTGCTTAGGTCTGGTGCTCGGTAGGGAAATAATAACCTAAGAAGCGTTATCAGTGAATGAAGTTAAGGGTGTATCCTAATTTTAGCAATTTTACAGGATCATGCATGTTGTATAGTTTTCTATTGGTCTGTCCGTGAGAGAGGCAACTTTCTGGCTTACTAGTGGGTTGTAGGGCGAATTATCCAGAGTTAAGAATTCTCCGATTTCGGATTGTCAATTATGGGATCTTGTAATACTTGACGAGGCCCAACGCATAAAGAATTGGGTATCGACATCAGATGCCATAAAGAACCTTCCTCGCATTCGATCTTGGGCAATAACCGGAACACCCATTGAAAATCATGAAAGTGATTTGGCATCAATTATGGAGTTTGTTGATCATGACCAAAATGCAAAACGGAGATATTATTGGCCTGGCGAAAAACTGAGAAAACGGCATCAAGAACTCCAGCTTCGGCGAAAGAAGTCACAAGTACTAGAGGATTTACCACCAAAAATAATTCACAAAATCCCAGTTGAATTAAATGCAAAGCAGAGATTATCCTACGATCGAGCCGAGCAAGAAGGCATTTTTTATCTTAAATCTCTCGGGACTGAGGTAAAGATCTCCCATATCTTAGAACTAATCATTCGTTTGAAGCAAATTTGTAATTTTGATCCCGGAACAGGATCGTCAAGCAAAATCGATGATATTAGAGATCGCCTTTCCATTCTGTCTGACCAAGGGCACAAGGCATTAATTTTCTCTCAATTTAAGAAGCAGTCGACTGGGGTTATAGGAATTGCCAATGCACTAGGTGAGTTCAACCCTCTGATATTAACGGGTGATCTTAGTGCACCTGAACGTAGCGATGTTATACATCGATTCAAACATTCTCCATCACATCAAGTATTGATTATATCGTTAAGAGCTGGTGGACTTGGTCTCAACCTTCAAGAAGCCTCTTATGTTTTTCATATGGATCGTTGGTGGAATCCGGCAGTTGAAAAACAGGCAGAGGGTCGATCACACCGGATTGGCCAAACAATTAAGGTAAATGTTTTTAAGTATATGTGCATAGATACAGTTGAAGAACGTATTGATCGAATACTTCTTGAAAAACAACATTTGTTTGATACGTTGGTGGATGATGTTACATTGGATTTATCAGAGAAACTCAACAAAAAGGACTTAATGGACTTGTTTAATCTATAGTAATTTGTAAAGATGGACATCGATTTCATGGAAATCATTCTATGAGTTTACGTTCGAAGTGCAACGTGATCTCTCGTTTGGTTTTTTAGAGACAAGCCACGAAATTTCCTCTAAGAATATTTCCAAGTCTTGCGCTTCAAAGCAAAGATATAGAGTACTCTGTTAAGACTAAAACGCGATTGAACCAGCCCTCGCTAATTTTTGGATCTGGCAATTCCGTTAGCTTGAATTCCCCCTGAATCCCAGTTAGTAGAAGCGATTTTGTGGTATACTAAAAACTCTGATTGTTCTTGTGTTAGTGGCACTATGGAAACTCAAAGTATTCATGAAAATATAAAGGTAGTCCTTGCACAACCTAGAGGATTTTGTGCAGGTGTTGAACGTGCCATTCAGATTGTCGAACTGGCCCTAGAGAAATATGGCCCTCCAGTCTATGTGAAACACGAAATTGTTCATAATCGAAGAGTTTTGGAGACTCTTAGTAAGAAAGGTGCTGTATTTGTTGAGGACATCGAGGAAATCCCAGTTGGTGCTGTTACTGTGTTCAGTGCACACGGAGTATCCAGGAAAGTTGAAAAAAATGCAATCGAACGCGATTTGAAATCACTGGATGCGACGTGCCCTTTGGTTACCAAAGTGCATAAAGCAGGCCAGAAATATTCGGCTCAAGGATATGAAATTGTCCTGATAGGTCATGCACACCATCCTGAAATTGAAGGGACATTGGGTCAAATTGATGGACTAATTCACCTAATCAGTGAAATTGAGGATGTAGACTCATTGGATATCAAAGACCCTGATAAGGTTGCATACATTACCCAGACCACACTCTCTGTTGACGATACTAAGGATGTCATTGCTCGGTTGCGGGAACGTTTTCCAAAAATAATCGGTCCAGATCTCAAGAATATCTGTTACGCAACCCAGAACCGCCAAGGCGCAGTCAAGGAACTAGCAAAACAAATCGATATAATGCTCGTTGTGGGGTCACACAACAGTTCTAACTCTAACCGATTGCGTGAATTAGGTTTGGAGATGGATATACCGTCTTATTTGGTTGAAGATCCTCAAGATGTAGATGCTGAATGGTTTGAAAAACGTAGTCGAATTGGCGTAACGGCTGGAGCTTCCACCCCAGAGGATTTGGTCAAGGACGTTATTGATCGATTACGCGATTTTGCTAACCTCGATATTGTGTCATTGAACGGGACGCAAGAGAGTGTACGTTTTACTCTTCCCAAGGAACTGGAAGAAAACTAGCATCCATTTGTTTGCTGGATTGCTTTTTGACAGTAAAACCAACCGGAAAGTCCATCAAGCATTCACAAATATCGATCATTTTTATTGGGAAATAAAAATTGTTCTAAATATATTGAGTAGTGTTTCAGCAGGCTTGCGTATTTCGTGAACTACAAGCATATAAGTGGTATAGGTATATGACGAAATGAAAAGGTCGATTATCGATCTAATAACCAATAGAAAATATGCTAAAATATACACTTATCATAACTAGAGCCTAACCATTTGGGTATTTATCAGTTCTGCCGAAACATAACCAACGGTCTCATGTCAGGAGGTCGTTCCAAGGTCTCTAATCTTTTGAGTCAAGTAGGACCCTCTCGGTTTGTTTGGAATTATTTTCAGGGACTGAAACAGAAACTCAATGACAAGGCAGAGGTGAATAAGATCATTTCTGCCTATACACCACAAACCTGCACTGACTGTGGGGACATTGATCAAGAAAAGCGAAAAATGCAAGCGGTTTTCCAGTGTGAGGCTTTTGATCATACCGAAATTGTGGACTTGAATGTAGTTCGCAATCTATTGGCCTGCGTGATTAGGGCAACTGTACGTAGAGGGATATTGGCTTTCGTCAATCCTTTGAACAGTGAAAAGAACTATGGGGTAACCTGATTATGGGTGTCATGGATATAATTCCAAAAATAAACTTTTGCAATCTAAGTTAGGTCGATTTCCAGAATATTCCCATTTCAATTAACCATCTGAAAAAAAGATTCAGTTGCAACAAACTTCAGAAGACTTCATTGTCACGGCCAGCGATATCCATTTTGCATATCGTGATCGACCCATATTCCAAGGCCTTAGTATAAATATTCCTCGCGGTAAGGTGTCTGTAATTATGGGGCCGAGCGGGTGTGGTAAATCAACTTTTTTTAGCTTGCTTGGAGGACGACTGGCACCCACTAGTGGTAACTTAGAATTCGATGGTCAACCTGTGTTCACGAAACCGGGTCAATTGCAATACAAAATGCGTCGAAAAATGGGTATGTTGTTTCAGCAAAATGCTTTGCTCACCGACCTAAATGTTTTTGATAATGTGGCCTTCCCGTTACGTGAGACCACAGATCTACAAGAGCCATTGATTCGAATTCAAGTATTGACCAAACTCGAAATGGTAGGACTGCGAGGAGCTAGAGATATGCAGGTTTCAGAACTCTCGGGTGGTATGGCTCGGCGAGTTGCACTGGCTAGAGCAATCGTACTTGATCCGTTAATTGTTATGTATGATGAACCATTCGTTGGTCTTGATCCAATTTCCATGGGTATCATTCTCAAACTGATCAGAAATCTCAACGATGCTCTAAATCTAACCTCAGTTGTGGTTACTCACGATATCAAGGAGGGATGTGATATTGCTGATTACATGTTCTTGCTAGATCGTGGAATGGTGTCGGCGAGCGGTATACCGGATCAACTGATGACCCATCATGACCCTGCTATTCAGCAGTTTATGCAAGGGTTGTCTGACGGGCCGGTACGATTTCATTACCCTGCTAGAGACTATCTGGAAGACTTGCAGGATATATAACCATGGATTTGATTGCAAAACTCGGTCGGCAAGGGATTCATTTCACGGTCCATCTGGGTTCTTCTCTCTTATTTTTAGTAAGTGCCCTAAAGGGTGCAGCGGCCAGCTTTTCGAGAAGTCGATTGATCATTGAACAATTGTATGCGATCGGTGTTTTGACAATGCTGATAACCGTCGTTTCTGGATTGTTTGTTGGTATGGTGCTGGGTTTGCAGGGCTATTATCAATTGGTTCGCTTTAGCGCTGAATCGAGTCTAGGTCTCATAGTTGCCCTGTCTCTCGTTCGGGAATTGGGACCGGTTTTATCTGCTTTACTGTTTGCTGGGCGAGCCGGATCTGCCCTGACAGCAGAAATCGGCTTGATGAAGACAACTGAACAACTTGCAGCTATGGAAATGATGGCGATCGATCCGATTAAGCGTATTATTGGGCCACGTTTTGTTGCGGGTATAATATCGTTACCAATTCTTGCAGCCCTATTCAGTGCTGTTGGTATTTTGGGAGGCTATCTTGTTGGTCATGGTCAATTCGGGATTGATTCAGGAGTGTATTGGCATTCGATGCAGTCGGGTGTTGATTTATTCCAAGATATAATTAATGGCATAATTAAAAGTTGCGTATTCGGGGTCATAGTGGTATGGATAGCATTGTATGAAGGATATAATTCAACGCCAAGTTCAGAGGGGATCAGCAGAGCAACAACACGTACCGTGGTCTGGTCGTCACTAACGGTATTGGCCAGTGATTACCTCATGACCGCTCTGATGTTTGGAGAGTAGATCCAACTATGCGTTCAAACAGATCAATCGAAATTTGGGTAGGTATCTTCATGCTTGCTGGAATCGCTGCAGTTGCCATGCTTGCTGTTCAAGTTACGGATTCAGGAATTCGATCACATGATACCTACCGAATTGAAGCCAAATTCGAGAATGTGGGGGGGCTGGCGGAAAATGCCCCGATTATGATTGGTGGCGTGCTGGTTGGGCGAGTGGCGAGCATTCGAATTGATCTTGAAGAGTATATACCGGTGGTCAGTATGGATATATTCAGTTACTATGATGAACTCCCTGATGATACAGGGGCATCAATTCTGACTTCCGGCCTGTTAGGTGCCCAGTTTATCGGCTTATCTCCAGGATCTTCGGAGTTTTATCTCGAAGAAGGCGATGAAATGGAATTTACACAATCGGCAGTCCAACTCGAAACATTAATTGGACAATTTTTGTATGGCCGGGATAATGAGTAAACGGCAGGGGTTGGTTGTAGAACATTTTCGACATGGTCAATTTGACTGGCTTCGTCGAGTGTTGATAGGTATGACCCTGTGCATTGTACTTGCCATTGGATCAGGGCCTAGTTATGCAGAAGATGACCCAACCATATTATTGGATCAGACGATTCAATTAGCTCTACAGGAATTTATCAAAAGCAAGGATCGCCTAGTAGATGATACATCAGCGTTTCTTGCGCTTTTAGATCGAACCATCGTGCCCTTGTTTGATTTTGACCGTATTGCAAGACTGGTACTAGCAAAGCATTGGAAAATGGCCAGCCAACAGCAGCGTGATGAGTTTGCTATCGAGTTTAAGCGTTTAATGATTGCAACATATAGTTCAGCACTTTTTAAGTACGATGGCAGGCAGTTTATTCGAATTCTAGGAGCAGAAATCAAAGAGAAAAAACAGCGTATATTGGCGACAGTACGAACCGAGTTAGTATTTGGTAATGGAACGTCACCGGTTCCAGTTGACTATTTTATGATTCGAACGAGTGAGGACGGACCATGGAAGATTTACAACCTTTCCGTAGCTGGGCTCAATATGGTAATCAATTATCGT
This sequence comes from Gammaproteobacteria bacterium, assembly GCA_026708585.1. Classification (GTDB taxonomy): domain Bacteria; phylum Pseudomonadota; class Gammaproteobacteria; order Arenicellales; family Poriferihabitantaceae; genus Poriferihabitans. The sequence goes on from JAPOUQ010000017.1 coordinate 53,149, forward strand.
GGAGTATTCCAATCTTCAATTCTCGAGAAGGGGTTGACTGAAACCATCGATTCCATGCGAAAGAGCAATGATCGATTTTTGTCCTCATGATCAACATCGAAATCAATAATGGAAGACTCGTTCTCGAAGGTGAGTTGAATATACAAACCGTCCCTAACCTGTTTAAGCGTTATCCACATTTTGCGGAACCAGTTCACACTATAGATCTTTCAAAAATTGAAAAAGTGGATAGTTCTGGACTTGCCCTACTGATTTACTGGCATGCCAAACTAAACGAAACTTCAGAATTTTCCGGATTTAATAATTGCCCGAAGCACACGCTTGCAATAGCAAAATTGGTTGGTCTTGAGGCCATCTTTGATGTGTAAGTTTTTCTATATTCGGTAACTAATCGCTCTGATATGTCAAGATGATCACATCATGAATAAAAATATTCAGACAGAATGTCGTCCGTTACCGATCGGTTATCAAGCGTTCGCTAATCTACGAAACGAGGGTTGTTACTATGTTGACAAGACCCCCTTGATTCGGGAGATGATCCAACAGGGACGCTTCTATTTTCTCTCCCATCCCCGCCGTTTTGGTAAAAGTCTTCTGGTGAGTACACTAAAGGAACTTTTTGAGGGTAATGAGCCTCTCTTTCGTGGTCTGGATATTCACCCGCACTGGGACTGGTCGGTTCAATATCCAGTCGTTCGCTTGACCCTAGATGGGAAAGTGAGTACGCCTGAATTCATAGAGGCCAATATACTCAACCAATTACAGGATATTGAGTTGGCATTTGATCTGAAGTCCTTACCGCCGTTCACAGATTCTGCAAACCGGCTTCGCAGTATTCTGTCTCATCTTCACCAAGCGACCGGTCAACAGGTAGTGGTATTGGTTGACGAATATGACAAGCCGGTTCTGGATGTACTGGAAGATGAGGAGAAGGCCCGAGTGAACCGGGATTGTCTGAGAGAAATCTACAGCATTATCAAGAGTTCTGAAGACCATATTCGCTTTGTGTTTGTGATCGGCATCACAATGTTTTCCAAGAC